>JAFQGS010000038.1 GCA_017415455.1 Prevotella sp.
ACAACGTAATCGCACTGCCATGGCAATTCTATCGCAGCATGATGGCATAGCCATCGCACCGCCACGACAATGTAATCGCACCGCCTTGACATAGCAATCATAGCGGCATGGCTATGCAATGGTGGCATGACGGATATGGAAATGTATGGCAGGATGAGTGGGACAAGTGCTGAAATGGCGTGTCTTGTGGCGGATAAAGCGCAGATGTTTTTTATAGTTCCGCGCGCGGAAATCCGCTCATTCAGGCATCTTTTGGGATTTTCAGCGCGAGAATGATTGCGCCAGATGCGTGCTAAGAAACCAAAATGATGCCTGAACGGAAGTGTTTTTCCGCTATTTTGAGGGAAAATGCTGACAGACAAAAAAAATGCGATTGTAAGCAAAAAGGGATGTTTCCTTCGTGACCTGACCAACAGAAAAAAGAAGCAGGCGGCATAAGAATGAAACCTATGCCGCCCGTGAAAAACATATTGGGATGAAAAAATAATCAGTAAGCAAGAACGCTCCAAAGCTCTCTTATCCGCTTCTCCGGGTCCCACTTCCCGCCGAATGTCCACTGGGCTGTAATTGCATAGAACGGCACAGCCTCCTCAGCCTTATGGAGATTGTTGTCGAGCCATCCGCTGTGACCACCCTCCCTCTTGCAGTCGAAATAATATATACGCTGTCCCCACGGGCACGGGTCCAGCACCTTGTCTGTGTAGGCATACCCTATGTTCTGGTCTAATATCTGCGCAGAGAGATTGCAACTTACAAGAAATATCTGAGCATCATGATGATACCTGCCGAGAACCGTCGGCGACTTAGCATCAAACGTAGAGTTGGTAACCACAAGTTTCTTTGTCTTATCCCCTCTTCCGTCGTGCCACAATATAGCCCTGCTGTCTCCGAGGAAACGGCATCTTGTGGCATAGCACCAGCCCCTTGGGCACAAGAAGTCAACGCCCGGACACTTGATGTCCAGATCGGCATGGTAATACATACCCTCTCCATCCTTCGCCCAGAGCGAGAGAGCATCGTTGCCGTCTGCCAGCACATTACAGTTAACTATTATGGTGCGTGTGGCCCTGCCGAATATAGCCATCTGATGAGCTGTCGTGGGCTCCACGGTAGAGCCATAATTGTTATAAACCGTGAGTCCGCTTATGACACAATCGTCAGCCTCATCCTGCAACACTATCACTCCGTTGCCCACCGGTTTCCCCTTATATTCCTTTATCGTACGCTTCTTGCTAAGCTCTGCGAAGACAATCTGTGTGCTGTCTCTGTCCTCACCGACGAGCACTATGTTAGGGCGGTCGATGATGACCTTCTCATTATACACACCCTTTCTCACAAGAATCTTATAAGGCTCTGTTGGAAGTTCCGGCGCACTCTCCACAGCTCGCTGTATGCTCTCTCCCGGACTCACCACCACATCAAAGAGCGACACGTCCACCTTGTGCTTTCGTGACATATCAAAAGTTCCGTTCTCATTGATACCCTTAGAGTGCAAGTCTATGCTCACCTTGTTATCCGGGTCGTGCACATCCGCCCATTTGTCATACATCTCAAACAGCTCGCCCGGGTTCTCTGTGTACCATCCATAACCATTGCGGCGCTCCTTCCCTATCTCGTCAAGATGCTTACGCGGCACACCATCACGGTCGCACACATAAGGCTCACACTTCTCAAGGTCGTAGAATCTTCCCCACAACGGAACACCTGTAGGGTCCTGCACCAACTTTGTATCCGGGTTGCCTGTGCGCCATCCGGTACGTATAACACGCAATCCTGTCAACTTATACTTGTCGAACCACTCCATTGCCGAGTGCACCGCCTTCTTTACCCTCGCATCCGGGGCTGGCAGCTCCATCAACAGTCTGACAATACCATTACTCTCTGAGGAGCAATAAGAAGGCAGCTCATAGGCTCTTGCCGATGCCGGTTTCATTGTTACGGGGTCATGCTGCTGGCACCACACCGTAAGCTTTCCGTCTGTTACTATCTGCGTTGCCAAAATACACTCCACACCTTTCCAGAAAGCCTCATCCGCTCTCTTACGCATCTTCTTATCTATAACATCGCCCTTATACGGCCATTCCTCCTGAGCCACGGCTCTCAGCAGTCGCATGGTGTTAACAATAGCATCGTCGTTGTAAGTTATGTTCACCTGGTAACCCACAGTCACCGGCCAGAACTGAGGCCATCCGCCGTTATCGTATTGTCCGCTGAGCAAATAATCAACACCTTTCCTTGCGGCATCACGATAACGCTTGTCGCCTGTAGCCTCATACAACTTTGACAGATAACCAATCTGCATTGTTGTTGCTCCATTATCAATGGTAGAGTCGTCCTTTCTCGTCTTCTCACTCTTTATCTTCTCCTTCTGCTCTTCCGTAAACGGTGTCACGAAGTCAATGTTCTTAGGCCATCCGCCAGTCACGCGCTGATACAGCAGCACCTGTTCTGCCACTCTCTTAGCCTCATCGGTTTTAAAGAATTCCGGCTTTGCCTGCCTAAGGAAATAACGGTTAGACCTTCGTTGTGCTGCCGCATCAACAAATAACATACTCAGGAAAACAACAAATGCGACACACAGCATTCGTCCTCTGCTCATACAGTTCATAGTAATATTTTTTTACGCTAATAACATTATTGCCAGAATCTTCTGGTATCAACACTGGCAAGTACTCTGGATGCGGCCAAAGAATCCATCAGGACATTAGCCCATCCCTATTTTATCATAAGACGTTTTAATATGAAATAAGTTTAATCATACCAGGCATACAAGACAATAAAAACATAAGGAATCACAACATTACGCATAAAAAACATAGCAGGACCGTAATAATAGTACCGCCCTGCTATGCTCCAAATCTTATATAAATACCTTCTTCTTACTTCAGATGTTTCTGAATCCACTCCAGATGTCCGCGCTCTGTCACGTCAGATGTCCAATGTTCGTTTATCGGAGTTATCAAAGCCTCCTTAGGACACTGCAGAGTGTTCCATACTGCATAGCTTGTTGTAGGAGGACAAACATCATCATTATATCCCCATGTAACATAAGTGTCTGCCTTCACATAACGCGCAAAGTTCACCACATCATAATAAGCCATCGTGTTGATGTTCTCCTTTGTGAACATTCCCGGTGTGCGGTTGAAGTGAGGATATCCTCCTGTTGTTCCCTTTACGCTGTATGCAGCCATATCGCTGAGTGCCGGATGATTGGCAACACACTGTGTAACACGACTGTCAAGTCCTGCCGCGATAATAGCCAACGCACCGCCCTGACTACCGCCTTGCACTGCCACATTGCGTCCATCCCATTCCGGTAATGTGGTAAGGAAATCGATAGAGCGCACCAATGACAGATAGACACGCTTCATATAATATCTGTCTTTGTTATCCAAACCATTAGAGAGATATCCGTTCTCGCTGCCATTATACGCCTTGCTTATCTCATTGAACGTCTCCGCAGATATTCTTGGGTCAAGTCCGTGAATCTCCATCTCAAAGCGGATGCATCCGTTCTCTCCGTAATATCTGTGGCGCAACGGTTCCTTTATAGTTTTTATACCTGCTCCCGGAGGACACATCACGATAGGACAGCTGCCCTTTGCCGCATTCTTAGGAATGAAGAGATAGCCATATACTGCCTGCTTCTGCCTGTTTATTATGAGTTTCACGAGGTAGCAGTCCATCTTATCCGTGCAGTACTCCTTTGCCAGTTCCTTTGTATAAGAAAGTTTGGTCTTTCTCATCTCCTCTATATTGTTATTCCAGAATGCCTTAAAGTCTGCCGGCTCCTTTGTGAAAGGCTTTATCTTATCTACAGAGAATCCCACCTTTATGTGATGACTATAGGTCTTGCCGTCCACCTTCACCTTCAGCCTAAGGTCACGGAATCCCGGAGTCTTCCTTGTTCCCATATTCACCTTTGCCTTTCCGTTCTTCAATGTCACCTCGCCCTTCGCGTCATCTTCCAGCATGTCATTTCCGATAGTGTACTCCACCACCCCGTCACGCGGTATTCCATACTTCAGAAACTGTATGTCAATCACAGCCTTCTCTCCTGTCTCATAAAGCCAGTCGGAGTGATCTGGCACAGTCACCCACAAATAGTCTGAACGATAAGGATAATTCTCCGCCATTGCCGTCGCTGACAGGCAAAGCATCATTACCCATGTAAAGATTAATTTTTTCATTTCCTCTGTTTTTTATTTTTTGTTTATAAATGTTATTGATGCAAAGATACAACAAAAGAAATGAAAGTGAGTACTAAACGGACAAAGAATGTTGCCGCAACCATTAAACAAAGACATATCATTACGTCGATAATACATTTGCAGTTGGAGATATGCCTTCTACTTTAAAAAAGTATTATTTAAATTTGGTATACACGGGATATACTTTTGGTATATGCGGGATATACCTTTGGTATACACGGGATATACCAAACGGATTACCTGTGGTTTAACAAGTCAGGAAAAGTCACATCTGCTCTCAAAAAGCATGTGCTTTCCCGTCACAGGATGTACGAACTCAAGAGCCTCGGCATGCAAAAAGAGACGTGACGATGATGTGCCATACAGGGCATCACCCTTTATTGGCACCCCTAAACCGTTCTTATGTGCACAATGCACACGCAACTGATGTGTGCGTCCTGTAAGTGGCGACATGCTGACAAGAGTGCCCTGCTCTGTTGATTTTAGCAGTTTGTAATAAGTAACAGCCTGCTTGCCATTGTCGTAATCCACTTTCTGCATTGGCCTGTACATGATGTCGGCACATAGAGGAAGCTCTATCGTACCCTCCTGCTCGCAACTTACAATCCCGTCAAGCAACGCCACATAACGCTTTTTCACCTCACGTGTGCAGAACATCTCCTGCAAACGGCAATACACTTCCTTCGCCTTTGCCACAACCATCAGTCCCGATGTGTCCATATCCAGACGATGAACTATCACCGGTCCGCTGATTCCCGGGTATAAATCATTTACTATCGACAGTACCGACTGCCTGTCACCCTTTCCCGGCACACTAAGCATCCCGGCTGGCTTCAGCACCACGGCAAGCCATTCGTCATCATAAACAACCTTCAGCTCACCTGCGTCTGCTGTCTGGCGAGGGTCATCCTCCACACATAGTCCTTTAAGCATGTGCGCCAATATAGGTTTGCACTTGCCTGTACACGACGGATAAAACTGCAGATGGTGTCTTATCTCTCCTGCCGGCGAAGCTCCCCACCAGAACTCTGCCATACATACCGGCCTCATTCCTTTGATGTAAGCATATTGCAATAACTTTGGTGCGCAGCAGTCGCCAGAGCCTGCCGGTGGTGTCTTCTGGGGAGTATCCTCAAAGATTGACAGCAGATTGCGACGCTCGCCACGCGCATTCAGCATATCATATTGTGAGAAAAGCCATAGCTGCAGAGCGTCTGACATAGCCTTACGCCTATCTTTAAGTAAGCGCAAGCGGCATTCATACTCACCACATTCCTTCTCCACGATGTCAAGTTGTTCTTGCCAACGTTTTCTGATACGCCTCAACTCTGCCTTCATAAACTGACTCTCGCGTATCATATCCATATCTGCCACCTCTGCATTACAGGCACGAGCAGCATCACGCCGGCGCTTCGCCTCAACCATTCTCGCCTTAAAAGCCGCAATCTCATCACTTGCCTCCCGCTCCAGTTCTGTCCTGCGCCTGCGACAGTCAGAATAAGCCGCATCCGTCTCTAAAGCCTTCACCTCTACATTAATGGCAGAAATCTCAGCCTCCTGACACTTGAAATATCCATCAGGCTGCTGTGAGTCGAATACCGGCGGCACAAAGCATTGCCAGTCATTCCTGCCGGCAAGAAGTCCCGAATAAGCCGCCAGATATCCCAGTTGTCCCTCTGCCGTCTCCACCACAAGCACACCGAACATCTTTCCCTTGTCCGCATCCGCCCGCCACTCACCATGTGACGCTATAAGCAACTGAACCTCATGAGCTGCTGTAAGGCACAACTCATGAGGCTCATAACAGAAGGGAAATGTAAACTTCTGCGGTTTCCGTATGTCTGTATGTAAAGGATAGAACATTCTCTTTATATGGAATTTGGCGTTCTGCCGTTAAAAAACATTCTCTGCTTTCTCTTATCTACTTGTCTTCTTATCCCTGCACTTTTAATTTCTCCTTCTACCTCACCACAACCTTTTTACCCGAACGGATAACTATTCCTTTGTAGTTTGAGGACACTCTCAAGCCCATAAGGTTGTATGTGTCGCCCGTTTGGGGACTTGCGGCATTGGTTATGTTACCTATGCCTGTATTGACAGGACTGGCAATATGCTTTGTCATGAAGTCGTACATGCGCTGCAGGTCGGCAGAGGCTTGCGGTACGGCATGACCGGAACTGTAGTCAACAAGCGTTTCCGTTGTTGCTCCCAATGCATCGAGCTTCGCCTTCATCAGCGCTGCCTGTGAGGCATAGAGCCCTTGCGGGTCTTTGTCGCTGTCCTTGTAGTAGTCGTCACTGTTGTAGAAAAACAGCGTAGGAGCAGAGGCACTGCTCTTGATTGTAGAAAATGCACCCTGCATGGTCCAAGGACTGCTTGGGTTGGCTGTTACGAATGCCTTCATGCGAGTGTATTCGTTGGATGCTGTCAGGGCATGCTCATAGTCAAACATTCCAGGTCCGAGCAAGGCACACTGCACAGTACTGCTCTCCTCAGTAAAGCGTCCTCGCGACATGTCTTCAAGGGAGTTGTCCCAAGCATCGCCCACAGCAAGAGCGGCTGCCGTTGAACCGCGTGAGAAACCTGTTACTGCCACATCGCCGTTCAGTCCCAACGGTTTGCCGATGCCGCGCACTGTGCGGATGGCAGACTTCACCTTGCGTGCGGCATCGGGATTCACCTCAATGGATCCCAGACTCTTGTTTGCTCCCCCAGTGTAACGTCCTTGTCCCCAATCGCAATACTTAGGATGGTCGCAGACAGCCCATGCGAACCCTAATGCCGACGCACCCTCTACGAAACTGTCCTTGAAGGCGCCCCAGAAGTAGGGCAGATACATACGCTTGTGCTTGTTGGCATCAGTCAACTTGCCGCTTGAATTAGTAGCGAAGCTGTTGCTATATGAGAATGTAACCAATACCGGCACCTTCACAGACGGATTGGCAGGATAAACGAGGTCGAGATAGAGTGAGTCGCCCTCGCTGTCTTTGTACACATCAGGGAAGTTATACACCGTTGGGTCGTCATGATAATATGCTATGTCGCGACTGATGCGATAACCCTCCATAAGGATGTATGAACGACTTGGCGAACAGTCAAGTCCGCAGAACTTGCCATTCTGCAGGTTGCTGTTGATGGCTATGATGTCGGTATTGAGCGTTGGAGATACTGCCTTGCTGTGTTTGGCATAATCCAGTTCTATCACCTGATAGCCTTGGCTGAGCAGCCATGCCACATCGTCGGTGTTGCTGTTTTGTCCAATCTTTGTGACAGAAAGATTTTCCAGATATACGATAGTCATCGGCTTGCCGTTCACATCCTTAGCAACCGTGCCGACTGGCTTAGTTGTTGTATAACTGATTGCCGCGCCTGTCGTTACACTTTGCCACGTTCCTGTAGCAGCCATTCCCGCTGTTGACATCAGCAAGCCCAGCATGATAGTCGTCAAAATAAATATTTTTCTCATCGTTGTCATTTTTTTTATTCCACCTATACTACGGCATAGGATGCAGCCCTTCCCAGCGCACATCCCAGTTGCCATCCTTTGGGAATCCCGGATTTCTCTCATCCGTACCGTCCCATCCTGCACACATCATCGCAATGGTGGTAAGCAGTCCTCCGTTACCCGGCAGATACACTCTGAGCCTTGCGTCCTGATAGTTATGTCCGTTTACGAGGTATGTATTTGTTCGTTTCGACATAAGCAGCGCCGCAACAGCTTTCTCCGGCTCACCCATACGTGCCGCATTCATGGCCGTCATTGGATAGTCCCATCCCCATGTCTTATTCCAGTTCCAGTTATCCCATATCCACTCAAAGGTGCTCTTCATCGTACTCATGTCCACCAGTCTGCTCATAGGCAGTATTCCAACAGCACCCAGCACCGCCATGTGGTCTGATGTAAAGCGTATGTCCTTGTATGTCTCTGTGGCAGTCTCTGCCGCAAGATACAGCCCGCTCTCCTTGTCTTTCGCCAATACAGAAAGCTTGTCAGCCATCTCGTCCCACGCTTTCACCCGCTGCATGCCAGCTCTCTCACGCCACAGCTGAGCTGTTTTCAGTCCATAATGCCAGTAAGAAAGTTCAAAAGGTGGGTTCACTGTCTCTGCCGCACGCAATGTCTCCTGCGCCGGTATCACCCCCTTCAGCACATAGCGGTCGTGTTCTTTGTCATAAGTAGCAAAGTCGTACATGAACTTCGCTGTTTCCTGAATCAGCGGATTATACTTCTTTATCAGTTCCGCAGAAGGATTTGCCCGATATACCAGTTCTGCAAGATAGATGATATGTGGCTGCTGCCATATAAGGAAACTGCCCACCTTTGACGGCGCCTCCATTGCCGAAGGGTCTGTCATCTTCATCCACCTCACACCATCGAAGCCCTGTCTTTGTGCTATGCCGCGTGCCTTATCCTCTGCCTTGAAATACCACTGCAGCGTGCGCTCAAGCAAATCCTCGTGTCCCCATAGGGCAAACTGCGCCTGATGCCACCATATCATCTCAAGATGAAACTTTCCAAACCATGAGTTATATGTCAGTCCTGTTTCCTGTGGTGGTGTCGCACCGGCACATTGTATTGCCATGAGATACTGGCTAAGCACCACCCTTCTCTCCAGTTCTGCGGCTCTGCTGTCCTTGCAATGACCAAAGTCCACGATACCACCCTCTGTCCAATACGCCTTCCATCGGTTCGCCGCCGCCTTATGCGCCGCTTCAAAACCAACCGTCCGCTGTCCGCTGTCCTGTGTGAAAAGACATGCCACCTCTATCTTGTCTGTCTGAGGTGTGAGCATAAAAGCGTTTCTGCCAGCTCTTGACAATGCCGCCTTCCCCTTCCAGCTAAGTCTGACATAATATGCAGTCTCATCTATCACACGCTTCAGCAGCACCTCATCCTCTGTCTGTGACACCACATCCGTACTGTGCTTCTCATCAGCATTCCAGTCGCAGGCGTCATCACAATGCGCTCCTGTTGGATAAGGGAAACGCAGGATGAGAGGAGTTCTCGCAGCAGACTGCACTTTTGCCGCCACGATGTCCTGTTGCGGATGGCACACCGTCTGCACCCTGTGCTCCATGCCTTTATATGTAAAGCGGCTGTCTATCTCGCCCTTCCACATATCCAGACATTGGTTTATGCCGCTTATGTTCTTCTGCTCCACACTGTCTATAGCAAATCCCAGCACACCCAGATGAAGGCGGTGTGGATTCATGCGATACCATATAGACGCTTCGCGCTGCCTGCCTTTTTCCTTGAACTCAGTGGCATATGGCTCCGTTCTTCCGTGCCCGAAGTCATAGTCCTTCATTGTCTCCTCATGCTTGTAACCCTCAGGATTAGCGAAGCTGTGCCAGCCCCATGAGCTTTGCGTTCCCAGAGGTACCCCTTTGCTATACGTCTCAGGGAATGTCTGCAGTCCGGTAGCGTCTACGGTAAAGGCAAAGTCTCCGTTGCCCACCGAAAGAGAAGCCAGCGGGTCTATCGACTTCACTACAGGATTGTTACGCGTAACCACAGCCTTACGGTCTATGCCTGCTGCCATTATTGCTGTCAGCGTGAATAACATCACCGACAAAGTGAGTATCTTCTTCATAATATTAATGGTTTTATTTGTTTCCAAGTATGCGGCATCACATTTCCAGGAACCTGTCGTGCGTGTTCTTTTCTGCATTGAACGATTCCGCTGACTGCAAAAGTAGGAATAAAAGGTGAGATAGACAACATATCGGCAGATTTAAACATCCTGTTTCCTGCGATAACGCATGCGGCAGCTGCTGATGTCTGACGCAAGAGCCTTGCCTGCTCATGCCACGCAACCGGCAATACATTCTCTATCATAGACACAGACTGTCAGCCATTGGAGTGTTTTGCCTCCGATGCAAACTCAGACGGCGTGACATTATATTTCTGCTTGAAGCACCTTGAGAAATAACGGGCGTCAGAGTAGCCGCATCTGTATGCCACATCCGCAATATTCGTCTTCTCACAGTTGTCGCTGCTCTCCAGTATCTGCCGTGCCTTCTGCATTCTTGCGTCAATAAGGAGCTGTGCCGCAGTGATGCCAACCAGTGAGCGCAGCTTACGGTTGAGATTGCTCGGACTGGTTGCCGCGAATGCCGCCATGTCATTGATGTTGGCATCGCTGTTCCCGATGTTCTCCGCTATGTATCTCCTCACTCTCTCAAGGAATCTGCTGTCCTCTGCCGACAGTTCCGGCATCAATACAGCCTCATTCTCCTCGGCGGATTTCTTCTCCGTTGCCGCAGGAGCGTTAAGCAGCGACATGTATTTCTCCAGCAGTTCGCTTCTCTGCCTTTTGAGGTCCCTCACATAGAACACCGTATATACTACACCCGTGATAATGGCAATGATTATAATCCATCCGGCTATGCGTGCGGGCAATGTCTCATACCACTCAGGCGTGATAACGATTACCAATGTCTTGTTGTTGTCAACCCAGCGCCCGTATCTGTCGGTGGACTGCACCTCCAGCGTATAATGCCCCGGCTGCATATTGTAGAACGTGAGCGAGCGGTCGGTGCCTGCCACGCTCCATGCCTGTCCGTTCATCCTGCTTCTGTACATGATGCCCGTGTTGTCTGTGTAGTCGATGGCGGCGAACGATATTGTGAAATCCCTCTCACCGACGTTCATCACCACTGTATCCTTCATGCAAATGCCCATATCCGGCTCTTTGCCGTTTATGGATAGTTGCGTGAAGACCATTGCCGGCTTGTAGCCTCTTGTGTTCAGGTTGTGCTGTGTGGCAGTAAATGCGCCTTGCTCCAGAGCGAAAAGCCATGTTCCGTCAAAGAGTTGTATAGGTCTTTCCTCTGAGAAATGGCAGGCGTCGCTCCAGAACCTTGTGGAATATGTAGTCGTACTGTCATTGTAAGGGTCAAACTCCATCATCCTGTCTGTGCATACAACCAGTAGATTTCCGTTGCCCTTCGACGTTATGGCAAGACATGCGTCTGACGTGAGCGACGAATTGGCTCTGTTGAAATGCCTGAACACGGGCTTGCCGGTCATGAGGTCTTTCTCCGCTATCATGTCTATGCCGTTGTTCTCCGTTGCAATTATGATGTTGCCCTTGCCGTCGGACATCACGTCCATCGTAGCGTTGTTGCACAGACTTCCCTCGTCTTTTCCATTGCGTGTAAGCCGTCTGAAGCTGCTTGCCTTTATGTCGCTGCTGTTGACGGCCATTGTCAGCAGACCTCTTGTTGTGGCGCAGATGATGTTCCCTTCATCGGTCACCAACAGGCGCCTTACTTTCTCCCTGCCTTTCTCAAACAGTTTGTTATCCATGAAATTCACGCAAGATGGGTTTTCTGCCTGCGGGTTGACGATGCACTGCGGTCCGTCGCCGAATGTGCCGACCCACAAGCGTCCTTCTTTGTCTTCTGCCATATGATATATGATATCACACGTGAGTCCCTGCGGCTTTATCCTCTTTATCTCAAACGTTCCGCCGGGTTTCTCTCTAAGGCGCAGCAGGGCGCCAGGCTTGCACCCCATCCATATGTCGCCGCCTGCCGTCTGAATGATGCAATAGAGTCTGTGTCCTATTGTGGTCTTCTCTTTATGTATATTGCCGTCGGCTCCGATGTAACCTATTAGTTCGTTACTGCTGTTGAAAATCCTTACACACTCATCCTCCTTCGTTGCCAGCCACCATCTCTTCTTGCTGTCCTTCAGGAAGGCACGCGCCTGTACGTTCTCCGTTCCGCTTACCACCTGTGCAGGGTGATGGTTGGGACTTATCTTTGTCACTCCATAGCGGTTCAACACCCACTGGTTGCCGTCTTTGTCTGTCAGTGTATTGTTTTTTAGTGTCCTGGTATTATGCTTATGGCGGTCTGACACCATATCCGTAAGCTTGTATTCCCTGGTGTCGAGCAAGAACCTCTCGTTGTCGGTATAGCATATTATGTTGCCGTCCTCGTCAAGGTCGATACCTCTTATAACCTCCGACTGTATGCGCGTGCCGTCTCCCGGCTTGGTCTTTATCTGCCTGAACTCATATCCGTCATACCTGTTCAACCCATTCCATGTGGAGAACCACAGAAAGCCCTGCTTGTCCTGCAGGATGTCAGACACAATCCAGTGTGACAGTCCTGAGTGGATGTCATAGGTCAGCGTGTCCTTTGCTGTGGCAGTCACCATGCCGCAAAGTAATAATATCTGTATGATGAGTCTTTGCATACAAGGAAGGTGTTAATCATTATAGACTGATGCAAAAATAATAAAAATGTACCATTTCATCGGCATTTATTAAACATATAAACTGTTTCGGACCTTTTTTTACTCAATATAGGGTCTTTTTATGAAGGAAATAACTCTGTGACATAGACTTTTACTGCCATATTATTATCGGTCTAATGGGCAGAACAAACAAAACCGATAAAAAAAAGCATATCATTGATTGTTGTAGCTATAAGTGTTGCGGTGCAGCATAAAAACTTCGCATGAAGACAAGCAAGCCCAGCTCTCTCGTGCATTGAAAAAACGCTGCGAGAAGTGGCACGTTACAAAATATTTTCCCTTTTGTCAGAATATTGGGATTTACAGGGCATAACCGCCGCATGATTTTTCCTTAAGAGTGCCTGCCGGGCATAGTAAACGGTGTAAGAATTGGTCATTGCATAGCTATGACAACGCCATTGCATATCTATCACCGCATCATCGCTTTGAGGAGGCGGAAGGATTGCGTTGTCATCATGCTGCCATAGCATAGCCATCATGCTGCGATGGCATAGTTATCATGGTGCGACGGAATTGCCATCCCACCGCCATCACGTTGTAATCGCACCGCCAACTCATATGAAACGGCACTGCGATTGCATAGCAACGGCGATGCGATGACATAGCAACGATGATGCGATAGCATAGGAATGACGAGATGATTGCATAGCAACGACAAGGTTATCAATGAGAAATATTGGAATTATAGCTACTATAGGCACTATGGAAACTATAAAAA
>JAFQGS010000039.1 GCA_017415455.1 Prevotella sp.
AGCGGCTTCTGCCACTGGCTTACAATGCCGAGCACCTTGCGCAGCGGCTCACAGGCGATGCCTCGTTTCAGCAACCGGCAGCAGATGGCGTATGCAAGATGTATCACCATCACCAGCAGCACCCAGCCAAGACGGCTGAAGATGATATCGGGCGTGATGTATGAGCGCAGGAATTCCCATGCCTCCCTGCTGTCTGTCTCCGCCAGAAGCAGCAGCATTGTGGGGGTAAGGGTAGAGTCAAACTTAACAAAGCAGTAAACATCTACTATCGCCACAAGATAGGCTATTGCGTAAAACACACGCCTGACCCATCTCCTGACAGCCATGGGCAACAGCGTGAGAAAAACGCAGAGAGCATAGACATCGAAGAAGAGCTCCTGCGGACCAAGTGCATAAGGATGATAGCCGCGCTTTGGCGGCACAACAACATAAACGCATACCAGCCCAAGGGTATACATAAACACAAAGAAAGCGGCATTGGCCTTTATGGGTTTCAGAAACAAACTCAGGGCCTTACCTGCATATTTCAAAGCATTCTTCATAACACACCTCTAACCTTTCGCTAACCGTATTATCACAAACTCCTCATCAGCAGAGCCGCGAGGATGATATATAAATAATGTATTAATCTTTGCAAAAATACATTTTTTTCACGAAAGAAAATATTATTTAAGCACAAAATCACTTCTTTAGAAGTGTTAAGGCATAATTAAGCTACAATAACGGTCATCTAAGCACCACGAAAAACCTCCAAATCAGACAAGGCAATGCAGTGAAAGGCGTTGGATTAACAGGAGGAGAGAATGTTAAAAAATAGCAATTTATTAACAATATATAACACATATACCCGCATGCTTTAATCTTTTTTATAATATCACTCACAGGGGAGCACTTACAAACACACGTGTTTTGACGCAAAAAACTAACAATCTGAAACACTGTCTTGCGCAGCAGTAGCCCAAAGGAAAAGGCGACAAGAGAAAACAAGGAAAATTGGCTCTGGGAATGACGGAGCAAGGATATGTACGGCATGGCATAAGCATTGGTTCATCATAAATACCGCATCAAGACACGATAGATACGTCATGGCACTGCCATAGAGGTTTTATCGCAGCAGCATAAAGACTTTATCGCACTGCCACGACAACGTAATTGCAGTAGCATGGAAACGCCATCGCAGCAGCATGGAAACGTAATCATAGCAGCACGAGAACGTAATCATAGCAGCATGAATATGCCATCATAGCAGCATAAAGGCTCAATCATGGCGGCATGGCATAGGAATGGCGCCATGACATTATATATATGTAAAAGGTATAGTATGAGATATTCGGGTAAATTCACACGCATCACAGAAGGGTTGCGCATATACAAATGCCGCAAGGGGCATGTCTGGCAGAGCGGAGCCTGCGCAAGGAATATTTAAAGAATGGTTCTGCCCGTAAACAATACGACGGATGGGAACCGGGATTATAAAAGAATCAATTGCCGACAAAGCAGCGAAGCAGGGACGGAGACACCTTGACGGACGGGAGACAAGGACGGGAGGAGAACAGCAAGAGGGCTTGCAAAGAATGGCAGAATGGCAGTTTGAGGACGTTGGCGGATGCAAAGATATAACACACGAACGTCTTTTGCAAATATTAATGCGATACATTATACGATACTTTTTGCAAAAAGACATACATAACAATAGACTTTTCCCTTTATGCTTAGTGAAACGAGCATTGAAATATTGGTACAAATGCCTGCAGAACAATTTATTCGGCGCAAATGGTTCGCGACAAAGAAAAAATAAGTAATTTTGTAATCGCATATCATTGGTAACAGGAAAATGAAAAAAAAAGAGCTTAAATGCAACGACAGTGTTGCCGATACGGGTAAGTGCACTCTCAGGCAAATAAAGGACATCAACGAGCTGAGAAGTGTACAGTTGGGCATCATGGACAGCATACATGATTTTTGTCTGAAAAACGGCATTAGATACTCGCTCGGAGGCGGTACGCTAATAGGAGCATTCAGACACCGTGGATATATACCCTGGGATGACGACATAGACATATACATGCTTAGGGAAGACTATGAGAGATTCATAAGCATATACAACGACAATGACAGAAAGTATAAGCTGTTGAAGCCCGGCGACACGAGCAGATA
>JAFQGS010000040.1 GCA_017415455.1 Prevotella sp.
CATAATATTTTCTAACTTTGTAGGGACCCATTAGAGCTGGTGTGCACTACTATCCTTTTGGCGGGACATACGCGGATGCTGGAGTTAACAGGTCATTGCAGATGTATAAGTATAACGGCAAGGAGCTGTACGGCTGTCCGTCCTGTTGACCAAAAGACATAAAAAAACAAGGACTGCGAAACAGCCCTTGTCGTGTGTTGGACCACCGGGATTCGAACCCAGAATGACAGAACCAAAACCTGTAGTGTTACCATTACACCATGGTCCAATACCATTTTGTGGGTGCAAAGGTAATCATTTATTTATAATTTATGATTATGCGTGTGAAGATTTTTTTGTTTTTCCTGTATTTTTATTTAAGTTTTACTTAAGTTTCGCATCTTAGGAAGATATATCTCCCTTTATCAACATCGGTATCAATTATGCCAGCAGACTTGCGTATATCCTGTTGCTTTTGTCGAAAGGCACCTGTGTCTTATTTGCATAAAAAGCATAAAAGAGACATAATTATATTTCATTATTCTTGACTCCACGAAAATTTTCATTAACTTTGCAAACAATAGTAATTAATCTAAAACTATATAGTTATGAAGACAAATTATGAAATTCGCTATGCGGCTCATCCTGAGGACGCAAAGAGTTATGACACCAAGCGCATACGTCGCGACTTCCTTATTGAGACGGTGTTTGCCGCAGACGAGGTGAACATGGTGTATTCAATGTACGACCGTATGGTTGTTGGTGGTGCAATGCCAGTGGCAGAGTGCCTGAAGCTTGAGGCTATCGACCCATTGAAGGCTCCTTTCTTCACTACACGCCGTGAGATTGGTATCTTCAACGTTGGTGGCGACGGTTGCGTGAAGGTTGGCGACGAGACATTCGAGCTCGGCTACAAGGAAGCACTCTACATCGGTAGCGGCGACCGCGATGTGGTGTTCTGCTCAAAGGACGCTGCTCAGCCAGCTAAGTTCTACTTCAACTCTTGCACAGCCCACACATCATATCCTTGCAAGAAGATTACTAAGGCCGATGCTGTTGTGGCTCACATGGGCGACCTCGCAACAAGCAACGAGCGCGATATAAACAAGATGATTGTAAACCAGGTACTTCCGACATGCCAGTTGCAGATGGGTATGACAGAGCTTGCTACAGGTAGCGTATGGAACACAATGCCGGCACACGTTCACAGCCGTCGTATGGAGGCTTACTTCTATTTCGAGGTACCAGCAGACCAGGCTGTTTGCCACTTCATGGGTGAGGTTGACGAGACACGTCACATATGGATGAAGGGCGACCAGGCCGTTCTCTCTCCAGAGTGGTCTATCCACAGCGCAGCAGCTACTCACAACTACACCTTCATCTGGGGTATGGGCGGTGAGAACCTTGACTATGGCGATCAGGACTTTTCGCTGATTACGGACTTGAAGTAGAACTCTTTAGAGGAGGCAGGAGTATAAGGAGTGTAGGAGTGAAGACAATACTTAAATGTGTTGCTTATGGAACCGTTTTCATTTGAGAAAATTTTTGCTTGGCAGAAGGCGCATTCGTTTACAAAGGATGTTTATTCCATAACAAAGCATTTTCCCTCTGATGAGCGTTTAGGACTTACGTCTCAATTCAGAAGAGCAGCAGTGTCTATAGGTGCAAACATAGCCGAAGGGTATAAAAAGTTAGGTAAGGCCGACAAACTCCGTTTCCTGAATATCTCTGAAGGTAGTTTGGCTGAATGCCAAAACTACATAATCCTCTCCAAAGATTTGAATTATATAAGTGCAGAAGAGTATCGCTTTTTACATGAAAGTGCAGAAGAGGTAGGAAGACTTCTGACATCTTATAGTAATGGAATATTGAAAAATAACGGAATTAAATAACCCGAGTGTCGGAATGGGGTAAGGAATTCCTGAAGGCTAATGTCTTCACTCCTACACTCCTTATACTCCTACACTCCTTAAAAAACGTAATTAAATGAAAAATCTGTTTTCATTGGCCGGCAAGAACGCATGGATCACAGGTGCTTCTTACGGTATCGGTTTTAACATCGCAAAGGCTTTCGTGGCTGCAGGTGTAGAGAACATTATTTTCAACGACATCAACGAGGACGCTCTCGCTAAGGGTCTGGCAAACTACAAAGAGGCTGGTATCGAGAATGTTCACGGTTATGTTTGTGACGTAACTAACGAAGACCAGGTGAAGGCTCTCGTAGAGAAGATTCACGCAGAGGTTGGTCAGATTGATATCCTCGTGAACAACGCAGGTATCATCAAGCGCATTCCTATGCACGAGATGAAGCGCAGCGAGTTCCAGCAGGTTATCGACATCGACCTCGTTGGCCCATTCATCTGCGCAAGTGCTGTTATCCCAGAGATGATGGAGCGCCGCGAGGGTAAGATTATCAACATCTGCTCTATGATGAGTGAGCTTGGTCGTGAGACTGTTTCTGCATACGCAGCAGCGAAGGGTGGTTTGAAGATGCTCACACGTAACATCTGCTCTGAGTATGGTGAGTACAACATCCAGTGCAACGGTATCGGCCCTGGTTATATTGCTACTCCTCAGACAGCTCCATTGCGTGAGCGTCAGGCAGACGGCAGCCGTCATCCGTTCGACTCTTTCATCTGTGCAAAGACTCCAGCAGGACGCTGGCTCGACCCGGAAGAACTGGGTGGACCTGCAGTGTTCCTCGCTTCTAAGGCTTCTGATGCCGTTAACGGTCACGTGCTCTATGTTGACGGCGGTATCCTTGCTTATATCGGCAAGCAGCCATAAGGAATATTTACTCAAAGTAATATATTGGAACAGGGCTATCGGCATTTGTCGTTAGCCCTGTCATTGTATCAATGAAACGTTATTGTATGTTATTATATTAATAATGTGTATTTTGCTATAATTTCTTTGTGTTAAGTTTTTTTTTTCTTATTTTTGCAAAATAATTTTACTACTCTAATCTATCTTTATTACTATCTTTTAAGATATTAGGAAATCTACAGAGGAGTCCCTTATGGGGACATGCGATGGCTGACAGATGCAGAGGCTATTGTGTGTAAGGAAATCGAACAAGTGTTTTTTATTTATTTAATAACTTAATTTTTAACTTATGAGAATCAAAAATCTATTCAAGGTCTTCTTGATGATCATGCTTTTTGTTGGTGTAATGCCGGCAAGTGCAGCATGGAAGGACATTAAGATAGACTTGGCACAGAGTGCATTCTTGGAGGCATCTGAGATGGATGAATCTACTCACCCACGCGTTTCTCTGGGATTGGTTGTTGCTGATGACGGCTCTTTGACACGTGTCGCAGCCGATGACGCAACTGCAAACATTATTCTTGAAGGCTGTTGGTGGAATAGCCACGGATGGTCTGGCACAGTAGCTAAGGTTGCTGTGGAAGGTCCTGTGAAAATCGGTGTTGGTAGCTGTACTTATGGTAGCCATGATGTGACAGTTAAGAATGCTGCTGGCGAAGAGGTAAACAAGTTTGCGGCCGGAGGTATTGGTTGCTGGGAAGGCAACAAGACTGATGAGACCATTACTTATGCTTACTACACAGGTGAGGCTACAACCTTGACACTCAACATTCCAAGCTACTGCCCTTATCTCTCTATAGAGAAGGTAGAAGAGGCTCCGACAGAGGCTACTGTTACATACTCATTAGGTGATGTGACATGTGAGGGTGATGTTGTGCCTGCTGCTGTAAAGTTGGTTGTTGGTGACAAGACTGTTGTTCCTGCAAACTTCACTCTTTATGTAGAGGGTAAGACTCTTACAGGATGGACTGATGGCACAACTACTTATGCTATTGGTGATGAGGTGGCTCCTACTGTTGATGTAACACTTACTCCTGTGTTCACAGACAATGAGGTAGCTCTTGCAGACCGTACAGAGGCTGTTACTCTTAAGTGGGACTTCCAGCGTAAGAATGGTGCTCCAACAGTGGCTTGGGAAGGCAAGACAGGACTTATCTGGGTTGCTCAGGCTGTTGTTAATGGCAAGACTATTGATGTAAAATGTGATGTGTCAACATCTCCTGGTAAGATTGCAAATGCAAACTGGAACGATTGGGCACAGTGGAATAAGGGAACAACATTCACAATCCCTTCATGCAAGGGTGCCATTGTTAATGTTGAGGCATATAATGCGCTCGGTACTGGCGACAGTCCGCTGACTATCGATGGTCAGAGTGATTATGTATCAGCTAAAACTATAGAATATACAATTGCAAACACTGCAGAGACAATTGACGTTGTAGTAGGTAGCGAAGGCTCATACTATCGTTATGTACAGATTATCCTCCCTGTTGTAGCGTCTGCTGGTGGCAAGACATATACTAACGAAGTTGCTACAATTGTTTGGCCTTTCAATGATGCTACAGATGCTACAACAGTAGCAGCATACACTGCAACTCCTGCTGAAGCATTCAGCACAGTTAATACAGACCTTGGCGACCTGGCTTTGAGCGGAACTGGTACTGGTCAGGCAAAGGATGATGCAGGAAAGGCTGTTACATTCATCAAACTGACTCCATCAGGCGCCACACAGGCTGCAAAGTGGGAAGTTAAGCCAGCAGCTGGTCTTACATTCACCCCTACAAAGGTGAGCATGTACATTCAGCGTTTCGGTACTGACGCAGAGAACGGTGTTACCGTAACTGCTCTTCTTGCAGACGGCACATCGGTTGAACTTGGCAACTATACAGCTCCTCGTAATAACAAGTCTCAGGCAGACGATAAGTTTGGCGCAAGTGCAAACTATACTAACAAGGTAGAAGTGGAACTTACAGCAGAGCAGCAGGCACAGCTTGCTTCTACAGACGGTTTTGCTATCACAGCTACTGTAGGTGTAAGTGCTTCTAAGCAGGGCGGTTTCAGCGATGTTCAGATACACGGTCTTATCAATGGTACTGCAGCTAACGTGGCTAAGTATACTCTTGCTACAGCTGTTGCACCGGCAGAAGGCGGAACTGTAAATGTTTATCCTGTGGCAGAACAGTATGAAGAAGGCACAGAGGTTACTATCACTGCAACAGAGAAGTTCGGTTACAACTTCGTTAACTGGACAAACGCTGCAGGCGAGGAGGTTTCTACAGAGGCTAAATTCAAGTATACTGTAAATGCTGACGAGACTCTCACTGCAAACTTCGTAAAGGTTAACACCTACGAGCTTGCTATCACACTTGACGGCGGTGCTAACGACTATATGGTACAGTTGGCTCCGGCTCCAACAATTGTTGACGGCAAGAACATGTACGAGGAAGGCACAAAGGTTGCGCTTACAGCAGCAAGCAATGCTATCCTTACATTCAGCAGTTGGAGCAACGGTCAGACATCAAGCGAGATTGAGGTTGACATGACTGAAAATGTAGCTCTCACAGCAAACTACTCTGCTGTTGACTACATCGTTGGTTGGGACTTCTACAAGCGTGGCAACAACGGTCGTGTAGCTGACTTCTACAGCACTGCTGACAATGAGGCAGCACAACTGATACTGACAAACGAAAGCGGTTCTATCACTGGCTGGCTTGACAAGAGTACCGAGGCTGCCAACGGTTATGAGTCGATGAAGGGTGCTGCCGTTAACTGGCAAAAGATTGGCGACAAGTACTACTATCAGACAAAGATTAATGCAAGCGAGTTTACAGACATCAAGGTTCAGGCTCAGATGCTCTACAACTACATTGCACACAAGACTCAGGTGATTGAATACTCTGTTGACGGAACAAACTGGAAAGAGGCAGGTCGTGCAACAATGCCTGCTGTGAAGACTGTAACAGATATCGCAGGTACACTCGGTGAGGATGCAAACAATGCTGCAGAACTCTACATCCGCTTCATCCCTGACTATACATCTGATCGTGACGGTAGCGGCGACGGCGATGCAAGCAACGATGGTACAGCTATCACAAATATCTTCGTAACCGGTACAATGAAGCTTGTTGACGACGGTAAGGCTCCTGCAATCGTAAGCACAGTTCCTGCAACAGGCGCAACTGGTGCTTCTGCTAACGGACGTGTTGTAATGAACTTCGACGAGAAGGTGAAGTTGACATCTACAGCTAAGGCTACTCTCAATGGTGAGGAACTCGTGCTTTCAGCTACAGGCAAGACTGTTGCTGCAGAGTATAAGGGTCTGACATATGCTACAGAGTACACATTCCAGCTTGCTGCTGGTTCTGTAAGCGACTTGACAGACAACGTGCTTAATGAGGCTGTTAATGTTACATTCACAACAATGACAAAGCCGACAGTTGAGAAGGCACTCTACGACTTTATCGTACCAGACGACGGTAACTTCAAGGACGCTCTCAATGCTGCTGCATCACGTACAGACAAGAGCAAGCGCTTCCGCATATTCGTTAAGCAGGGTAACCACATTATCCCAGCTAACCAGAACAGCATGGTGACAGGTGCAGATGGCAAGAGCTATCCAGATCCTAAGACATCATTCGGTACTCCTAACACCTCTATCATCGGTGAGGACATGGCACTGACATCTGTTGCCAACACAATGCCTAACGACCTCGCTTCTAATCCTGATGCAGGTGCAGGCGGTCAGGCTAACCCACTCGAGGGTATCCGTACCAGCGGTCTGCTCTACATGACAAGCGGTGCTACAAATACATACTTTCAGGATATTACGCTGAAGACTAATACTCCAGATGCAACAGGACGTAACGTAATCCTCGTTGACGGTGGTAACAAGACTATCTGCAAGGATGTTACACTTTGGGCATATCAGGATACATACGTTTCAGACCGTAGCCAGAGCCTCTACTACTTCGAGGGTGGTGTTATCCGCGGACGTACAGACTTCATCTGCGGTAGCGGTGACGTATTCTTCAATGATGTTGACATCGTAATGTGCGAGCGGGGTGGTTACATCGTAGCTCCTCGTGACAATGTTAAGTACGGTTACGTATTCAAGGATTGTACTCTCAAGGGTGAGCAGGACGATGTTAACGGTAACTACTTCCTCGGTCGTCCTTGGACAGAGGCTGCAGAGACCTACTACATTGACTGTACAATGGAGGCTATCCCAACAGCTGCTGGTTGGACAAACATGAGCGCAGGCGGATGTACACGCTTTGCTGAATACAACAGCGTTTCTGCAAGCGGCACAACTGTTGACCTTAGCGGACGTGTTAAGGTACTTGGCAATGAGAATCCACACTCATTCAACCCTGTTCTGAGTGCTGACGAGGCTGCAGAGATTGGCAATATGAGCAACATGTTCGGCGACTGGAATCCACGTGAGGCAACAGAGCAGGCACCAACTCCAGCAAATGTTAAGCTCTACACAGGCGACAGCAAGCTGGTTTGGGATAACAATGATTATGCTCTTCTCTGGGCTGTTTGCAAAGACGGCAAGGTTGTAGACTTCACAACAGAGCCTATTTATACTGTTGACGACGCATCTGCTGCATGGTCAGTACGCGCGGCAAATGAGATGGGTGGTCTTGGTGAAGCTGCTTCTGCTGTTGTTACAGAGGGTACTGGTATCTTTGGTGTTACTGTAGAAGGCGTTGACGGTAAGGTTGCCGGAACAGAGGTTTACAGTGCAAACGGTACTAAGGTTAACTCTCTGCAGAGAGGTCTTAACATCATCCGCACAACATATTCTGACGGAACTGTTGAGGTTAAGAAGGTAATGGTTAAATAATAAAACCTAAACCATAATAATAAGAGGTGGGACCTTGCGGTCTCACCTCTTTTGTTGTCTGACGATACTCATTACCATGAATGGCGGGAAGGATAATGTGATGTTATGGTGATGCATTATACTTGCCTGATGTGTTAGTCCAATACTCCATCCCTGTAATTTCCTCTCAGAGACGTGTTTTCCCGTAATATGTCACCCTTTGATGTAACGTGTTGATATACATAAAGATAAAAGGGTGACGTTGAAAAAAATATATGTCACCCAATATCACTCTTCGTCTTTCTGGTAAAGACAATTAGAAAGTCTATGGTTTGGCTGTCGTAAGTATGGCACTTATGTGTTGTAAATGCCATACTTATGATATAAAACTATGGTAGTTGGGTTCTGGTTATTATGCAATTGGAACCCTTTTCTTCCGCCGTTTGTTATTTCTCTTCCGCTGTTATGGCATTCCTTGTGCCCTTCATGCTGGTCAGGAATGCTTTGGCACTTCCAAATTTAAGAAACATATCCAGTCTTATTGGAATATGATTGCTGTCGTCTGTTACGAAGAATCTTACAATCTCTTTCCATTTTCCTTCATCTTTCTCAATGTATGAAAGCTCCAGACAGCGGTATTTCCTTCCATTGTCGGCCTTGATTGTTTTCTTTCCGCGATATTTCAGCATAGCAGGTGTTGTCCCGTTTCCGTCTGCTATTGGGAAGTTTATTGCATGTCCGGCCTTCCATCCCTCAGGATTGAAGCTCCTTGCACGCAGGAAAATGTTCATCATGTCATATACACATTCGTTTGATGTGTGCTTTTCCCAGCTGTGTTTCCCGCTGTTATGCTGTCTGTGTTGTCTTAGATGGCATTGGTTGTTGCTGTAGGTGTAGAACACCTCGTCCACTGTATA
>JAFQGS010000041.1 GCA_017415455.1 Prevotella sp.
CTTCCCTGCATTGACAAAGGCGATGGAGTCAGCTATGATGCTATGCTGTATGTGGTTCTCTCCGTTGCGGTCTGTCCAAATGGAAGAAGTCAGTGTGCCTTCCACAAGCACCATACGACCCTTGGTGAGGTATTCAGCCAAGCGGATATGGTTCTCCTTGCTGCTCTTCACCCTTACCCAAGTGGTGATTTGCTTGCCTTTGCTGTAGTCGTCCACTGCGATGTCAACAGCCATGAATGTTCCGTGTGTACCTGTGATGACGCGGCAATCCTTTGCTCCGATGCGTCCGATAGTGTGAGTGTAAATCATAATGTAAAAATGTTATAGTGGCAAGTTGGTTAGGCTTGCCGTTACCTTGTTTTTTAATATCCTTTTTTCGTCTGCCTTGTATTGGCGACAAAAGACTTGTTGCTGCCTGTGAGACTGATAGAGCCGCAATTAACAAACTCTCCGTCGGCATAGACCCTGTACTTCTGTCCGCTTACCTCATGCTTCTGTTTGATGCGCTCTCTCATCCACTTCTTGGCTGCGGTCAATGAGCAAAAGGTCTCGCTCTCCTTGGTAGTCTCGTCATATACGATGCACTGGGTCATACCTGTTCCTCCTTCATCCATACACCTATACTCGACGTAACATAGTCTAACTGACCGCCAAAGATGTCGCTTGCCTCTATGTCGTATTGCCCATCCCTTACTTCCTTGTCCTCTCCGAGAAGCGAAAGGTTTCCGTCAGCATCCAAACGTGCTGCGTCTATGACGATGTCACGAGGCTCGTCAAAGAGATAACCTGCCACGATGGGCTGCTCTCCCTCGAAATGCACCTCAAAGCCTCCGTCCACTTCCGTGCCGTACTTGCGAAGAGCCGCTTTCAGCTCGTCCTGCTCCCGGTGCTGCAATGCCAGGAGTTGTCCGTGGATGGTGAGGTCTTTAAGTTCCGCCTCTAGTTGGGTGTGAGTCGCCTTGCCGGTCTTGCGGTCGATGTCATACTTATGGTAAACCACTGGGATATGGTCTGCCGATGTGACAAGCCATGTGATGTTGTTCACTGAGAAGCCCTGTCTGGTGAGGAACTCCTCGATGTCTGAGCCGATAAGATGGTCGGCTACGTCAAGATACTCGATGCGTGCGTCAGCATCATGCAGGATGATAATCTTCATTGCCTTTCAAATTTTAGTGATACAATCATTTTGTTGTCGCCCATGTCGCTGGACTTGTTTCTCTTCCCTCCTTTCGAGGCCTTTCAGCCTGTGGAGGGATATTTTCTGCTCCCAAAAGCCGCAAGAAAAGACATAAAGACAAATTATGTGTGAAGAATACTCTTTTCCGAGGAAAAGGAAGATTGTTCACAGTCACAAGACCATAAGCAGAATTTGACGATTGTCTCAGACGCGGCTAACTTTGCAGGAAATATGCCTACCACTGCGCTGACTGGAAGACGATCTTTGATGTTATTTGTAAGAGTGGCACCATTATTAAATATAATGAGGTGAGAAGAAAGAGTTAAACAGGAACAGGGTGGGCTGTGAAGCGTTTGCAGGTCTGCTGTACCGACATAAAGCGAGTGTGTTGGCTGACCGGGATGCAAGTCATCAAAGCTTCAGCCTTGATAGCTTGTAGCACGGACAGACTATTCTCTCGCGTCGGTACTTCGGCATACTGTCAGCTTTGGCTAATAGCAACGTGTTGCCATCAGCCAAGGATGTCTGTATGACGACAGATCTTGTAACGCTTCGCTAAGGTGTGGGGCGTAGCGGTATTATTTAGAGGTAGATAGTAACGTATATCAGGTAAGAAGAGACAGTTGCGCAACGGACAAATCGGGCACTCCTGTCAGCATGACAAATGTGCCTTGTCCTTGCCGCAGGACACTGAGGCAGATTGGACGTAGCAGACATGTCTGCCACATTCAATATGCCTGAGTGGACAAGAA
>JAFQGS010000042.1 GCA_017415455.1 Prevotella sp.
ACAGATGTTTATAATAATAACGCAAAGATAGCAATATTATTGTGTACGGCCAAAAACAAGAAAAGCGTGTAACTCATTGAGCTACACGCTTTCCATTTGATATTGTATTCTTATTTCTCTATGTGCTTATTTCACTTCCTCAAAATCTGCATCCTGGATGTCATCCTTTGGCTGCTGTGTGCCGCCTGCCTGCTGACCGCCGTTGAAACCTGATGCTGCGTCTGGTCCAGGCTGTGCACCGCCTGCCTGACTGTACATCTGCTGGCTTGCTGCCTGCATTACTGTGTTCATGTTGGCGATAGCACTGTCGATGGCTGCGATGTCGCCGCTCTTATGAGCATCCTTCAACTGGTTGAGGGCGTTCTCTACTGCTGGCTTCTGATCTGCTGGCAGCTTGTCGCCATTCTCGTTGAGGAATGTCTCTGTCTGGAAGATCATAGAGTCTGCCTGATTGAGTTTGTCAATCTTCTCACGCTCTTTCTTGTCTGCCTCAGCGTTAGCCTCTGCCTCAGCCTTCATGCGTTCGATTTCTTCCTTGCTCAAACCGGAAGAAGCTTCAATACGGATAGCCTGTTCCTTACCTGTTGCCTTATCCTTGGCAGATACCTTCAAGATACCATTGGCGTCGATGTCGAAGGTTACTTCGATTTGAGGAACACCACGGCGAGCAGGAGCAATACCTGTCAGGTTGAACTGTCCGATAGACTTGTTCTGTGCGGCCATTGGTCTTTCACCCTGCAGAACGTGGATTGTCACTTCTGTCTGGTTGTCAGTTGCAGTACTGAACACCTGACTCTTGTTTACAGGTATTGTTGTGTTAGCCTCAATTAGTTTTGTCATAACACCACCCATTGTCTCAATACCGAGTGTAAGTGGAGTAACATCAAGTAGCACGATGTCACCAACTCCGCCCTCCTTGTTTAGGATTGCGCCCTGGATAGATGCTCCAACGGCTACTACCTCATCAGGATTTACACCCTTAGAAGGCTCCTTGCCGAAGTAGTTCTTTACAAGTTCCTGTACGGCAGGTATACGGCTTGATCCACCTACGAGTATAATCTCGTCAATATCGCTTGTAGAGAGACCTGCGTCCTGCATTGCTTTCTGGCATGGTGCGAGACAAGCCTGGATGAGTCCGTGTGCCAGTTGCTCGAATTTTGCACGTGTGATAGTCTTTACAAGGTGCTTAGGGATGCCGCCCACAGGCATGATGTAAGGCAGATTGATTTCTGTAGAAGAAGAGCTTGAGAGTTCAATCTTAGCCTTTTCTGCAGCCTCTTTCAGTCTCTGCATTGCCATTGGGTCCACTGTCAAGTCTGCTCCCTCATCATTCTTGAACTCCTGAACGAGCCAGTCTATGATAACCTGGTCGAAGTCGTCACCGCCAAGGTGAGTGTCACCGTTTGTAGAAAGCACTTCAAAAACACCTCCGCCGAAGTCCAAGATAGAAATATCAAATGTACCACCACCAAGGTCAAAGACTGCGATTTTCATATCTTTGTTAGCCTTGTCGATACCATAGGCAAGAGCAGCTGCTGTTGGCTCGTTTACGATACGCTGTACGTTGAGTCCTGCAATCTGTCCAGCCTCCTTTGTTGCCTGACGCTGTGAGTCAGAGAAGTAAGCGGGAACAGTGATGACTGCATCTGTAACCTCCTGTCCGAGATAATCCTCTGCTGTCTTCTTCATCTTCTGAAGAACCATGGCAGATATCTCCTGTGGAGTATAAAGACGGTCGTCTATCTTTACACGTGGAGTGTTGTTGTCGCCTCTTACTACTGTATATGGTACGCGTGAGATTTCTTTTTGTGTCTGGTCGAAAGTCTCACCCATGAAGCGCTTGATAGAATATACTGTCTTCTGAGGGTTTGTGATAGCCTGACGTTTTGCCGGATCACCGATTTTACGCTCACCGCCGTCAACAAATCCAACTACAGAAGGTGTTGTGCGCTTACCTTCGCTATTAGCAATTACTACAGGCTCGTTACCTTCGAAAACGGCAACACAGCTGTTTGTTGTTCCTAAGTCAATACCAATAATCTTTCCCATTGTCTTATCTTTTTTATTTGTTATTATTCTGTTTGATATTGGACTGCGTGTCCGTTAATAATAGAGCAAAGGTTGTGCCAATACGTTTTTTTATGTGACAACATGACATTTTGGCGCAAATTGTGTCAGTTTTGCGCTGTTTGTTGGTATATATAATAAGGTGAAAGGGGCTTTGTGTCAGTGTGTAGGGCCTGTTGCTGGCAATGGTAAGGCCATTGTCATAAGTGGTCTTGTGTGTCTTCTGTTCTTTCTTTTTATGTATGACATCTTATCTTCTGGCCCATGTGGTGCTTTTAAATATTGTCAGTGCTATGTCAGAAGATAGTCATTCCAGTCGCGTTTCGCCATGTCTTTAGTTATACAATCCTTGTAGTCTTCAGCCATTTCCCGCTATGTATGCGCCACAGGAATATTAGTCCGCGCAGTGTCAGTTCAATTGCCATTGCCGTCCAGACGCCCTGCAAGCCGTAGATAGGTGCCAGGTATGCTGCCAGGCTAAGGCGTACAATCCACATACTTGCCAGGTTCATGCATGCAGGTACCAATGTATCGCCAGCTCCCAGACAAATACTGTATGCCACGATAGATGCCGCAAACATTGGTTCTGCGAATGCTTCAATACGTAGTGCGTCAATACCCAGTGAGCGTATCTCCTCCACAGGTGTCATAAGCCCCATCATCTCAGGTGCCGCAATATACATTATTATTCCCATGACAGCCATGACAGTCATGCCGAGAATAAGTGTCATGCGTGCAAAACTTTGTGTCAGGTTATGCTGCCCGGCGCCAATGCTTTGCCCGATTAGTGTTGTCGCAGCCTCTCCAATGCCATATCCCGGCATGTAGCAGAGACTCTCTGCAGTGATGGCAAATGTGTTTGCGGCAATGGCAAAGTTGCCCAGTGGTGCCACAATCATCGTACTTACAATCTGTGCGCTGCTCATCATGATATATTGCGCGGCCATGGGTGTGCTTATCTTAGCTGCGTTTCTCAGGTAGTTCCACATTGGTTTAAACACCCATTTCTCCTGCTTCAGTGCCAGTTCCGGCGATTTGTATATGGCAAACCATATAAGCATGATGCCAGTTATGATATATGCCAGCGCTGTACCGAGCGCCGCTCCTGCCACACCCATCCCAGCTCCGGGCATATATAACTCTGTTTCCATGAGTTGAATCGTGCGTGAGGGGAATATGAGAAAGAAGTTCAGTATGATGTCAAGAATACACATCAGAATGCTCATGATGCTTGGAATGCGCATGTTTCCAGAGCATTTGAGCATGCTCGACGACAATATGCCTATCTGATATACAGGAAGCGACATGCAATATATGGCGAAATAGGTTGTGGCGTCATGTCTTATGTCTTCGCCTCCTCCCAGCCAGAGGGGTAGTGGATAGGCTATTGCCAGGCATATAGAGGTTAATATCAGTGTGAGAACAGACGTTGCCATCAGTCCCTGACGGAAAACCTGCCTCGCTTTGACAAGGTCGTTGGCTCCGATGAAGTGTGCTGCCTGTACCGAAAAGCCCATTGCCGCGGCTGTGGTAACGCCTCCAAACAGCCATGTTGTGGACTGCACCAGTCCTATCGACGCTGATTCAAGTGCTCCGAGTGAGCCGACCATTGACGCGTCGATAAACAACATAAGCGTAGATGACAACTGTGCCAGGATAGACGGGATACTAAGCTGTATGATGAGGTTCAGCTTCTGATTGCCGTTCATTTCCTGTCCGTTGCGTATCATCTCAAGCAACGCTTTTCCTTTCTTACCTGATAACATACTGCGAAATTAGCTATTTTTTGACATATTTACAAATAAAGGCATAAAAAAACAGACGGGATGCCCTATACCAGGCTGCCGTCTGCCAACTATTAACCTAAATCTAAAAACCTTCTCTTTGAGAATACTGATATCGTCATGTGCCTTTCGGCGAAACGGTTCTCAGTTGTTATATTGCTATATGTTTAGCAAGCAATACTCTCTTTATCCAATTCAATCTTCTTACCTTACCTATTGTCTCTGTTATCCTTACCTGAACAATCTTTTTTCCTTTTACCTATCAAATTTTCAGTTATACCCTAATACAATCTTTTTTACCTCTATCTACCTATTGACTTTGGTTATGTGAAAATATTTTGTCTTAGACCTCACGGCCTGTTTTATTATCCTTCCTTCAATCTTTTATTACACCTTAAATACTAAGTTCTTTTAATCTTAATACCTTTTATGTAACCTATTAATCTTATTTGATGATGCAAATATACAATTGTTTGCGTGCACAACAATGCATATTTATGTTTTTTATTGAATATTTTGCATATTCTTGATTTATGTCAAGTATATAAATACTCATCAGTTTGTAGTGTTCTTATTTGTGTATGTTTGCTATAAACATTTCTTTCTTTGTGCTCTGAGAATCTGTTTATATCAGACTGCCATATCCGCTGTTTGTGTGTTGTGCGGTGTCAGGGCAGAGGTTCTTTTCTCTTATATATATAAATAATGTGTAGTTTGATGCCTTTTCATGTCAACGGTTGCCTGATTTGTCATATAAAACAGTAAGGTCCGGCTTCTGTATAATCAGAAACCAGACCCGTCTTATTGTTTGTCTGTCAGCGTCAGTACTCTTTCTCTCACCATGCTCTGCGTGTCATGCCGTCATCCTTGCAGCTGTGCCAAGCCCCGCTTCTCTGCCAGTGTGAGAGCGCTGTGCTATGTTATTCCTCAAACCAT
>JAFQGS010000043.1 GCA_017415455.1 Prevotella sp.
CAAATTCTGTGTTCTCACGAACAATACCGCTCTTTGTGAAGTCACGGCCACCTGAAGGAGCAAGGAGAACCTCTGTATCTGCGAATGCCCAAGCGTCATTGGTTGAAGTTGTCCTGTCTAATGTTGTGTTTGAGAGGATTACAACACCCTCGGCTGTGCCCTCGCCACCGCCTGCACCTGCTACAGCTGTGAATTCAACTTCTGAAATGTTGCAAGTAAATACTGCAAATTCAGTTCCGTTGTATGTACCTGCTACACCATCGCGGTTGTAATAGATGTTCAATGTGTAGTTGCCTGCAGGAAGAACAGGTGTTGTACCTACCTTCTCTGTCTCCATGATATTGAAGTTAACACCGGTATCACCATTTTTCAAGGCTGTGTTAACTACAGGAATCTGCTGAGTCCATACTACTGTGTTTGAAGCGTCAACGATTTCAAAGTCGAGCATAATACCGTCCACACACGTACCTTGTGTATAGGTAACATCATAAGCCTGGTCTGCTGTACTTGTCAACTGATAAGAAGCGATATCACCGGTAGCCATATAGCTTAACACACCAACCTCTCCACTTGGATCCCAAAAGCCACCGTTAGATACTGTAAGTGTACCACCTGCAAGGTCTACCTTACCTGGAATTGTACTCACCGTTGGTTCCTGCGCAAAGCTCATTGCTGACATGAGCACTGCTGCACAAAGAGTAAAAATTTTTTTCATAAATAATTTTTTATAGTTAATAATCAAAAAAGAGTTTAACACGTTTGCAAATTTAAAAAGATAAGATAAAATAGAGTAATAAATAAAAACCAAAGAGGTGCACTTTTGAGCCAAAAAGGGGGACAAAAGAAACACGGGACGGGATATGCAACAGCAAACGCCCTATATTCACTGTTTTTTATCACTGCAGAACGCTAAAAAACACAACACCACCGTATGATTTAACAATAATAACAAGACGAAAACATGGAAAATACATTATTGTCATGTCAACATGCTAATTACACATACCATAGGACACACTTCATGCGACAAAACAGCCATATGAGCCTATTTATGCTCAAAGTAACAAGAAGAAAAGTGCACTTTTAGACACAAAAAGGAGTAAAATCAGTTGCACTATATATTTATATAAGGTATATAATAGAAGTTTTTTATAAATTTGTGGATGACAAGTTTCCTTAATGACATAAAATAAACAACAGGGATATAGAAAATTATTAAACTCACGGAACAGAAAAATTAATTCACATTTTAACTAACCTAATAACAAAATGAGTAAAATTCAGAATCTATTGAAAAGGCTCAGTCTGCTGATAGCGGCTGTACCCTTTGCATTTGCCAGCACAACGGCAAACGCACAATCGGAGATTGCTCACTGGTCGTTTAACAACATGTACACCATCAGCAATGGTGTTGGTACACCTAACGCAACAAAGGTGACAAGCAACGGCAGTGTTAATCTTCACGGTGTGAAACTTGTTGCAAACTCTTTCGTTGGAACAGGCGAGTACTATCTTACCTGTGTTCGCGGCACAAAGGGCGAGAACGATGTGGGCGCACAGGATGACAAGGGTGCTTACCATGAGGTGAACGCCATAAACTGCGACGGCGCCGCACTGCACATGACAAGCCCGGTACCAACACCAGAGGCTGAGAGCAACACATGGATGTGGGGCGAGACAGCATTCACTTTCCCTAACGACACGAAGTATTCTTACCAGAATCCTTACAACTACTTCGAGATTGAGGCAAGCACACTGAAGTATAAGGACATACAGCTGAAACTGAAGGCTGCCGGACACACCAGCGCTTCTCTCTACTATGCTGTGGCTTACTCTACAGACAAGACAACATGGACTGTTGTGAGCGACGAATATCTCACGGGCGCAAGCTACAACCAGTGGAAGACGACAACTGTAGACATGCCTATAGCAAACAAGGAGAAGGTGTATATACGCATATTCCCTGCCGACAACTGGAAGGCCAACGCCAGCGTAAGCCAGGACAACCAGTTCGACCTCGACGATGTTTACCTGCTCGGTACGCTCGACGCTGACAAGGCTGAGATAACAGGCATCACCATCGACGGACAGACAGTAACAGCCGGCACATCTTACGACTACGAGTGCCAGTTGCCAGAGGGCAACACAGCTACCACCACAACAGTGAAGGTGGCTTCGGCATTTGCCACTGTAACAGCCACAGCAAAGGCTAAAGACGGTACTGCTGTTACTGTAACCGACAACGGCGACGGCACATTCACATTGCCTACACCGGCAGCAAACACTTACACCGTGGTGACATTCAACGTGGCTGCCACGGGCGAGGCTGTTGCAGAGAAGACTTCTTATACTCTTTACATCTTCCAGAAGGGCAACATCTCTCTCTCTGCCCTCTCTATCGACGGTACAGCAGTAGACGCTTCGCTGCTCACTGCCATCAACACAGGCAGCGCTTACACAGCAACACTGAGCGGCAACATATACACAGCACTGCCAGAGGTGACAGCAACAGTAATTGACGGCTCTACTCCTACCATCACTTCTACCGTGGCTAACAACGTGGCAACATATTCTATCAAGGCAGGCGACCGCACATTCACACTCAACGTGGAGGGTCTGCACATATACACCATGACTGATAAGGACGAGGTGATAACCATCAACTATCTTGCTGAAGGCAGAAATGCCGCACAGACAGAGTGGACCGACGGAATGTTCACCCTGAAGAGCAACAAGATTGACGGCTGGGCAGGAAAGCAGTTCAAGTTCAACTCAGAGAACAGCACTCTTGAGCTGCCGGGCGGATATATCGTAAAGCAGTTCATACTGAAGGAATTCTCTGCCAACTATGGCAACGGTGACGGACTCACATCATTGTCTTCTGCCGACGGCAAGGCAACGGTATGGATTCCTACAAAGCACAACTTCATCAGAGGCAAGAAGTACAACGCTGTGGTAACTGTTGAGAACCACACTGCCGGCGACGCCATCAACTTCACACTCGGAACAATCAGCAAGCAGCCTTATGCTTCTATCGAGCTTGTTGTGGAGAAGACAGACCCAAAGACTGCTCCAAGACTTATGAAGACAGATGCTGTCATCAGCTACAACCACGCAACAGTGACAATGACATTCGACCGTGAGATGGCAAGCACAACAGCGACAATAGACGGCAAGAGCGTGACTGCCGACAGCAACGTGGCTCTTGACTTCAGCATCACAGACCTTGAGTACAACAAGGCTTATACCCTGACAGTGCCTGCTGGTGCCGCTAAGGACCTTTTCGGCAACTCAAACACTGAGGCTCTTACATACGAGTTCGTGATAGCAGAGAAGCCTGTGGCAACAAAGGCTCCTTTCGACTACGTGGTAAGCACTCCTGAGGAGTTCACAGCAGCGTTCACCGCTCTTAAGAGCACCAACTCTGCAGCAACAGCAGAGCGCAAGACAATCCTCGTGCTTGACGGCGACTATAACTTTGGCGCGGCAGAGCAGCGCCTGCATGCTTACAACGTTTCCATCGTAGGCCAGAGCCGCGACGGCGTTGTGATACGCGGTACTCGCAACGGTATCTCTAACCCTGTACTCAACTTGCGCGACAAGTCTGGATTCTATCTGCAAGACCTCACACTGCAGAACGACTTCAACTGGCGCATGGACAACAAGAACACGGGTCAGGCGGTGGCTGTTTACGGCGGTAACCAGACTATAATGAAGAACATCCTCATGAATAGTAACCAGGATACACAGGTGACTGGCGAGCGTTCTTACTTCGACAAGTGTGAGATACACGGAACAGTTGACTTCATCTGCGGTGGCGGTGACAACTTCTACGATCAGTGTTCTATCGTCTTTGAAGACCGCGACGGCAACGTGATTGCTGCTCCAAACACTCCGCCTACATTGAAGTGGGGATATGTGTTCAGCAGCTGTACAATATCTGCTGTGGACGGTGCAAAGGAGGCTGTCGACGGTAGTTTCAACCTCGGTCGCCCATGGCAGAACGAGCCACGCATCACTTATCTGAACACCAAGATGAACATCAAGCCGGCTGACGCAGGATGGACAGGCATGAGCACACTGCCAACTCACTTCTATGAGTATGGCTCTGTTGACAAGGACGGCAAGGCTATCGACCTCAGCGTGCGCAAGAACTCACCTACAAGTACTAACACCTACTCTCCTGTACTCACTAAGGAGCAGGCAGAGAAGTACACCATCTATAACGTGATGTCTACAAAGAACGACGGATGGCTGCCGACCGACCACACCACTCTCACCGCTGCTCCTGCAAACGTGAAGGTGAGCGAGGATGGCTGCATCTCTTGGGACAACGACGACCAGGTGCGTGCATACGTTGTATTCAAAGACGGCAAGTATCTGCTTAACACAGCGGAGAACCAGTGCTGGGCTGACGGCAAGGGTACATACACCATACGTTCAGCTAACAACATGGGTGGTCTGAGCACAGAGGTTGCAGAGATTGTTGTTACTGAGACTACCGGCATTCAGAACATCACTGTTGACGGAACAGACGGCAAGAGCATCGACAACAACTGGTACAACCTCAACGGACAGCGTGTTGACACTCCTAAGCGCGGTGTTTACATCCGCAACGGAAAGAAGATTGTTGTGAAATAAAAACTGAGAACAAACAATCCATAACATTCAGGCTTCTGCATTAGCAGGGGCCTGTTTTTTTATCATCCAAATCATCTCTTGCCGCCATCGCACCTTTATGGCGGCATGATGGCATAGTAATCGTTGCGTCATCGCTTTGTAACGGCGGTAGGATGGCTTTGTCATCGCACTGCGATCCGATAGCCATCATGCCATGAAGTCGTTTTAATCGCACCACCATGGCATAGCCATCCCACTGCCGTCGCATATGCAACCGCAGCATCATCTCGCCTTTATGATGGTGCGATGGTATAGCAATCCTCTGCCGTTGAATATGCAATCGCTGTGTCATCCCGCCCTTATGATGGGGCGATGGCATAGCAATGACGGAACGATATGTTATGAACGGCCCGGAGAAGGCGGTTTCCGGGACATGAAAAAACAGGAAAAAACGTCTGAAAAATCCGCCTTACGGCAGTGGTAAGGCATCTTTTTGGTTTGTTAACACGAAAAACCTGACAGAAAAGCGCGGCCCGGAGAAGGCGAAAGAGCATCAAACGCACCGCCGTTTTCTCTATTTCGAGAGTTGCGTTTGTCAAAAAAAGTGACATTTTTTTAGTAGACGAGTTAACAAGTAGACAAGTTGACGAGTTGATTGATAAACGTGAACGATAACGTGGGTGACAATGGCAACGTGAACATTAGTTAGCCGTTAAACCCCTACAATTAACTCGTCAACTTGTCTACTTATAAACTTATTAACTGTGTAAAAGAATGCGCCAGGTTTCATATTGCATGAAACCTGGCGCATTTAACTTGTCAGTATGTAATGTTGCTACCTCATTATTTCACTATAACAAGATAGTAGTTCTTCTTTCCGCGCTGTACGAGAAGATACTTGCCACCGATAAGGTCCTCTTCTGTCACCGCACGGTCGAACTGCTGCAACTTCTCTTTGTTGAGCGACACACCACCACCCTGTACCAGCTTGCGCATCTCGCCCTTGCTTGCGAACACTGCCGCCGCCTGGGTGAACACCTCTACTGCCGGCTGACCGAGCTGGTCCTTGCCTATCTCAAACTGTGGCACGCCATCGAAGACATCGAGGAATGTCTGCTCATCGAGTTTCTGAAGACTGTCCTTTGTTGACTTGCCGAAAAGAATGTTTGACGCCTCTACCGCAACATCATAATCCTCGCGTGAGTGTACCAACACGGTAACCTCCTCGGCAAGACGCTTCTGCAGAACACGTCTGCCCGGGTCCTGACGGTGCTCCTCTACAAGAGCGTCGATGGTCTCCTTGTCAAGACTTGTGAATATCTTGATGTATTTCTCCGCATCGTCGTCGCTCACGTTGAGCCAGAACTGATAGAACTTGTACGGTGTGGTGCGGTTGCGGTCGAGCCAGATGTTGCCGCTCTCTGTCTTACCGAACTTCTTGCCGTCGGCCTTTGTTATGAGCGGACATGTGAGCGCGTAAGTCTCAACATCATTGCCCAGCGTGCGGCGTATAAGCTCCGTTCCGGTGGTCATATTGCCCCATTGGTCGTTGCCGCCAAGCTGAAGCTTCACACCCTTGTTCTTGTAAAGATAGAGGAAGTCGTAACCTTGCAGAAGCTGGTATGTGAACTCTGTGAATGAGAGACCGTCGCGTGCAGTACCATTAAGACGCTGCTGCACACTCTCCTTCGCCATCATATAGTTTACCGTGATGTGCTTTCCCACCTCGCGTGCAAAGTCAAGGAATGTGAAGTCCTTCATCCAGTCATAGTTGTTTACCATCTCTGCGGAATTTGCCTCCTTGCTGTCAAAGTCAAGAAACTTAGCCACCTGGTTCTTTATACATTCCTGGTTGTGATAAAGAGTCTCATTATTCAGAAGATTGCGCTCCTGGCTCTTGCCTGAAGGGTCGCCAATCATACCTGTTGCGCCGCCAACCAATATAATAGGCTTATGGCCGCAGTGCTGCAGATGACGCAACATCATTATTCCACACAGATGACCTATGTGCAGTGAGTCTGCTGTAGGATCGGTGCCCAGATATGCCGTTACCATCTCCTTCTGCAGGAGTTCCTCTGTTCCTGGCATGATTTGCGCCAGCATCCCACGCCATTTTAGTTCTTCAACAAAATTCTTCATTTATGTAATTATTAATATTATCCAAGTAAGGGTAAGGGAGTTTTTCTGCCCGCGTCAGACATACAGACGTCGTCAGTATCCCCTCCTGTATTCTTTTTCCTAACAAGGCCTTGCCGCGTAAGCCTTCTGAATTGTCTGCTCTTTGCTCCTCACGGCACCGGATCGTAGCCGCTTCCTCCCCAGGGGTTACACCTTAATATGCGCCATACTGCAAGCCACAACCCTTTGAACGGCCCGTGTTTCTGAAGTGCCTGACGGGCGTATTCAGAACATGTTGGCTGAAACCTACATGCCGGCGGTGTACAGGGGGATATGACTCTTTGATAGAATATTATTGGAAGACAAAGCAACCATACTGCTGCTTTTGACAGAAAGTGCATGATATGGTTTATTGTTCTCATAGTCTCTCGCCTATCCTTCTAAGAAGATTTGTAACCTTACGCTCCACGTTCGCACTGTCGTGAAGTTGCGCGTCAAGCCATATAAAGGCTATGCTTACGGATGTATTGGGATGTTCTGCAAGATTTTCGTATAATATATGCTTGCTGTGCCTATACGACTCTCTTATCTGTCTCTTTACTCTGTTGCGGTCAACAGCGTGCTTGAAATATCTCTTAGACACACTTACCAACACCTGCACAGCGGGCGTCTGAGGCTCTTCATTCTGCTCAACAAGGTACACAACACGTATCGGGAAGGCTGTCATAGACTTACTCCTGCCTCCTTTAAAGAGCGTTTCCACCTGTGTCCTGCTGACTATCCGCTCTTCCTTTCCAAACGTAAGAGCTCCGAATGCAGACATTAGAGTTTTATTTCTTATTATTCTCAAGATAGTGTTTCAAAGCACCTGTCATTGACGGATATTCCTTTGAAGGCGCCTCTATGGCTACTTTAAGACCTGCATCATGCGCCGCTTTTGCTGTTGTTGGGCCAAAAGTAGCAACATGCACATCGTCATTCTTAGTATCTCCAAAAGTATTCTTGAAAGCAGTGATGCCCGATGGACTGAAGAACACACACATGTCGTAGTCGAATGTTGCCTTCTCCTCCTCTGTAAAGTCATTACTTACAGTGCGGTACATCACACATTCTGTATGATTAAGTTTCTTTGAGTCGAGTATGTTCTTTACGCTATCATCATGAACATCACTCAGTGGGATAAGATATTTCTCATTCTTATGCCTTACCATGTGTGGCACAAGATCGGCAAACTTGCCCGTGGTGCCGAAGAACACCTTACGCTTACGATACTGTGTGTATTTCTGTATGTAAAGCGATATGGTCTCTGTGACACAGAAGTACTTCATGTCTTCAGGAATCATCAGCCTCATCTCATTGGCAATATTAAAGAAATTGTCTATTGCATGACGTGAGGTGAATACTATTGCAGTATAGTTCAGAATACTTATTTTCTGCTGACGAAATTCTTTTGAAGTAAGACCCTCAACCTTAATAAAAGGACGAAAAACCAGTTCTACGTTATAATCCTTTGCTAAGTCATAGTAAGGAGATCTCTCGCTTGTCGGTTTTGGTTGAGATATAAGAATTTTTTTTATCATTGAAGTACTAATAATTTATTTTCAACTGGTCCACAATCATTGTCAATATGCCCCATAATGAGAGCAAGGGCACGATTTCAAGGGTGCAAAAGTACAAAAATATTTGCAAAAAGGCCCCTTTTCGCTTGAAAAAGATTATAAAACACTTATAAAACGACAACAATTTTATTAAAATAATAACTATTGCCATATATAAAGTGGCATTATTGAAAGATAAATTAAAATAAGACAGAAGCAAAACCAATGGGAATATGAGCATTCCCTCAAGAGAGGCGATGAAGACAAACGACTTCATCCACCTTTCATTACTGCGACGCTCGAAAAACAGCCAGTTGACGAAACAATAGATGAGTGCCTTGAATATGAAATACAAGACGAAGACACCTAAGAAAATGCCTATCAGGTGGGCATTGGTGTCAAGAATAAAGGTATTCGCAACACATTCGGTTGTATAAAAGAAATAGATTACAGAGAGCAGGACGCACGTCTGCAACACAAAGAGCAGCTGGAATCTAATCTCATTGGAAGTCTCTGATGCCTCTGTTATACCATTCTGCGGCTCATAAAAGAAATATTTGAACTGATGACGGAAAAAACGCTTGGAATGCGAGAATGCTACGAGTGCCATCATGAAACATCCTATCAGCATTCCTGTCACCAGATAGTCGCTTTTGACAGAATATGGCAGGGGCTCGCCAACGACACCACTCTTGCCGCTGCCGACGGTTGTATGCAGCGCAGAGTCGTTTGAATGGAACAGATTATCAAACAGATGCGAATGGGCAAGGTCCTTTGTCGCATGTACCGAATCTTTGTAATGCTGAGCAAAAGAGTCTGTCGCAAGAGCCGCACTGTTACTGTCCGCACTGCTAAGCGTGGTACGTACAGAGTCGTTATGACCTGTTGCGGCATCTGATTGTTTGACGTCTGCCTTCTGTCTTACATTCTCTGCAACAGACTGGGAGGAGAGAATAGTATCTTTCCGTGCGGACTCAACAATACTATTGTCCTCTACATGCGGTATTGCTGCTCCAACAACAGCTGTTGAGTCTGCCTGATACATTCGCAGTAAAAACAAGTGTTAAATTATAATCCAAACTTTTCTTTGATATCACCAACTCTGTCAAGGTTTTCCCATGTGAACAATTCCACCTCTATTTCCTTTGTCTCGTGATATCTGCTTGTAAATGTCTTCACCTTCTTCTGGTATTTCCTGCCCATGTGTCCGTATGCCGCAGTCTCACTGAAGATAGGTTGTCGCAGCTTGAGCGTCTTCTCTATAGCCTTAGGTCTGAGGTCGAACATCTCTTTCACCTTCTCTGCTATCTCGCCATCAGTAAGAGCAACATTGCTCTTTCCGTATGTGTTAACACAGATGCTTACGGGCTCTGCCACTCCAATGGCATAGCTTATCTGTACCAACATCTCATCCGCAACACCTGCCGCAACCATGTTCTTTGCAATATAACGTGCCGCATAGGCTGCAGAACGGTCCACCTTGGAGGAATCCTTTCCACTGAAAGCACCGCCACCATGAGCACCTTTGCCTCCGTATGTGTCAACTATAATCTTACGTCCGGTGAGTCCGGTGTCTCCATGTGGTCCGCCAATGACAAACTTTCCTGTAGGATTTACAAAATACTTAATATTGTCATTGAATAAATTAAGAACCTTAGGGCTGTGTATCTGTGCCTTAACTCGTGGTATGAGAATGTTTATGACATCCTCTTTTATCTTAGCAAGCATGCGCTCATCGTCGCTGTCGAACTCATCATGCTGGGTGGAAACCACTATGGTGTCTATGCGCTGAGCATCATCGTTATCATCATATTCTATTGTCACCTGGCTTTTTGAGTCAGGACGAAGATATGTCATTTCCTTGCCTTCTTTCCTGATGTCGGCAAGTGTCTGCATGATGAGGTGTGCCAGGTCAAGAGACACTGGCATATAATTCTCTGTCTCATTAACAGCATATCCAAACATCATTCCCTGGTCACCGGCGCCCTGGTCCTCGTCTGTTCCGTTGTCCACACCACGATTGATATCGTCACTCTGCTCGTGTATGGCATTCAGAATGCCGCATGAGTCACCATCAAACTGATACTCGGATTTTGTGTAGCCAATCTTCTTTATGGCGTTACGCGCTATTGTCTGCAAATCAATATACACATCGCTGTGAACCTCACCGGCAATCACAACCTGTCCTGTTGTAACAAGTGTCTCTATTGCCACACGAGCTTTATCATCGTATGCAAGGAACTGATCTAATATTGCGTCTGATATCTGGTCTGATACTTTGTCTGGATGTCCTTCAGACACCGACTCTGATGTAAATAAATATGCCATGGTTCTTTACCTTATTCTAAATATATGTGCAAAGTTAGCTTAATTGGTGCTAACCGCAAAATTATTGTCTTTCTTATATTCTTATTGTATTGAGACTATTTGCCAGCCCTGCTTTACTGCTCTTTGTAATCCCTATATGGTGAGTTAAGATCCATATAATGGAAATTGTGCTGCCTTTGCTCCGACTGCTTGGGTATTGTCATGTAGTCACCGTATTTATTTGACAGGTACGCATGAAAATGTTCTACTCCCATAACTTCTATGTTTTCAAAAGTATATGGCGTTGGTGTGCCAAGTATAGACTTCTGAATAACACCCTTACTGCCATCATCATAGTCGGCTACGTTATTACATTTATCATAGTCGTATCTTGTCAGTATACGGCGTATTTTGTTCTGCACTTCGGTCAATGTATAGATCTTACGGCACAACAATGGCAGCCAACTACTTGGTCCTTTACCGCGTTTATAGGGGTCGCGATAGAGCAGATACAGCGCACGCTTATAATATTCGTAGCGCGCAAAGTGACATTTGCGGACAATCTTATTATCCGGAACTCCGTCTACCGGAAACACATCTATATATATACCACCTACATACTTCAGATGCATTCGCTCAATCAGCGTGGTACTTGAATCTTGTATCTTTGCGAATGGCAGAGGATATGTCACATCATCTTCAGCACAAATCATCTCAAGCGGCTGAGGAAGCCAATCGCGATGATTGGCGATAAGTCGCTCATAATCAGGACGCGGCATGGCGATGTCTATATCGTCATCCCATGGAATGAAACCTTTGTGACGTATGGCTCCAATCATTGTACCCGCCCAGATATAGTAACGAAGATTGTGCTGACGACAAACATCGTCAACTGTTTGCAGTGTGTTCAGAATTCGTAACTGCAGCTCTCTAATGTTATAGTCTGCCATTATGATATATCGTGGATAGCCGTATGGGAATTAATTAATAGAGAGACTCTGGTATAAGTTGACGTGCCTGATTAAAGTCATCAACAGTATCAAGTTCTATGGAGAACATATCGGTTGTGTCTGCAATACCAAATGTATGACCTTGTGGAATCAAACGTTCAAATGCTTTCTCATAGAAAACCCCTGTCAGCCCCTCTCCTGTTATCATGACATCAAGCTCATTGAAAAGGGCCTCTGAGTAGTTAGCGGTGATTTTCTCTATTCCTACAGATTCACCTATAGAATCAGCTATAGAGCAAACCTTGCTTATTTCTTTCACTTTCCCGTCTGCATCAACTATAACCTTTATCTCCTCCTCGCCTAATTCATGACGATTGAGTGCAAGAACTGAACCATCAACATCTAACAGAGTAGGTATTATCTGAGGATCAAACAAAATGTCACTATCTAACAGCAGGAAGTCTTTCCCATCAGTATATGGGCGTGTGAGCCATAAGGAATAGATATTGTTCGTTGTCTGATAATCTGAATTGTTTATGAAATGTATGGTATCTTGAGAATAATTGTCCTGCAAGAATTGCTCTATCATCTCATGACGATAACCAGTCACAACAACAAACTCACTGATGCCTGCAGCCTTAAGTGCATCCATTGTTCTCTGCAGGAGACAACGGCTGCCTACCTCTAAAAGGCATTTGGGACGGTCATTAGTTAGCGGACGAAGGCGTGATGCCATACCCGCAGCAAGTATAACTGCTATCATCTCTGTCCTGCGACTTTTAATATTACATCACAAACCAACCTGTTCTGCTCACGACGACCAAGTGTAATACGCATGTGACTGTTGATATCCGGCTCGTTCATGAACTTTATCTTATAATTGCAGTCTGCAAACTCACGCTGCAAAGACTCCTTAAGTTCAATAGGATATTTAATGAGAATGAAATTAGCAGAAGACTTGTAAACCTTAAATCCATCCAAGACACCAATCTCCTTTGTGTACATATCACGTGCCTCCTGCATAATATCTGCTATCTTACGATAATGAGCGTCACTCTTAAGGGCTGCTATCGCAAGGTCTTCTGACAAGCGGTCATAACCTAAATATTTATTCGCATAGCAGCTGAAGCGCTCCATCTCAGTACCCTTCCCAACAAATCCAAAGCCCATGCGCAGACCTGGCAGGCCATAGAATTTGCTTAATGTACGGCAAACTATTACATTACTATATGTCTCTACAAGATGCTTTATATACGCTGTATCCGTTGACACAAATGACGCATAGGCCTCATCAACAAGTACTATGGTGTCTTGTGGAACCATCTTGATAACATCCTCAAGTTCTCCAATAGTGAGTCCATTACCTGTCGGATTATTGGGAGTGGCTACAAGAAGAATACGAGGATGAATGTCTGATACCATCTGGCGCAGACCTTCAAGATCGTAGCAGAAAGTATCTTCCGACTCATAAACAGGATACTGCATGGTATTTCCATCAACTTCATCCGCTATTGATTTATAATACCACCACGAAAACTTTGGAATGAGCATCTTGTTATTACCACCCGTGGTAAGAAAATAATGAACAGCTTGTTTCAGCAAATCTTCTGCTCCATAACCAAGAAGCACCTGCTGCTCATCTATTTGATATTGCTCTGAGAGAAAAACAGAGAAGATGCTTTTCTTTCCTTCATCATAAATACGAGTGTAAAAACACAACTTCCTTGCGTCAAAATTCTTAAGAGCCTCTATCACTTCCTCAGAGGGTTCAAAATTGAATTCGTTCCTATCAAGGAAATTCATTTCATTTTGCATAGACTTTATATGTATTTATTTGCAAAGTGTTACTTATATACCATGTCAACTATTATAGAAATAGCACCTACATGGCACAATGCCACATTAAGGGCAATTTAGATTACGATTGCAAAGGTATCATAATTTGTTAGATTATGCAAATAAATACAGCGCTTTGTACCTTATATTATTCTCATATCGCTATAGAAAGCACACATGAAAACATATTCAAAGAACCAGACAGGAACAGAAGAAAGCAAGAAATACAGAGTAAAACATATAAAAATTACAGGCGCAACCCACAAGGATTACGCCTGTAACTATACATATATAATAAGGTATACCTTATATATTATTTACTCTCTTCTACATTCTCCTTAATTTTCTTACCAAGTGTCAGGTAAGCAATTGGAGCAGCAACAAATATTGATGAGAGTGTACCAACAACAACACCAATAATCATTGCGAATGAGAAACTTCTGATACTTGCACCACCAAAGATGAAGATACAGAGCAACACGAGCAATGTAGATGCAGAAGTGTTGATTGTACGAGCAAGGGTCTCATTCAGTGAGTTATTGAATGTAACCTAAATATCACGTTTCTTATACAAACCAAGGTTCTCACGGATACGGTCAAATACAACCACCTTATCGTTAATAGAATAACCAATAACGGTCAATACAGCTCCGATGAATGTCTGGTCAATCTCCAAAGAGAACGGAACGACACCCCAAAGAAGTGAATAAAGACCAAGAACTATTATCGTATCAAGTGTCAATGCCACTACAGATCCTACAGAGAACGCCACATTGTGGAAACGCACAAGGATGTAAAGGAATATTGCAGCAAGAGCAATAATGACACTTATTATAGCACCATGTGTGATGTCCTTTGCCACAGAAGGACCAACCTTCTGTGAACTGATGATAGAACCACCAGAACGTACGTCCGGATTCTTAAATACATCTACACTCTTCTGTGTAACCATTCCTGCATCAGACAATGCCTTGAATAGTATGTTCTCAATCTCATCATCAACCTTAGGATCATTAGACTCTATCTTATAGTTTGTAGAGATACGTATTGTCATGTTATCTGTACCAAGAGCGATTACGCTTGTATTTGCAACAGTTCCATCTGCGGTCTTGAACACACCGGCAAGAACCTCACGAACCTGCTCTGGCTCAACGGCCTTCTCTAACTTAACAACATAGTTGCGTCCTCCGGTAAAGTCAATGCTCTTGCTGAGACCTCTTACACCGAAACAGATACCAAAACCAACAACCAAGATTGCCGCAACCGCAAATGACTTACGATACATGTTCATGAAACCAATCTTCGTTCCCTGCAACAGGTTACGAGATATTGGAGTAACGAAGTTCAGGTTGAGCCACTTGTCCTTCTTGAGACGGTTCTCATAGATAAGACGTGTAAGATAAACCGCTGTAAAGAAAGAGCAGCAGATACCTATGATAAGTGTAGTTGCGAAACCACGGATAGGTCCTGTTCCAAATACATAAAGGATAATACCTGTTATGATTGATGTAAGGTTAGAGTCAAAGATAGCAGAGAATGCATTTCCGTAACCTGCCTTCAGAGCATCCTTAACATTCAATCCCTTACGAAGTTCTTCCTTCGTACGCTCATAAATAAGCACGTTTGCGTCTACCGCCATACCAAGTGAAAGCACCATACCGGCAATACCTGGCATTGTCAGCGCCGCCTGGAATGACGTTAAGATACCTAATGTAAAGAAGAGGTTTATCAGAAGCGCGAAGTTTGCCATCATACCTGGGATGAAGTTGTACATCACAACCATGTAGATCATCAGCAATACGAAAGCAACAATAAATGAGATGATACCCTGCTGGATAGACTGTGCACCGAGAGAAGGACCTACCACATCTTCCTGAACAATACGAGCAGGAGCAGGCATACGTCCAGACTTAAGTGTGTTAGCCAAGTCTTTTGTCTCTTCAATAGTGAAGTTTCCAGAGATTTCTGAGTTACCACCAGATATTTCGCCATTAACACGAGGTGCGCTGTAAACAACTCCGTCAAGAACAATAGCAATAGCCTTGCCTACATTGGCCTTTGTCAAAGCAGCCCAACGGCGTGAACCGTCTGTATTCATTGACATGCTTACGGTTGGAGCACCTGTCATCTGATTAAACTCATCAGTTGCGTCAGTGATAACATCACCCTCAAGAGGAGCTCTTCCGTTGCTTTGTGTCACACGAAGCGCATAAAGTTCAAAAACATTCTTAGCATTAAGATACTCAGCTGGTTTTGCACCCCAGAGAAGCTTAACGTCAGAAGGTATTACCTGTTTTGCTGTCTCAGAATATATAATCTTGTTAATTTCAGCTGTATCACGCATGTTTGCGTAACCTACGATGCTGAGAGAACCCTGAGGAGCAAGTTCAAGGATTGCGAGAAGAGGATTAGCCTTCTTCGCTGCAGCAAGCTGTTCAGAATCTGTCAAAGCCTTTGTCGCAGCCTTTGCATTATTAAGCTGTAATTTTGATTTTGCTGCATCATCAGCCTCTGCCACCTGAGCCTTTGTGGTATCAGCAACTGCTGTTGTGTCAGCAACATCAGTATTGTTTGCCACTCTCTGGTCAAGCTGACGCAGATAAGGAGTCACATCCTCACTGTTGTATGTCTCCCAGAATTCAAGGTTTGCACTACCTTGAAGCAATTTACGAACACGCTCCGGCTCACGAATACCTGGCATTTCCACCATGATACGTCCTTCCTGTCCCTCAAGCTTCTGAATATTAGGCTGAACAACACCAAACTTGTCAATACGATTACGAACAACGTTGAATGAGTTGTCAATAGCCGACTGCACCTCTGCACGCAAAGCTTCCTCTACTTCCTTATCAGTACTTTGTGTGCTTACCTTTCCTTTCAGCTGCTGAGTAGCAAAAATCTCAGCCAGACGATGTCCGGGAGCATTCTTGTGATAAGCATTGATAAACAATGAGATAAAGTCACTCTGACTTGTTTCCTCTTCCTTCTTTGCCTGTCCCATAGACTTTACAAAGGCTGCGTCTGTCTTATGATCAGCCAATGTTTCTATAACATCAGGTACTGAGATTTCAAGGATAACGTTCATACCGCCCTTAAGGTCGAGACCAAGACCTATCTGAGTCTCCAGACACTTCTGATATGAGTAAACACCCATATACTTTACAGAGTCCTTATAGTCTTGCTGAGCTATTGGATCCTCAATTTTTGCAGCCTGCTTGTCATAGTAGCTTGTTGCAAAAGAGAATGACAAATAGAAGATACTTGCAAGAGTCAAAAGGACTGCGGTTACAATTACTATTCCTTTGTTTTGCATTTTGTTTTGTTATTTATTGATTATTATATTTTTTTCAAGAGGTTAATATAGCGTGCAAAGATAATTATTTTTTTTAACTTTGGAAAGTTTAATGCCTTATTTGTTCATTTTTCGCCTATTTAGGGACTTTTTCAAGCCACCCATACATTGGATAATGGTCTGAAACCTTTATTTCGTTGTCAACTTTGAAATTATATGGTTTCCAGTCATTTGAGCACATTATATGGTCTATTCTCACATAAAACGAATTCCTGTTGTATGATATTCCAAGGCCGTTGCCGCTCTCCACAAAGCAGTCTGTCAGCTTTTCTGAAATTCTATGGTGTGCGTATGATATCGGATTCTCATTGAAATCGCCACAGACAATTATACTTTTCCCCTGATGCCTGTCAATGAATGCAGCCACAGAGTCAGCCTGCGGGGCGCGGATTCTTGCGCTTTCTGCAAGCTTGTCTATGAATTTTATTGACTTCCTCTTATTTATTC
>JAFQGS010000044.1 GCA_017415455.1 Prevotella sp.
CTTCCCTGCATTGACAAAGGCGATGGAGTCAGCTATGATGCTATGCTGTATGTGGTTCTCTCCGTTGCGGTCTGTCCAAATGGAAGAAGTCAGTGTGCCTTCCACAAGCACCATACGACCCTTGGTGAGGTATTCAGCCAAACGGATATGGTTCTCCTTGCTGCTCTTCACCCTTACCCAAGTGGTGATTTGCTTGCCCTTACTGTAGTCGTCCACTGCGATGTCAACAGCCATGAATGTTCCGTGTGTACCTGTGATGACGCGGCAATCCTTTGCTCCGATGCGTCCGATAGTGTGAGTGTAAATCATAATGTGAAAATGTTATAGTGGCAAGTTGGTTAGACTTGCCGTTACCTTGTTATTTAAATGACTTTTCTTGTTGATTGAACATAAGCTATTGCTTCATTCATAATTTCTGCTCGTGACCTACTCTTGTTATCTTGCATCCACTCATCAATTTCAGATTTGAGGAACATGATACGTTTCCCCTTCTTATGGAATGGTATTTGTTTATTGCTTGTCCAACAATAGATTGTGTGTTCAACTGGATGGGTAGGGAGATACTCACTCAATTCGGAAACACTAAGCCATTCCAATCCCTTATCGGGCTGAATTTGAGTCATTAGTGTGGAAAACTTTTCTTCTAAAATCTCCAGCTTGTTTATTACTAATGACAATGCTGATGGCAAGTCATTAAAACTCAATATTTGCTTTTCCATATCAATATATGTGTGGCAAGTTGGTTAGGCTTGCCGTTACCTTGTTATTAATATCCTTTCTTCGTCTGCCTTGTATTGGCGACAAAAGACTTGTTGCTGCCTGTGAGACTGATAGAGCCGCAATTAACAAACTCTCCGTCGGAATAGACTCTGTACTTCTGTCCGCTTACCTCATGCTTCTGTTTGATGCGCTCTCGCATCCACTTCTTGGCTGCGGTCAATGAGCAAAAGGTCTCGCTCTCCTTGGTCGTCTCGTCATATACGATGCACTGGGTCATACATGCTCCTCCTTCATCCATGCACCTATACTCGACGTGACATAGTCCAACTGACCGCCAAATATGTCGCTTGGCTCTATGTCGTATTGTCCATCCCTCACTTCCTTGTCCTCTCCAAGAAGCGACAAGTTTCCGTCGGCATCCAAACGTGCTGCGTCTATGACGATGTCACGAGGCTCGTCAAAGAGATAACCTGCCACGATGGGCTGCTCTCCCTCGAAATGCACCTCAAAGCCTCCGTCCACCTCCGTGCCGTACTTGCGAAGAGCCGCTTTCAGCTCGTCCTGCTCCCGGTGCTGCAATGCCTGGAGTTGTCCGTGGATAGTGAGGTCTTGCAGTTCTGCCTCTCGTTTGGTGTGGGTTGCCTCGCCGGTCTTGCAGTCGATGTCATACTTGTGGTAAACCACTGGGATATGGTCTGCCGATGTGACAAGCCATGTGATGTTGTTCACTGAGAAGCCCTGTCTGGTGAGGAACTCCTCGATGTCTGAGCCGAGAAGGTGGTCGGCTACGTCAAGATACTCGATGCGTGCGTCAGCATCATGCAGGATGATAATCTTCATTGCCTTTCTATTTTTAGTGATACAAATAAGTTTGTCGCCCATGTCGCTGGACTTGTTTAACTACGTTGAAGAAACTTACGCTCAGCATAGTGAATAAATTCCCTCTGCGTTCGCTTAACCGTTTCTTTCTCTTCCCTCCTTTCGAGACCTTTCAGCCTGTGGAGGGATATTTTCTGCTCCCACAAGCCGCAAGAAAAGACATAAAGACAAATTATGTGTGAAGAATACTCTTTTCCGAGGAAAAGGAAGATTGTTCACAGTCACAAGACCTCAAGCAGAATTTGACGATTGTCTCAGACGCGGCTAACTTTGCAGGAAATATGCCTACCACTGCGCTGATTGGAAGAAGATTATTGATATTGGCTGCAAGAGGAATGATGTGTTATATATAAAGAGGTAAGAAGAAAGATTGAAACAGTAAGGGTGGGCAGTGAAGTGTTTGCAGGTCTGCTGTACCGACATAAAGCGAGTGTGTTGGCTGACCGGGATGCAAGTCATCAAAGCTTCAGCCTTGATAGCTTGTAGCACGGACAGACAATTCTCTCGCGTCGGTACTTCGGCATACTGTCAGCTTTGGCTAATAGCAACGTGTTGCCATCAGCCAAGGATGTCTGTATGACGACAGACCATGTAACGCTTCGCAAAGGCGTGGGGCAAAGCAGTATAATTTAGAAGTAGATAGTAACGTATATCAGGCAAGAAGAGACAGTTGCGCAACGGACAAATCGGGCACTCCTGTCAGCATGACAAATGTGCCTTGTCCTTGCCGCAGGACACTGAGGCAGATTGGACGTAGCAGACATGTCTGCCACATTCAATATGCCTGAGTGGACAAGAA
>JAFQGS010000045.1 GCA_017415455.1 Prevotella sp.
ACCATTGTTTTCCAAAACATTTTGGATTGTTGGAATACCAGTACTGCGACCTTCTGTCAAATCCAGTTCTTTCAGATATTCGCCAAGTCTGCGATTACGATAACGCTTAGAGACTAAGATTTCACATCTTGAAATATCGGCTGCAGATATACTTCTATCAGGTCCACCGACATTCTGTATGGTGATTCCTTGAGGTTCTACAGTGATAACCACTGGTTCCCATTCTCGATAATCTCTATGATAGAGTGAGTTTGTTACACTCTCTTCCAATGCTTGATATGGATAGGTAACAAACTTTTGACTCCTACTGCTATCCTTTGGTTTTATCACCGTCTGCATTACAAGCATACGATTCAGGTATTCCAATGTTCTATCAATTATCTGGGTGATGGAACCTTTAATTACAGGACCTTCGTATAAGTTGTTTGGATTGTTCAATCGCCCTTCAGGGAAATATACCACTTCAACTTGTGTGCGCTTAAAGAATTTGCTTGGGTCTTCACAGAACATCATAGCTGCTACATTTCTGAGCATACGATTTTCCTTTGGACCGACATACAAATCCATTTGATCCAAGATACTATCAAGAGGTTTTGTATATAGTTCATTGGCAAGTTTGCTACCCACCTTCACCAAATATTCTCGTAACAGAAGCGTTGAAATATCCTCTATCTTAATATCGGGATTTCCACGTTCATCAAATGGCACGCGGCTTGCCAATTCACGCAGTTCATCAAGAACTTCCCCCTTAGCTATGATACTACTCGTACCACTACGAACATAGAAATATTCCTTTGTGTTACTCTTGGCTGTAACATTTTCTGGTACAGAATATGGACGGTTGATTCCTGCCGGACACCATATAACAAGCACAGACTTACCATCCACTTCCTCTACACTAGTGCGAGGCATATAATAAGGCGAAATCTTGTTGTTGTAACCCACCATATCTTGAAGAATTCCATCAATCTTTTCTGTAGGTATACCTTCAACCGGACGAATAGCTACACCCGTCTTTTCGTCAGTATCCACACCGACCACGATGTAGCCACCTCCAAGGTCATCAAAGTCATTGGCGAACGCACATACACTGTGGTATATGCTTGCCGGATTCCACCCCTTTTTGAACTCAATTCGGTTGGATTCTATCTTCTGCTTGTTGAGCAGGTCATTTATGTTAATTGCAAGTGCCATAATTTTAATCAATTATACTTTCGGAATTATCACTATGTTTCTCCTTGTTTTTCAGAACTAGTTCCTTACTTGTATTAGCATAACAATAAACACAAAAATGTCGACAAGTATTATACATACCTATATCTTTACTTACCATACATCCGCATACTTTGCGTTGGCCTGGATCCTTAACTTTCTTTTCTTTATTAGGTAATGGAGGTAGTTGGCCGAACATATCACGTACAGGCCATTTCAATGTATGAAGATAATAAACCAACTCTTCATCATCCGCAAAGATACTTTTCATTAGTTCTCCATCAATGCAACGATTATGCTCTATGCCATATCTTTCAAGTTCAGCTTCTTCTCCACAGGTAGCCATTGTGATATTCCATCCTTCTGATTTCCATGCTTCCCTAATTTTAATAAGGCCATCTATAATTTCATGTCGCTGCGATTCTGTCATTTCAGCAGAGTCTACATTTTCTTTAGTAAAGCAAGTTGTTTCCTTTACAAGGTTGTTTTGTACTTTACGATAAGCCTTAACATCTACAAAACTAAATACCAGTTTATCAGTATAACCTTTAAGAAGATTGCCTACATGCCATATTCTTTTAAGCAGTTCTCGAGGAGTTATATGTTTAGTTACGATTAGAGGATCGAATCGCCAAATGATTTTCTCCTTTCCAATCATGTCAGATAGTTTCTTGAATGTATTAACCCTTTCTTCAACAGATGGGACATTTGGTTCAAACCTCTCATTTACATAATCGTTGAGAGTAACTTGAAAATAATAGTGGATACCACGTTTATCAAGTTCGTGAAGATATGGCAATATCGGTCTGGGATTCTTTGTCCAAAAAACGATAACCTTACAATTCTTAAAAGATATGTACATTGGTTGTTGATTGAACGGATTATACCATACACAATAACCTTTTGCCAAGCGGTTAAAAAACCACTTGGCATAAAAGGCTGGGATATCAGTTGAACGACTAGCTGAAACAATGACAGGAGCAATTGCTTCAACTTGTTTTCCAGCATCGTTTGTGATAATAATTTTATCTGTCAACATAACGATTAAGCAAATCTTGCGTTAACTGTTCAAAATACTGTTTATTCTCGGAAGTTCCTACTACAATAGGAGGATAACCACCTTTGTCATAAAAACACCAATGCTTAAAATGCTCAATAGTTGATTTGTTATCTACAGGGTTTTCTGATGGATTAGAATAGTATCTACCACCAGGGGCATAACCTTTTTGAAATGATATTACCTTTTTGGATAGCATCTCTCGCATCTGTTTAGGTAGATAGTTTCTTGAAAGGATAAAATAGCCAACATTTGTATCCGTCACAAATTTATATGAGGTTGGAGTTGTTGGTTTCAGATTTCCCATTCCAGCATCACTATGCAAAACAACTTTGTTTTCTTGAACTTGTGTATACACAATCTTATTATCTGAAACCAATTTCACTATCTTTTTATACGCAGCATCTGTTGGTTTTAGAAGGTTGTCGAGAATTTTCAAGAACGCTTCAGGATCATGTCTCTTTCCTTCAAGTTCTATAGCTTTATCAATATTATTTTTTTGAGTCTTTAATCCTTCCTTACCTACAATCGAATAAATTTTGCTACGGAACTGTTCTGGTGTATAAGAACCCTCATCTTCAGCAAAATTAACTGCAGTTAGAGATTTGTATGCTTTTGTTGAAGTTATACGAGGGAAACTATCAAAAATATACATAAAGGCTTTAGGACTTTGAACTGCGTCTTCGAGTTCAACAGCTTTATTTACAGCCTCAACTACTTTTTGCTGTTTTGCGACATTACGCTCTACCTTATTAATATTATCAAGAATCTTAAAACCAATCTGACTTTCAACTATAACAGAAGTATTCGAGTTGGCCTTTGGTAAGACAGCATTCTTTATCTCTACGCCATTAAGCATTCTCCAGACATTTTTTGCAAATGACTGATAGTAATCCTTGTCACCATTAATCAAGACTGATGTAAATGTTTTCGGTAGAGACGCAAAACCTCTTGTGGCACCATAAATGCCATACGCTAATTTATAATTGCAGAATCCTGTTTGTACAAGGTACTCTACTAAGCGATCAATATTATCACCCTTCTGACAGAATGCAGCAAATGATGAAAGCACATCATTATCAATAGCAAATAAATCAAATGCAGAATTCTCTTGAAAATGATTAAGCAATGCTCCAACATAAGCAGATACAGGAGTAGAGTCCCATTTATCTCCAAGCAGACCCTTTAGAATCACACCTCCATTATATGCTTGCGCCAACGGTTCCTCTACACCTTTTTCTTCCATAACAGATTTGTAATCAGCCATAAACTGGGAGTTAATTAATCTGCTATAAAAAGACGTCTGGTACGATGTATCCAAAATCTGCAAAGAAAGATTATTGTTAATATTTATTAACGACTCAATGGTACACTTTTCACGTTGAGCATTATCTTTTGCTTCCAATCTACAAACTGCATAATTCATGTTGTCTATGGCACGAGTAAACGATTCTGGGGAAGCGTACTCTAAACAACTCCATAAATCATTTGCATTATAAACCCTACGAAGATGAAGTGTGTGACAAAATGCATCATAAATACCCCAATGTTTCAAAAGAGCCTTGGCATCTTTTACTGAAAGGCCTTGTGGGTTGTTTGACAATTTTTCCTCTATCAAGTTATTGTTCCAAATAGTATCTTCATCTATTGAGGAATAGATTGCGTTAAATTCTTTGATTCCATTCAAAATAGCATCGTCTTGCGCCTGAGTTGGTCTTTTGTCAGGAGAATTTACAACTGCAGAAAGTGTATTACGAAGTATTCTTGATAAAGCCTTCAATTTGCCTACCTCGTTGCTGACCGAACTATTGGCTCCAATTAAATAACAATAAATGAAGCCTTTAATTCTATCTAACAGAACATCTCTACTAACATCTATAAATCCATTCTTTATCTCGCAATTTGCATATGAAGGGTTCCATAAGAAATCATCTTTTTCAGATTGAGTAAATAAGTCTTTGGCAGCATCCCAAAAAGTTCTTTTATACTCGGATTTAATATCTATGTTAGCGGCATAAAGCCTATAGAACTTATTCTCAAGACTTTGTTCTGCCTTTGACAATACACCTTGACGTTCCTGATAACTATTGAAATATATACGACAATGAAAAGGATTAAGGTTGATGGTGTGATAACAGAGATAGGTTTCTACTCCATCATGTTCATTGGCCTTCTCAAAGAATCCCTCCTTATAGTCTTCAGATTCTATTTCAATAACCATAGGAAAATTTTCAAGGTCATTTTCTTCAATCTGGAACCTGGGATATTTGCTATATAATAGAATTGCTTGTTCTTTATCGTTCGCATAGACAGGATAGAAGCGTTTGTTACCAAAACCGCGTCTTGCGTAAAATCCAATGGGCGAAATTGACTCCGAAGACAATATATTGTTGAAATTCAGAGTACAAGTTGGTATGTATAATCTCATAATATCCTTTTTTAGGAGTTGGGAAATATCATAATGTTAATTTGGAACCACTTATAAGGCTTGTATCATAGAGCGAAATAGGCACATCATCAAAAAGGCTAGAAAGATTGCCTGAGTGCATGACATACAAAGCACGATAGGTTCTCGTTACTGCTACATATAATGGATTCCTATTCTCTTCGTCCTCAACTGTACATTCAGGTATAAAAACGTGTTCAAATTGAAGCCCTTTTGAACTATGATAGGTCATCAACTTTGGATTATCTGAAGAAAAATCCAAATCCATAAACTGCCCATACTTAGCTTCAACATTTACACCATGATTCTTGAAATATTCATATGCACGCTCTACCTCATCATTGTGTCTAAACAGAATGCCGACATCCTCCATGTTTTTGTTTTGAATTAGCGAAATAATGGCATCATACTGTTCAGTAATGCTGTTGTACTTGATGATTTTGGGTTTTTCAACCCCCTCCTCAGTGCAACGCTCTTCTAGTTCGTCACTTTCTGAATTTAGATACTGAGCAAGACGAGCTATCTTCTTAGGCAATCGGTGATTGAATACAAGTTGTTCAACAGGAAACTTGGTAAAATACTGTATATCCTCCATTGAAACAGTTTGCTTATCTTTGATAAAAGTATAAAGCTGTTGAGCCGAATCGCCATACAACAGCAAAGCTTTCTTAGCCTTAGAACGGAATAGCTCAATATCCTCTTTCGAAAAATCCTGCGCTTCGTCCACGATAATGTAATCAGCACTTGGACATCCTGCTCTATTCAGCCAATGCCAATGATAATCAACATTTCGTTGTGGAATGCCTACTTGCGAAATACCATCTGCCATATACTGCATGAGTGCTTTAGTAAACACAATGTAAAGATAGGTGCCTTTATGTTCATCTTGTATCTGTTTTGCCTTCCACAATGCAAGTATCGATTTTCCACTGCCAGCACATCCTTTTACAATATAGGAGTTGTCTGTCTTCTTGTTAATCACTTTTACTTGGTAATCATCAAGTTCTGAATCTTTAACGTAAAAACTTCTTTTAGCCATGATATCCTATAGATTTATGTTAAATGTATCAATTATTATTTCATTGTTTTTTGACTGGCTGCAAATCGCCGAATCGTCATTTTGCTTGTATTTGGTGGGGTGAATGATATGGGCTAGATTTGCAGTCTCTATCCCCTGCATGATGCCGCCTTAAAAGACTTCTTACACAGCACTCGATAACACACTCTGCTTTCGTCATTTGATTTGTGAGAATGACTTACGTTGAATGTCTGCTGTATAAAGCAAAAGTCTCTACATTTATCATGACAGGCACACGACAATGGTAAAAGCGTCTCAATGGTTCTGCTTTTACGAACGTAGTCATTTATTGCATAATTCATCAACTGAGGATAGAAATATCCTGAATGTTCGTCTTTTGTCGTTACATCAAGCATTATCAGCAAACCGTTTTCACGAAGAAAAGTCGTAAGTTTCTTTGCCATAATTGCGTATGCATTTGTTGGTAGCACTTCTTTAGAAATTAACTCACAAACCATCTTGTCACAGAGGACAAAATGGTATCTTTTTTCAAATGCAAGCCTTTCCACGTCCTCAATAGATCTTAACGTCTGGCTAAATGTACTCAGTGCGACTTGTACATCTTTATTAGGATTATTATCTACCAAATCTTTGAGTATGGCTAAAGCACCATCATTACCATCTATTGCTGTGATATTTATCTTTGCATGAGGTAAATGCCTTCCAATTGCTGTAATCAAACCAAGAATTTCACCACCTGTGCCGCAACCGCAATCCAATACGCTAATTTCATCTTGTTTCAACGTTTCCTTCAGGCATGTATTCTGCATAAGATTATCGATAATACAAAACATCTCTGCATAACTGCGAGGAAAGTAAGTGCCAAGATAGACCTTTAGTTCTTCTTCGTTTAGGTTTAGATTATACTCATAGCGAGCATGCTCTGGAGCATAAATAGCTTGATATTCATTGAAGATCTTTTTGTCAATCCAATGTGGTAGTACTGTTTTTGATTTTCGGAAAGAAACGTTCGGATTAGTATTAGTTATATCTTTTGACAGACATTTTTCTACATCGTCAAAAGAACTATTATCTTCAGCGGAAAGTTCCTCACCTTCCTCCCAAAAGATAGTAGAAGAAGATAGGGATTTAACATCGTGATTGGTAAGTCTTGTGAGTTTTGTACAATGTTCACCTATGCCCTCTGCACTTATTGTCACAACATATTCACGAGTTAATTTTATTCCGTATGCAGCAAAAGATGAAGATGCTCTTACACCATCAAGTACCATGACAGTAAAATTGTCGAGTTTGAGCGATAGTTTAACTATCCTTTTTACAAAATTCGAAAGTGCAATACTATCTTCGCTCTCGATAATAAAAGATTTAAAATTTAACTCTGCCTCTTTCTCATTTGGCTTTTCGTCTTCTTTTTTCTCCTCAGCATGGAATTCGTACTTCTTTATATCCTCAAATAACTCTATTTTATCAATAGGTCCTGTAGGTTTTTCATAAGTAGCATTACTAAACTCAGGAAGGTAGAAAGAATTTAGGTTAAGAGTTTCTGCAAGATTAACGATTCCAAGTGGATCAAGGTCGGTATTAGGACAAGTGATGTCATCTAGCTTTTCTATGAGATGTTCGTTATCAGTAATGTGGAGCCAGGACTTGTTAGTAACACTAAGGTTGTTAGTTATTTCTACTGGTTGGTTGAAAATAATCAAAGTTGGTACATCCTTAATGTTTCCCTTTGAAATGCCAAGAGCTTTTAATTCCTTTTTTACTGTAGAATGATTGATACGAGCTTGCTGAAGTACTGTCTTGCGAGAACCTCCTTTAATTACTTTACCATCACATGTCCATTCTCCATTTTCATTAGCTATAACCTTACCACCATAGTTCTTGAACTCAATTGCAATAATCGCATCCGTCTTTATAAATAGCGCATCTAATTCGCAACCAATATTGTAGTTGCCTGCGAGTACACAGAATTCATTTGACTTCTCGTAGTGAGCTTTGAGTTGCTCACAGAGAAATCGAAACTGCTCACGTTCTGCTGTGTTATCAAAGTTTCCGACCCTAAAGGCTAAAAGTCCACCCATGGCAAAAAGTCAATAATATTTTTGTAACCCCAACGGCCATCGTCTTTACAAAGACCTTTCAGGTAATGAATTGTCAATTTTTGAACACAAATTTATAAAAGGATTTGCAGATTCACGAAGAAAACTCCGAAAATCTGCAATTCTCTTGTAAAAAAGTTAGTTTCCTTATTCGTTAGCGACCAAAGTTACCGTTTTCGTCTAGGGGTAGTCAGATTATTATCATTCTTCTTCTCTCCCAGGGCATATCCGATGATGAACCACCGCCACCTGTGCCAACATGAGTCTGTGCTGGACCACCTGAAAGCATCTCAAATGTAGCACCAAGCAGTTGGGCTTGAACCTGGCTCACTTGCTCAAACGGCTCGAAGATTTCATTGACCAATTCATATTCGGTAAGCTCACCATTCAGATACTTTTGTATAACAGGATTGTACCACTCGAAATACTTCGCATCCTCAAAGGTCTCATTTTCCACCTTAGTTTGAATGCGAAGGCTTGGTATGTTTGAATGTCGAGGCGACATGCGAATACCTGTGAGTGTTGCACCCGATGACAAGCAATATCGATGCGGATTGGCCTTTCTGTCAAGCGTGTCAATACGTTGCTTCTGCTTTTCTATGGTAGCTTCGTGAGCAATACTCTTTCGCTCGGCAATCTCGGCTCGTTTTATGGCCTTGTCAATCTCTGCCATATAACCATTGCGATATTTCGCTAGTTCTGTCTTATGTTGCTCCTTTAGTTGTAGTTGCTCTTGCTCTAATTGTGCTATGCGTTGCTGTAACTTTTCTATCTGCTTGTCCTTATCCGATAGTTTTTTCTTTGCTTCGGCCAATTCTCCCGTACCGAAGAATGACAATATCTTTGAACGTCCTTCACGTGCCTTTTCTACTTCAGCCTGCAATCTCTCTATGTCATCTTCGTATTTCAACATCTGCTCACGATAGTATTGACCGTTAGTCTTATGTCGGGCAGTAGAACCAACTACACCACGTTGCAAACCGAATTGTTTCATTGCAACAGCATATGTATTCTGGTATTGAAACAATTTACCACGAGACATTACATCATCTGCGGATAATCGTGGTCCACTCTTGGTTGCATATTTCTTGTTACCCTCACGCTCCTTGCGTTTACGTTCTGTGGTCACGATGGGTATGATAGTGGCATGAAGATGGGGTGTCTTCTCATCCATGTGCAGCACACACGATACAAGATTCTCCTCACCGAATGTTTCTTTGAGCCATGATAGGTTGGCCTTAATCCATTGGTCAAGTTTACCTTCACGCTGAAGCTTCATCATCTACTCGTGTGTTCCTGTCAAGATGATACGTATAGCTTTAGTCTGATTCTTACCGACCTTTCTGTGCAGACCTGCATGGTCTATACGATACTGAATAGCCTCAGTCCTGTTCGCAACTCCTTGCGGAAATTTTATCAGTTCCCGATTCAGATGTGTCCGCTTTGCATCGGCATTATCCGGCACGTATGTTTTACCCATTGAATGATGGTGAATTGGGCAACTTCATGAGATAGTTCTTCTATCTCTTCAAGCTTCTCAAACTCTTGTTCTCTATCAAAAAATCTCATAGCTATAAGTTTTATCGTAATATTCATTACCGTAACGGTGGTTACGATGATGCGAAAGTACAAATAAAATTATCATTCATGCAACAAACCCATAGTTTTTTATGTTATGCGGCAAATAAGTATCTCCGACATCCAAAATATCGGAGACTTTGCCGGTGAACCTTTTACTGTTTTACAAATACCTTAAATTCAAGATATGCCAAGGATATAATACCCCAGTTCGGGATAAGAAAGATTATTGCTCATACCAACGTAGGCAAAAAAAGAGTTCTTATATTTTGTATTAAACTGCAATTGCAGTAACTTTGCACATAGAAAACAATCTTATAAGACTGAAATGAAAGAATTAGCATTAAAGTACGGATGTAATCCTAATCAAAAACCATCACGCATATATATGAATGATGGCGAGTTACCAATAGAAGTTATCAACGGCCGACCTGGCTACATCAACTTCCTTGACGCACTGAACGCATGGCAGTTGGTAAAGGAGCTGAAGGCGGCAACAGGAATACCGGCGGCAACATCATTCAAGCATGTGTCACCTGCAGGTGCCGCCATAGGACTTCCTCTTAGCGACACACTGAAGAAAATATACTTTGTTGACGACGTTAAGATTGAGCTGTCGCCAATAGCCTGCGCCTATGCACGTGCCAGAGGTGCTGACCGCATGTCGTCATACGGCGACTTCATAGCACTGAGCGACACTTGCGACGCTGCCACTGCCACACTGATAAAGCGCGAGGTGAGCGACGGAGTGATTGCGCCTGACTATACTCCTGAGGCTATAGAGATATTGAAAGACAAGCGCAAGGGCACATATAATGTCATAAAAATAGACCCTGACTATGTGCCGGAGGCTATTGAGCACAAGCAGGTGTTTGGCATTACATTCGAGCAAGGGCGCAATGAGATAAAGCTTGACGACCCTACATTGTTCGAGAACATACCTACAGCAAACAAGACATTCACAGAAGAGGCTAAGCGAGACCTCATCATAGCTCTTATAACTCTTAAATACACACAGTCGAACTCGGTATGTTACGTGAAGGACGGACAGGCGATAGGTATCGGAGCAGGACAGCAAAGCCGTATACATTGCACCCGCCTGGCAGGAAACAAGGCGGACATATGGTGGCTGAGACAGCATCCGAAAGTATTGAACTTGCCATTTGTTGACGGCATACGCCGTGCTGACCGCGACAACACAATAGACGTTTACATCTCAGAAGACCATGAGGATGTTCTGGCTGAGGGCACATGGCAGCTGTTCTTCAAGGAGAAGCCGGAGGTGCTCACAATGGAGGAAAAGAAGGAATGGATTGCAAAGAACACCAAGGTTGCTCTCGGAAGTGACGCGTTCTTCCCATTTGGCGACAATATTGAGCGCGCCCACAAGAGCGGAGTGGAGTATATTGCACAGGCAGGAGGCTCTGTACGCGACGACCATGTTATAATGACCTGCGACAAGTATGGCATTACAATGGCGTTCACCGGCGTAAGACTGTTCCACCATTAATGACAGATATACAACAAATAAAGGATTACGGATTTTGAGTTATAATGCCAGAAAGCGCATGAAACGGGCGTGATGTTTCTACGAGACAACCTCAAACCGCAAAGGAGAAGATATAGTAAACGCCCATCACACTTACAATTCAACATCCGCAAGGCATACAACCCAGAATCCGTAATTCATAATTCAAAACGAACAAAGCACATGGACGATTTTGACTTGATTCTCCAGAACGGCATAAAGTTTGGCAGAGGAGGAGATAAGAAACGTGATGACGACGGTAAGGTAAAGACCAAAGCTAAGAAGAAAAAATACATTACCGGCGCGCATGGAAGTGGTTCTGCTATGCAAAAAGCCAAATATCGCCAGCAGAGAGCCACAAGACATAAGAAGTGATACTAATCACACATAAAGCAACAACAGAAAGAAAGCTTTCGCATCAACAAGGAGCGACAGGTCTCCTGATATGCGAAAGCTTTTGCTTTTATTACAATTAACGGCATCCTCAACGTGTCGCTTTGGCAGCATCGACAAGCCTCGCCACCCCGTTTCTTATTCCTTCACAGGCAAAGGTCTCAGTACCACTCCTGTATATATACGTCCGGAATTCACAGAAAGACGGCGCGCGGAGAAATAGTCGTCCACGTTCTTATATGTACAGATGCCCGACATGAATATGTTTTCATCGTCAACCCCTACGCCAATGAGCTGCAACCGGTTGCACTCACATAAGTCTATATGCCATTTCTCATGCCCGCCGGCTCCGCCACTTGCTTCATATCTGCGTGCTATGCGTGCCATGTCAAAGCCCGCTGACGCAAACTCACTATACACCTCATCGCCAACCTCGAAGCAATCAAGTGATATACCTGGTCCGATGACAGCCTTCAGGCATTGCGGGCGACTATGGAAAGCATCCGACATGGCTCCTACCGCCTTCATTACAATACGTGCCACCGTGCCTCTCCAGCCTGCATGCACAACGCATGCGGCATGATGCTCGCTGTCATATATAACAACAGGAATACAATCGGCTGTCGAGACACCTATACATACATCGCTCTCTGAAGTCATGACAGCATCCACCCCGTCAAGAATCATATCCCTGACGTTATCCGGAAGTTCAAAGAAATCATTTGCTATGAGTCTTACCTGAGTGCCATGAGTCTGATGAGGGACAACAATCCGTTTCTCATCTATTCCAAGAATATCAGCAAGACGTTTTCTGTTTTGCGACACACACTGCTCAGTGTCACCACAATATCTGTTGATGTTGAATGTCGCATGTGGTCCCTGACTACATCCCCCATGCCGTGTTGTGCTGAAAGCCACGGCGCAAGGAGATATGTCATAATATGTCAGTCGGGGTTTGTTTATGTCCATCTGTAAATCTCATCACTGCCATAAAGAGTATCCTACAGATACCCATTGGCATTGTTTGCAATATAAGTCAGTGAATGGCGCATCATGTTTAAGCTCTTAACGCAAGCCATTAAGATATTCACAATACTCAAACAGATTATTCCTCGTCATCATAGAGCTCGTAATCGTCAAGGAACTCAATATCATCCTCGTCTATGAACTCTATGTCATCCTCACCTTCTATTGTAAGCTCGGCGGGCAATTGGCGGATATCCTTGTCACGATGAACGAGAGTATCCTCCACGATAACGCCCTGAATCTTATTGCTCTCGCTATTGAGCTCCTTCCAAAGCACCTCTTTTAGCTCCGAAATGCCTTGTCCGGTTACTGCTGATATGAATACAACCGGGATGTCATCTGGCGTTGTCTCTTTCAGCATATCTATCAGCTCATCATCCAACAGGTCGCATTTTGTCACAGCAAGTACGCGATGCTTGCCTAACATTTCTGGATTAAAGTTAGCCAGTTCGTTAAGCAATATCTCGTATTCTCTCTTTATGTCGTCAGTGTCACCTGGCACCATGAACAGCAACAGCGAGTTTCTCTCTATATGACGGAGGAATCTTAGTCCCAGACCCTTTCCCTCACTCGCACCTTCTATGATACCAGGGATATCAGCCATGACAAACGATTGTTTGTCATGATATTCCACAATGCCAAGCGATGGCTCAAGAGTTGTGAACGGATAATTTGCAATCTTTGGGCGGGCACTGGATACCGACGAGAGCAGAGTGCTCTTACCTGCATTCGGGAAGCCAACAAGTCCGACGTCTGCCAGCAGCTTCAGCTCCATGATGACGGTCATCTCCTGCATCGGCTCACCTGGTTGCGCATAGCGAGGAGCCTGATTTGTGGCTGTCCTGAACTGATAATTGCCAAGTCCTCCGCGGCCTCCTTTCAGCAGCATAACCACCTGTCCGTCGTGCATCACATCGCAGATATACTTTCCAGTCTCGGCATTATACACCACAGTTCCGCACGGAACATCAATGTAAACATCCTTTCCGTCCGTTCCATGACATTTGTTGCTGCCTCCGTTTCCTCCATGTTCGGCACGCACATGACGCTGATACTTCAGGTGAAGCAATGTCCAATAGTTATGGTTACCGCGCAAATAGATGTTACCTCCACGCCCTCCGTCGCCCCCGTCAGGGCCTCCGTTAGGCTGATATTTCACATGCCTGAGGTGCATAGAGCCCTTGCCGCCCTTTCCTGAGCGGCAATAAATCTTCACATAATCTACGAAATTGCTTTCAGCCATTGCCTTTATGGATTTTATTGGAGATTCACTTAGCAGCCTTCTGGCCGCTGATATTATTCTGTCTTCTCATCAAATGGCATCCACCACCTGACAGATATCACCGAATATACGGCTCATCTCGCCGAGTCCGTTGATATGATTGTGTATATTCTCTTTCTTGTACCACTCTATCAGTGGTGCTGTCTGACTATGATAAACATCAAGACGCTTCTTTATAGTCTCCTCATTATCATCAGAGCGTCCGCTCTCTTGTCCGCGCTTGATAAGTCTTGTCATCAGCTCCTCTTCCGGAACATCAAGCTCTATCATTGCCGCCACCTTATGTCCGCGCTCGTCCAACATCTTGCTGAGAGCCTCAGCCTGTGGTATTGTGCGTGGGAATCCGTCAAATATCACTCCGTCGTGATCTTTGCCGAAGCCGTCATAAACATGCGCCAGAATATCAATCATAAGGTCGTCTGGTATAAGCTGTCCCTTGTCTATGAACATCTTCGCTGTCTTTCCGAGCTCTGTCTCTTCCTTTATTTCCTTTCTCAGCACGTCACCTGTTGATATATGTCCCAGTCCGTACTTCTCAATCATAAGATCGCTTTGTGTTCCCTTGCCTGAGCCGGGAGCACCAAAGATTACAATATTCTTCATCTTTTTACTTTAAAATTATTGTCTTTCACCCCATGCTTACCTTGACACAGGCTCACTGGGATGACCCTATTTATTATTATCTTTTTACTATGATGGTCTTGATTAGTCTTCTACCACGGTGTAGATGTCTCTCAATCCTCTACCCTGCTGGTCGTAATCCAGTCCGTATCCAACAATAAAGTCGTTTGGAATTTCCATTGCCGCATACTCAATATCTAAGTCAACCTTCAGTCTTTCAGGCTTCAAGAGCAGCGTGCATACGTGTATTGACTTCGGTCCTCGTGTTCCAAGTGTCTCCATCATTCTTTTGATGGTAAGACCGCTTTCCACAATATCCTCAACAATAATCACGGTTCTGCCCTGCAGGTCCTCATTGATACCTATCACCTCTTTTATTGTTCCTGTTGATGTGGTACCCTGATACGACGCCAGTTTCACGAATGATATCTCGCAAGGAATGGTTATCATTCGCATAAGGTCAGCGGCAAACACGAATGAGCCATTAAGCACAGCAAGCAGCAAAGGGTTCTTTCCCTCCATGTCCTTACTGATGCGGTCAGCCACCTTCTTTACGTTTTTAAGTATTTCCTCCTCTGGAATTGAGGGACTGAACGCCTTATCCAAAATCTTAATTGGTGCCATAATGCATTGTGTAATTTTGGTACAAAATTAGTAAAAATATATCAAACAAGCAGTATATATTACCATTTATTTGTATTTTTGCAGAGTATGAAGATATTTACTGCCACTCAGATACGTGAGCTTGATAGATTTACCATAGAGCATGAGCCTATAAAGTCGGTTGACCTTATGGAGCGTGCGGCACGAGCTCTCACATGGACCATTTCCGAAACATGGAGCAATGAGGTTCCGTTTGTTGTCTTCGCCGGTCCCGGAAACAATGGCGGTGATGCCCTGGCTGTGGCGAGAATGCTTGCAGAGAAAGGCTACAAACTATCCGTTTACTTGTTCAACATCAGCAACAAGCTTTCCGAGGACTGTGCCATTAACCGCCAGAGGATTGTTGACAGCAACCGCATAAAGAGCTTCACCGAGGTGAAGGATGAGTTTGATCCGCCCCGACTGGAGAAAGGAACGGTGATCATCGACGGTCTGTTCGGCTCCGGCCTCAACAAGCCTCTTGCCGGAGGATTCGCCTCTCTGGTAAGATATATAAACAAGTCACAGGCTGAGGTGGTGAGTATCGACATGCCTTCCGGACTCATGGCGGAAGACAACACATACAACATCGGTACAAACATCATACAGGCCGACCTCACTCTGACCTTGCAGCATAAGAAACTTGCGTTCCTGTTTGCCGAGAACCAGCAGTTCATAGGTAAGCTAAAGGTCCTTGACATACGCCTGAGCAAGGAGGGAGAGGAGATTCTCTGGACGAGATACAGCATTGCCGAGGAGAACGACATAAGAAAGTTGCTGCTCAAGCGCAATGAGTTCGCGCATAAGGGAGAGATGGGGCACGCTCTGCTTCTTGCCGGATGCCATGGCATGGCGGGTTCTGCCATCCTCGCCGCAAGGGCTTGTCTGAGGGCAGGTTCCGGCAAGGTGACAGTAAGAACGGCACGACGCAACAACGACATCATGCAGATATCCGTGCCGGAGGCTATCGTAAGCGCCGACAAGGAGGACCATCACATCAGCGAGGCTCTGCCCATGGAGGACTACGATGCGGTGGGAATAGGTCCGGGCATAGGCACTAACGAGCATACGGCAATAGCCATCATCACTCAGATACGGCGTTCGCAGGTGCCCATTGTGCTTGATGCCGATGCGCTTAACATACTCGCCAGTCACAGAGCCTGGCTGCAACAGCTGCCGCCGGGAGTTATCATGACACCTCATCCGAAGGAGATGGAGAGGATGGCTGGCAACAGATTCAGCAACAGCTACGAGCGTCTTTGCAAGGCTCAGGACATGGCAGAGCAACTGAAAGCATATATTCTGCTGAAGGGTAAGTACACAGCCTTGTGCACCCCCGACGGCAACATAATATTCAACTCTACCGGCAACGCTGGCATGGCAACGGCTGGCAGCGGCGACGTTCTTACCGGAATAATAACCGGACTGCTTGCCCGCGGATACCAGAAGGGCGACGCTTGTCTGCTGGGCATGTATCTGCACGGACTCGCCGGAGACCTTGCCGCAAGAGAACTGGGCGAGGAAAGCCTCATGGCAAGCGACATAATAGCATTCCTGCCAAAGGCATTCAACAGATTAAACGACTAAAAACATAATGAAAATGAGAAGATTATTTATCACAGCCTTGCTCGCAATGGGATGCGCGGCAGGCTCTATGGCACAGAACGAGCCGGTGACACAGGGCTCAACCTACTTCCTTCCACGCACCGCCTTACGCATGACAATGCTGGTGGAGAAGACGACATACACTCCGGGAGAGTATGCTAAATATGCGGAGAAATATCTCAAGCGCACAGACATAAGCATGGAACCTTCTGTGAGATATCGCATAACGGGCATGAAACTGACATCTTACGGAGTGCCAGACTCCACAAAGGAATATACGGCAAAGATTGACGCGAAGCACAGCATACGCACCATCAACCGCGATGAGAATGGTGTTCTGCTGGCAGTTAATGCCACACCACGAACAATCAAACAGCCCAAGGCGTTTGTTCCGGCACCAAAGGCCGCACCACTGAACCCGAAGGACTACATGAGTGCTGAGATTCTGGCGGCGGGTAACTCCGCAAAGACGGCTGAGTTGTGCGCACAGGAGATTTATGAGATACGCGAGAGCAAGAGTCTTCTTACCAAAGGACAGGCTGACTTCATGCCAAAGGACGGCGAGCAGCTGCGCATCATGCTCAAGAATCTTGACACTCAGGAGGCGGCGCTGACACAACTCTTCGAGGGTGTCACAGTGAAGGACACTGTGGAGAAGGTCATAACCTACATCCCTACGAAAGAAGTCAACAAGGAACTGCTGTTCAGATTCTCTCAGAAGCTGGGCTTTACCGACAACGACGACCTTGCTGGCAAGCCTTATTTCATAACAATAGAGGACCTGCAAAGCATCCCTACCATTCAGACTACGGTAGAGGACAGCAAGAAGGTGAAGGACAATGCCGGCATATATGTGAACCTTCCGGGAAAGATAAGCATAACACTACACCGCGAGGAGAGCGTATGGGGCGGCTATGAACTATATGCGGCGCAGTTCGGAAGGACAGAGGCTCTGAGCGGAAACCTCTTCGGAAAGAAGTATTCCACAAGTCTTGTGCTTAATCCTGTGACAGGAAACGTGGAGAGTATAAACACTGAAGTGATAAAGTAAAACGCCCTGACGGGGCACAGCATACGCCCTATACATACTGGACTGATGCCTTCACCGGATGACGCCTCACACCAGCCACTACTGGAAAGAACATCAAACCGGTAGGGAAAAGGCATCAAACGGGCGGCGGAAAGGCATAAAACAGACTGCGAAAGGTCATCAAATGGTTTGCATTTGATGACCTTTTGTTTTTTATTCAACAACCACCTGTATATCATAATGTTACATTCCACATATTACACTCAGGCCTTTCACACGCCATAAAAAGGCCGCAGCGGCGCCAACATCACACTCACCAACCATAAACACAATGCCGGTCTTTATATAGGGAAATATACTTTGAGGAAAATTATTCACTAAAGTTATTATCAAAAACATAATCTGTTTAACAAAAAAGTAGTATCTTTGTGGAATAATAATGTGTACAGGCTTATCAGAACTGATAACACAGCAATTAACTACTACTATTTTGTACAAATGAGATACATATTTCTTCTACTTGCGCTTATTGCCATTCCACAGACAAAGGCACAGCATTATGACATAAAACACCTCAACGACAACGACGGGATATCACATACTCACGTCACTCAGGTGCAGCAAGACAACAGCGGCATGATATGGATATCCACATGGAACGGCCTCAACAGATACGACGGATACGACTTTGAGTACATCAGAAACAAGCCGGGCTTCAGCACGATAACCGCCAACGACCGCATACTTAACATCGTTCTTGACGACGACGGGCATATTCTGCTGTGCACACAGGGATACAAGATGTACAAGTTCAGGACCGACACGTACACCTTCGAGGAGATACCTGAGAGCCAGAAGAAGAACACATACGAGAAGATAGCTAAAGGACGCAACTGCATCTTTGCGTTTGACGAGCCGTTCGGAATGCACAAGGAGACATACGGTGACCGCACTATCACCGACATCAGGAGCATCTTCACCGACAGGCAGGGCAACAAATGGATTATGCCTAAGTTCGGAATGTACAAGGTAAGCAGCATATCATATCCTGCCAAGAGCATAAAGGAGACAGAGAACATGACTCCAAGGGCGTTCCTTGTTGACAACATGAAGCGCTACTGGATAGCAACCAAGGAGGACAAGGCGGTGAGAATATATTCTGCCGACAACAAACTGATTGGATATCTTAACCAGAGCGGCAACATACAACCATCATTCCGCCAGTTCCCGGCACCCGTTTACAGCACATTGCAGAGCAAAGACGGAACAATATGGCTGGGAACAAAGGGCGAGGGAGTGTTCAGGCTGAACAAGAAAGATGACAACTCATTCCTTATAAAACAGATTAAACACGAGCCTTCAGACAACAACCTTCTGCCGGTAAAGGATATTTACAACATCAAGGAGGACAGCAAGGGAAGGCTCTGGATGGCAATGCTGGGAGGAGGAGTATGCTGCATAACCGGCAAAAGCACAGATAACCCGAAGATAATAAACGCCGACAACGGACTGAGCGGATACAAACAGGAGTGGAAAAGGGCAAGAACCATCCTCTTCCCTACCGACAACATAATAATGGTGGGCACCGACGAGGGACTGGTTGTTGCTGACATAAAGTCTGACAACTTCAAAGACATCATCTTCAAACAGCACATACGGGAGCCGAAACGTGCCAACAGCCTCAGCAACAACATAATACTCGACATGCTGAAGGATGCCAGCGGACGCATATTCATTGCCACTGAGAGCGGAGGTGTGAACATAGTCAACACTGAAGACCTGCTCAATGACAAACTGGAATTCAGCATTGTGGAGAACAATGAGAACCCTATCTACATGAGCTATGCCGTGGCACACTACGGGAAAGATGTCATGATAATAAGCAACAACAAGGTAATATTATACAATCCTGACACAAAGGAGAGCAACATGTATTGCTCAAACTTCTGGACTACGAAGTGCGACTTCACCGAGATAAAGCCAATACAGCGCCCCGACGGGCAGTGGCTGATAGGCCATACGCATGGAGTGCTGACCATAGACGGCAAAGAACTGAAGGAGAAAAGGAACATTCCACCGCTCGTATTCACAAGTCTTACAGTACAAGGCAAGGAGAAGGACATCAACATCTGCCAGAAAGACACGCTGTACATAGCACCAGGCGAGCGTAACTTCACGCTTACCTACGCGGCAATCGACTTCATAGACAACAGTAATATATTCTACAGGACAAAGCTGAACGACAACAACTGGCGCTATGAGGGCAAGAACCGCACACTGACTTTCTTCGACCTGAAACCCGGGGAATACACTCTCAGCGTGCAGTCAACCAACAGATACGGACAGTGGAACGACAACACAAGGCAGATAACCATCATTGTGGAGCCCAGAATATGGGAGACCACATTCGCACAAGTGATATACATACTGCTGTTCGGACTGCTGATAGCCGGCGTTACATACACCATAAACTATATAAGGTATCTAAAACGCCAGCGAAAAGAGACTCTCGACGCATACATGAGCCTGCTGGCCATAAACGAGAAAAACGCCGAACGCCATGAGGTGAAAGACAAGACAGACGACAGCATGGAACGGTCTGGGAAACCAAACAGCGAATTCAGCCTGCTGAGCAGCGACAACAAAGACACTCAGATACTGATGGCCGCACACATAAAGGCAGAGGATGACATGTTCATAAGACGCATTCTGGAATATATTGAGCAGAATATCGGTGACCCCGACATCAACGTCGACGGAATGGCTTCTGCCGCATGCGTGAGCAGATCGGCACTGAACAGAAAGCTGCGCACCCTGCTCGACACCACACCAAACGATCTGCTGCGCATAACACGACTACAGAAAGCACAGCGAATGCTGAGCCAGACGGAGCTGAACATCAACGAGATAGCATACAACTGCGGATTCTCCGACCCTAAATATTTCAGCAGATGCTTCAAGAGCGAGTTCGGAATGTCACCAAGAGCATACCGAAACGGCAGCGAGTCTGCATAATAACAAGTAGGAGCCGGATGTCAGAATAACAAGAACCTGCCATCAGAACGACAAAAGCCAGGCATCAGAATAACAAGAGTCGGGCATCAGAGCAACAAGAGCCGGGCATCAGAGCAACAAGAGCCAGGCATCAGAGCAACAAGAGCCGGGCATCAAAACAAATGGAACCGGATGTCAGTCATCATGCGGCTGACATCCGGTTCTCTCATATCCATACTTCATGGGCAATACTCTTTCTTATTTGTTTCTCCACACATCACCACCAGCCTCATCACAAATGATGCTCAAGCGGACCGCAAATAATGCCTAAACGCACTACAAATGATGCCCAAACACTCTGCGATTAATACCCAAACGCACCTTGACTGATTATCAAATATACCGCTAAAGATATGAAAAGCCAAGACATCCCGGCATAAGATACAATAAAAAAGAGATTCCCTCATCAATTAAGAAGGAATCTCTTTTATCATATATTGGCGCCTGTCATACAGACTGGCGGCATATTCCGATGTGAGACAAGTGCTTATTTAGCAAGCTTATTGTCAGAACCGAGCACGTCAACAATCTTGTGCTTGTACATCTTCTCCATCTCCTCGCGAGCTGGTCCGCAATACTTACGTGGGTCGAACTCACCTGGTTTCTCAGCCAATGTCTTACGAACAGCAGCTGTAAAGGCAAGACGTGAGTCAGAGTCGATGTTGATCTTGCATACCGCACTTGCCGAAGCCTTACGCAACTGCTCCTCAGGTATACCAACAGCATCTGGCAATTTGCCACCGTATTCATTAATCATATCAACGTATTCCTGTGGCACTGATGATGAGCCATGGAGTACAATTGGGAATCCTGGGAGCTTCTCCATGATTGCATCAAGCACGTTGAATGCCAATGGAGGAGGCACAAGCTTGCCTGTCTTTGGATCACGTGTGCACTGCTCTGGCTTGAACTTGTATGCGCCATGGCTTGTACCGATAGAGATAGCGAGTGAGTCTACGCCTGTCTTTGTTACGAAGTCGATAACCTCCTCAGGCTTTGTGTAGTGTGATTCCTCTGCTACTACATCGTCCTCAACGCCTGCCAATACTCCAAGCTCACCCTCAACGGTTACGCCATACTGGTGAGCGTACTCTACAACTTTCTTAGTCAGAGCCACGTTCTCATCATATGGGAGGTGAGATCCGTCTATCATGACAGATGAGAAACCAGTATCTACACAGCTCTTGCATGTCTCGAAGCTGTCACCATGGTCCAAGTGAAGTGCTATCTCAGGATTAGCGCAACCCAGTTCTTTAGCATATTCAACAGCACCCTGTGCCATATACTGCAGCAAAGTCTGGTTAGCGTATCCGCGTGCGCCCTTTGATACCTGCAGGATTACAGGAGACTTGAGGTCTGCAGAAGCCTTGATGATGGCCTGCAACTGCTCCATGTTGTTGAAGTTGAATGCCGGAATGGCATAACCTCCAGTAATAGCTCGCTTAAACATCTCACTTGTGTTTACCAAGCCAAGGTCTTTGTAACTTACCATAAATCTTCTTTTTTATATGTTTTATTAATGTAACTGTCTGTAAATAAGACACCGCAAAGTTAACATTTTAATTTCTCCCGACAAAGAGTTGAAACACTTTTTCATATCATCTTGCGGTGTATATTAGTATTTATTATACTGTGTACAAGCACAAAAGAGTGTTTTGCAATATTTATTTGGCAAAACACTCTTTCTTATCCTGATGTCATCCGGCAGATTGTGTCTGCCTGCATGCAGCCTTTTTGTCATGCGGCAGGACCGCCACATGTGGCTGTATGCGCTGAGACTTTAGTCCTTATCGCATGCAACAAGTTTCCAGATGCCTGCTGCTATTGCTGCTCCCACGAATGGTCCAACGATGAATATCCACAGATTGCACAATGCTGTGCCGCCCTGGAATACTGCAGGTGCAATAGAACGGGCTGGGTTTACAGATGTGCCTGTTATTGGAATGCATACGATGTGTACGAGGATTAGCGACAGACCGATAGCCAGTCCTGCGAAGTTTCCTGCGCCTTTCTTTGCGTCTGTTGTACCAAGTACTACAAGAACGAATACCGCTGTGAATACGATTTCAGCGATAAGACCTGCCATCTGCAGTCCCTCGCCTACGTCATTAGCGCCTGTTGTTGTTCCGGTAACCTCAACACCGCTTGCCAGTATAGCATAAAGTATTGCAGAGCCGATGAACGCACCGATTACCTGAAATACCATATACATGCCCGCGTCTTTGCCCGACATGCGGCCGCTGAGCCATACACCGAGTGTGATTGCAGGATTAATGTGGCATCCGCTGACACCTCCTATGGTGTAAGCCATTGACACTACAGCCAGACCGAATGCTACAGCTACCATTAATACTTGTGCAGGTGTACCGCAACCTCCATTGAATATTGCCGCACCGCAACCCATAAGAACCAGCACCATAGTGCCAATCATCTCTGCTAAATACTTTTTCATTTTTGTAAATTGTTTTAGTTTTGAATATTATACATCTGCAAAGATAATAAAATTATCAATAAACGGATGCACAAAAAAGATGATTTTATAACTTTTAGTGGCATTTACGATATTTATTCTTACAACAAAGCGGCAGGCGCAATGGAATCAGCCGGGGTGAGGATGAGTTAGGAAGAGCATGGAGGCTGTATGACTTAAGGGCAAAAAAAATGGTGTACCGCCGTACACCTACCTATTAACCTTAAATCTAATACTATGAAAAACACGTTGCAAATTTAATCGTATTGCGGGAAATATGCAATGTTTTTACCTTATTAGTTTTATATATCCTCTTGTTTTTTGACAAAAATCAAAAGCCATGCAGACAACGCTTGTTTTGTATTTGATACCCGACCGTCATGCGTTTCATATCTGAACGCACCGCATTTGATAATCAAACGGAGGCTGATTGATGCCTTTTCGGAACACTGAAGACCACAAGGCGGTAATTATCTGATTATCTGCACATTGGACACTATCCATAATATATAGCATCGTTCATCGTAAGTTCTTCCACATTATATAAATGGCGCACACCCGCCTTATAATCATACGACAGGTATGCGCCACCGGCAATTGCCTTGATAAGGCGTCAGTTGTCCTCTGGCAACAGCACTACACCCTCTTGTTTCATGCCGTCCATCATTATCTTCAGCGGTTGTTCGAAACGCACATGGCGCACATAGGTGGTCTCCTCCACCGCCGGCATCTCGTCAAGTAATTGCTGCTGAACGAGTCCGTCGCCTGTACTTGCGCCTATTGTGAAGTAACCTACGCCGAAACTGGTAAGGTTTTGGAAGAAGTGTGTGCCCTGACTGGGGTCCACATTATAATTCTCCAGCCCCAGTTCCACGATGACACGCGCCGCGCTTATGTGCGGCCACTTAACCGGAACGCCAAGCCAATGGTCGCTGGAGCCCCATCTTCCCGGACCCACAAGCACATAGTTCCTGCCCTCGGCAAGGAACTTCCTGTTGATGCGTTCTATCTCATCGGCAACCTGTGGGTTGTTAGCCGCGGTGAAATCCTCGCCAACCTTGACATAAACCACATCACAGACGTTGTCGCATATGCCATGACCCAGCGAGTTGTGAGAGCGCAGAAGGCACTTCTCGTCGGCAATGGATATAAGGTCTTCGTCAAGCACTTGCTTGCTGTCCACTATCGGACGTATCTGCAAGAGATAGAACTCTCCGGTGCGGTCTTCATTGATGTTGCACGCAAACTCTATCTCCACAGGTCTTCTCATGCCCTCAGAGCCAAGACGCATGCTCATCTGCAACAACTCGGGCAGCGGGAAAACGCCCTGCTGGAGCACGCCGCAGAAGGATATTATCTTGCGCCCTCCCTCGTAGATTCCGTCCCGGATAATCTGGTCGTAAGGATCATACGTAGAGGCTATGTACTGCAATGAGCCTTCCTTGTCGGCCTCCTTAACCTTCATCTTCAGGATGTTGAAGCCGTCATCTACCTTGAAGTCGTCGCTGACATGCGACATATCAAGCGCATAAAACTGCGTCTGCGTCTGCCGCAGGGCAATCTCCATCTCGCTCATCTGCAGTATCTGGTCGGGATGATACGGACTAACGCGCAGTGTCTGACCACCATCCACGATGTATTTTCCCAGTCCAAGCGCCAGGTTCGCAATGCCTTCCTCCGTCGTCTCATAACCTATCGGATAATAGTTCAGCGACCGCAGCACGCCACTGACGTTCGGATAGAAATGGTCTCCATATCTCTTGCCCACCACTTCTTGCAGAACCACAGCCATCTTCTCCTGATCTATGACATTGCTCGTGGCTGTCATGTATGCCTTTGAGTCCTTGTAGTACACCGATGCATACACACTCTTGATGGCAGCGCCCGCCATTTGCAGCATCTTCTGCTTGTCATCAATGTATGGTATCATGTAAGTGGAGTAGATTCCGGCAAAAGGCTGATAGTGGGAATCTTCCAGAAGACTTGACGAGCGCACCGCGATAGGACACTGGGTGGCTCCGAAGATAGCATAGAAGTCTTCTATATACTTGTCTGGCAACTGTGCTTTCAGGAAATGCTGCAGAATCTCCTCGTCGCTGGCATCACTCAAAGCAATCTGATACAGATTGTTGTTCTCCATGAACTCATCGAAGATATCCGTGCAGAGCACTACCGTCTTGGGTATGCACACCTTAACACCCTCAAAGTCATTAACCTCCGGATGGGTCTTTATGATATTGTCAAGGAATGCCAGTCCGCGCCCTTTTCCGCCCAGAGAGCCGTCGCCAATGCGTGCGAAATGGCTGTACACATCGAAGCGGTCGCGGTCAAACAGGGCCACAACACCGAGATTCTTCATGTGACGATACTGCACAATGGCGTCGAATATAATCTTTCTGTGCAGGTCAACGTCCTGCAACTTGTGCCAGGTAACAGTCTTAAGGAATGCCGACACGGGGAAAATGGCCCTCGCACAGAGCCACCGGCTCATGTGGTTGCGCGATATATGATAGAGCATTGAGTCATTGGGTATGCTGAAGACATTGTCCTGAAGCTCCTTGAGATTTCTCACTCTCTTTATCTCCTCGCCTGTCTTCGGGTCACGGAAGATAAAGTCGCCGAATCCCATGTGCCTCTCCATAAGCCTGCGAAGGTCAATGTTCATGGTCTTGGAGTTCTTGTCCACAAACTTAAAACCTTCCGCAAGAGCCTTCTCCCTGTTATCTGTCTCACTGCTCTGCATGATGAGCGGGATGTACTCATTGCGCCTTCTTATCTCCCGCAGGAGCTTAAGTCCGGCCTCGGCGTCCTTCTCTCCGTCTTTGGGGAAGCGGCAGTCGGAGATAACTCCTAATGTATTATCGGCAAAACTCTCATAAAGCCTCATGGCTTCTTCATAGTTTCGGGCCAGAACCACTTTCGGACGGCCTCGCATTCGGAGCGTTGCGCTATGCGGATTAAGCGCCTCCGTGGCAAAGCTCTGGCTCTGCTTCAATATATAATTATAAAGATGTGGAAGCACAGAGGAATAAAATCGGATGCTGTCCTCCACCAGAAGAATCATCTGTACGCCTGCTTCCTGAATGTCATGCTCTATGTTCATCTTGTCCTCTATAAGCTTAATGATGGACAAGATGAGGTTAGTGTTGCCAAGCCAGCAGAACACATAGTCGAAGATTGACAGGTCCTCGTCCTGCATTCGGCGCGTAATACCATGCGAGAAAGGTGTAAGCACAACGCAAGGAATATCCGGAAACTCTGCTTTTACAGCCCTTGCAACGGCAAAAGCGTCATTATCGGCGTTTCCCGGCATACAAATCACAAGGTCAACGCTGGTCGTAGTGAGCACCTGCGATGCCTCTTTGGTAGTACTTACCTGTGTAAACGTTGGCGGATAGCGCAGTCCTAAGGCTGTATATTCATTAAAAATCTTCTCGTCCACACGCCCGTCATCCTCAAGCATGAAGGCGTCATAGGGGTTGGCTATTATCAGTACATTGAATATACGGTGTGTCATGAGATTGACAAACGACACATCTTTAAGATAGAACTTATTCCAGTCCTGACTCATATTTTCTTCCATCGCATCACTATTTAGGTGCTACAAAGATATTGATAAAAAACGTAAAAAGTACGTCTGATAACTATTAAATATCAGTATTTTACCACATTATGCTTTCATTTGTCACTGATTATGATTGTTTTTTCTTACTTTTGCATTGAATTAAACTATAAAAACGAGACAAATGGAAAAGAAACTGAAACCAGCAACGCTATGTGTCCAGGCGGGATGGAAGCCTAAGAACGGTGAGCCGCGTGTGCTGCCAATCATACAGAGCACAACATTCAAATATGACAACAGCGACGAGATGGCCCAGCTCTTTGACCTTGAGAAGAGCGGATATTTCTATACCAGACTGCAGAATCCCACCAACGACGCTGTAGCCCAGAAGATAGCAGAGCTTGAGGGAGGTGTTGGCGCAATGCTGACATCCAGCGGTCAGGCCGCAAACTTTTACGCAATATTCAACATTTGTGAGGCAGGCGACCACATAGTGGTGACCAACGACATCTATGGAGGCACTTTCAACCTCTTCGGTGTTACTCTGAAGAAACTCGGAATAGACTGTACCTTCATCAGCCAGGACAGCAGTGACGATGAGATTAATAACGCATTCAGGCCAAACACAAAGGCTCTTTTCGGCGAAACGATATCAAATCCGGGCTGCAAGGTGCTTGACATCGAGCGGTTCGCACGCATAGCGCACTCTAACGGGGTACCTCTCATCATTGACAACACCTTCGCAACACCTATCAACTGCCGCCCGTTTGAATGGGGATGTGACATCGTCACACACTCTACAACAAAGTATATGGACGGTCATGCGACAGCAGTGGGAGGTGTTATTGTGGACAGTGGCAACTTTGACTGGGATGCACATGCCGACAAATATCCAGGACTTACCACGCCGGATGAGTCTTATCACGGACTGACTTATACCAAGGCGTTTGGCAAAATGGCATATATCACAAAGGCTACGGCACAACTTATGCGCGACTTAGGCTCTATACAGAGTCCGCAGAATGCCTTCCTGCTGAATCTCGGACTTGAGACTCTGCACCTGAGAATGCCGCAACACTGCAGAAACGCACAGAAGATAGCAGAGTTTCTGAACTCTGACGAGCGTGTGGCATGGGTCAGATACAGCGGTCTTGAGAGTGATGCAAGTCATGAACTGGCAAAGAAGTACCTGCCTGACGGCTCGTGCGGCGTGCTTGCCTTTGGCCTGAAAGGCGACCGTGAGACTGCTATCAAATGGATGGACTCGCTTGAGCTTATCAATATTGTCACTCATGTGGCAGACGCAAGGACATGTGTGCTGCATCCGGCGAGCCACACTCACCGCCAGCTTACAGACGAACAGCTGCGCGAGGCAGGCATA
>JAFQGS010000046.1 GCA_017415455.1 Prevotella sp.
GCATTCCATGCTGCGCAAGCCATGAGCTGCTTATTGACATCCTGCGCACCGAGTGGGGCTTCAACGGCTTCGTTGTGTCAGACTGTGGCGCCATTGACGACATCTGGCAGTCTAACCGCCATGCATACGTGGCTACAGCAGAGGAGGCATCGGCAATATCTATCATAAACGGAGAGGACTTGAACTGCGGTAACACATTCCAGCAGTATTGCAAGTCGGCAATAGACAAGGGTCTTATGACCGAGGCTCACCTTGACACAGCACTTGTAAGGGTGTCCGAGGCACGCTTCTCTGTAGGCGAGTTCGACTCAAACAATCCTTTTGCGAACTCTGGCGACGGCATGCTTGAGTGTGACGAGCACAGAGCTCTTGCCCTTCAGGCATCGAAGGAGGCCATCGTCCTGTTGAAGAACAGCAACTCGCTGCTTCCGCTTGACGCGTCAAAGGTGAACAAGATTGCAGTCATCGGTCCTTACGGCAACGCCATACAGCTTGGCGGCTACTCTGGAACACCAACATATCAGAAGACAATACTGAGCGCTGTTGCCGACGCCATGGGTTATGACATCTGCAGCAGCGGCACCGTTGAGGCGGAGCAGTTTGACTCAAAGAACGCAAAGGGCGATGTGGACAACGCTGGTATCGGAAACATACAGAACGGCGACGTCTTTATATATAATAATGTGGACTTTGGCAATGGCAAGAAGAAGCTTGACTACAGCTATGCCGGAAGATACGGCAACCGCCAGTTTACAATACGTATAGACAATGCCACAAGCGGAAAGATTGTATATCAGGAGACACTGCCGGCAACTGCCAACAACTGGACAACATTTGTCACAAAGAGCATCGACCTCTCCGCAGAGGCACAGGCAATAACGGGCAAGCACACGGTGTATCTCATCTTCAACAAGCTCTCTACTGCCGATGACACAAACAAGTATATCATAAACGTTGACTGGTTTAAGTTCTACAACGAGGGCGACAGCAATCCTACAGCTCTCGGCAATAAGGTGATGTATGCTCAGGGATGTGACGTTGCAGGCACAAAGAACCAGGCACTCTTCGACGAGGCTGTGGCAATGGCCGCCGATGCCGACTACGTGATACTGACTCTTGGCACCGACCTTAACGTCAGTGATGAGAGCCATGACCGCAAGAATCTAAACCTGCCGGGAGCACAGCAGCAGTTGCTTGAGGCTGTTTATAAGGCTAATCCTAATACAATAGCCGTACTTGTGACATGCTCTTCGCTCACCATCAACTGGGCACAGGAGAACATTCCTGCCATCATGTCTGCCTGGTATGACGGTCAGGAGCAGGGACAGGCCATCAGCGATGTCATCTTCGGCAAGCACAATCCTGGCGGAAAGCTCACCACCACATGGTACAACTCTGTGAGCGACCTGCCTTCCGACCTCACCAACTATGACATACGCGGAGCGAAATACACTTACATGTATCACGACAAGACACCGCTCTACCCCTTCGGCTATGGTCTTAGCTACACCACATACAACTACAACAACCTGAGCATAAGCAAGAACACGCTGAACGCCGGAGAGGAGATAACAGTAAGCGCAGATATAACAAACAGCGGCAAGGTGGCCGGAGTCGAGATAGTTCAGCTATACGCACATGTAAACTCAAGTCTCGACCGCCCGATAAAGCAGCTTGTAGGCTTTGCGAGAGTGGAGCTGGCACCAGGCGAGACAAAGACTGTCACCATACCACTGAAGCACGAACAGCTGGCATACTATAACGACACGAACCACACATTCGATGTAGAGGAAGGAACGGTTGACATCCTCGTTGGCGCAAGTTCTGCCGACATACGTCTCAAAGGACAGATAAACACAGGTGGCGCAACGGTGAAAACAACATACAAGTCAAATCCCACAGGCATAGAGAGTGCGTTACGCAACGGCAAGATTGAGGGTGAGCGTGTATATAATATTGCCGGCCACTGCGTCGGAACAGCAAAAAATTTTGACAGTCTGCCAAAAGGATTCTATATCATTGGCGACAAGAAATACATTAAGAGAATAAGATAATTTTTAGGTTATAGTTTTTTCAAAAGAGAAAGGTATGCGTCGTGAGACACATACCTTTTTTATTTTGCCGGTCCGCTCTGTTCACTTATATTCACAGGCGGCATACCTACGTTTCATAAGTATGCCACTTTTGAGATAAAAGTCATATGTTTACGATGCGTAAATGGCATACTTTTGAAGTATAAACGGCATACTTACGATATTCGTTTTCTATTTCTTCACCACCACCTTCTTACCATTCTTTATATACACTCCCTTAGTAGGATTCTTCACTCTTCGGCCTTGAAGGTCATAGTAGTAGGGTAATGATTGATTGTGGCTTGTAGCATTTTTTATACTTGCTGGCAAGGGTTTAGCTATTGACGAATCATAAATCATGTTATCTCCTATATAACAGGCATTAAGTATGTAATAATTACCTGGCAAAACAAATGATGACAAAGGATTGCTATTGCTGCCAATATTTTCAATCCACACACCTACATCCTTTCTACCTGCATCATCTTGAAAAATCCATCGTCTAAAGATTTCCCCATTGCATTCTACAGAGTCTATATCATATACTGAATATACGATATCATCAGATTTAGCAAAAGTATCTCCTTTATCTGTTTCAAAATCATAGAGCAGTTCGGGGATGTCACTATCTGGATAATAACAAAATACCTTTTTATCGGTCTGAAAGCCAAAGGCAATCAACCGCTGATTTTTAGACGAGTTGTCCAGTGAATAAATCTTTTTACAGCCAGTATTGTTTATTATCGTATCTCCACCAACAAATACAACCAATTGATTTTCCGTAAACACAGGATATGTTCTATCTATAATCCACCTCTTACCTTCCTGCCAAAAAACAGTTCCAGCAACAATATTTGTTGTGAAGTACAGAATTGATAATAAAGTTAATAGTCGTCGCATAATATACTGAATATATTTATATATATAATTAGTTGAAAGCAATATTTAAAACCATATAATCTCAATCATACAATTCATTATTTATAACAGATCCATGATCTATAAAGAAATTAACATCTAAAGGGATATCTAATTTTTTGCCTTTTTCCAAATTAATAGTTCCACCATTAGTTATATTTAGGATAGATCCTTCATTTAAATATATATTAGCATTGTTAAGTGTTCCTGCATTAACACATAAAGTTCCATTTCCTTCAACTATTATATCAGCCCCATTATAAAAATTCATAGCATTAGTAACTGTTAAGACCCCATTTGCTTTTATACAAATATGATTATAAACAGAACTCAAGTCTTCGTATATTTCTGATGACGAAATGTAAATGGTATCTCTATGATCCGGATTTAAATCTTCAAGAAATCCATAAGAAGTCATCGGTCCTGACATACAATCAGAATCATCACCATCAGCTAAGTCTGGAATATTAGTAGATATTGAATCGGGTTTTGGACCTATACCCCAAAAATAATAACCATCACCATCTTCATCTAAGCACTGTACTGCTAAACTGGTATTATCAATTATTGAGATAGGGGTATTTGCAGCATATGTGCTATTAAGGAAATTGGCTTCATGGAATAATATATACATATATCCACCCTCAAATGTTCTACTTAGGGGATAATTATCTTTAAAAATCCAACAGGTTTTCCCTATGTACTCACTTCCTATAGGAACATACATTTGCGGATACATGCCTGACAAATTGTTTTCCGCATCATATTCAACAATTCTGTAGATAGAATCTCCTTCTTGTATATCACGATATCCTACTAAAGTCATTGCATGATTAACTCCAGTAAACCTTATCCCGGAAACTAATGGACCTTTGTTAATTAACGCAGACTTAATATTGTCACTTACATTTGATCCTACATATTCATAATTACTAATTGTAACTAAGTTATTAGGATTCATCTCAATATTTCTACATACACTGTCTGGAGAATCTACGAAAGGATAAGACACTTCATCACAGACGCCGTTGTTCATTATGTATTCAAGACCTTTGTACATAGGCATGCCAGAATAATAGACATTAGGCCTTCCATCATTTTTTGCAAAACATGCCAGTTGTTGTTCCGACAAATCCAAATTCAACAACTGATTATAATATAAATTTGCCATGGCCTCGGTTACACTCGTCGCTGCAAAAGCTACACAATATCCGCTATCACCTTGATCTTTAGCTGGTGTCATCCAATTCTTTCCATGCCTATTTCTCCAATCAAAACTACTTACATAAAGCGATTGTACATTAGTTCTATTTTCTTGTTTAATTGGTTCACCAACTTCAAAAATACCACCTTGATAATATTCCAACCCTCCAGTATAAGTATTGTTTGAAATACCTAAGATACGTTTACGTTCTTCAAAACTTTTAAGAGATAACGGTGTAACACCAGCCACCCATAATTTTCCATTTTGAATATTATATTCATTAATGTTATTAACTATTTCCTCAACCTGTTTATACTTTAAACTATCATTATCTTCATTTAGATTACGAAATTGCACACCCATATTCACACGTACATTTTGCAACGTAATAGATGCATTTACACAATATATCTTAATCTGAGGCTGAAAAAAATGAGTATTAAAAGTCTCAATACTATAATTATGGAAGAGAATCGTATCTGCATCCATGGATTCTCTGAATGCTTCAGCTATTAAAAATTCATTTTCGCTATCATCTGAAGCTATAACCCTAACAATATATTTTCCATTTTTATTCGGTATTACCATACCATCTATAGTTAAACAAGATATAATATTACCGTTTAATGGAATGGAAATTATTGCACTATCTGAAATTATTTTATCAACACGAAGAACACTGTCAACTATAAAATCTGTAGACATTTGTTTCTTTGTTGCATTAATACTTAAAGATATGAAGCATATTGCAATAAATACTAAAATTCTATTCATAACACTATATCACTTCGTTAAAATCATCCTCCGTGTTTCTACCACTGTACCATCTATGATAAGGCTATAGAGATACATGCCTGCCTTCAAGTCTTCGCTTGTTATATTCAATGTTGTCTTGCCCCTTTCATTTATAGCAATCTGCTTAATTTGCTTTCCATTTAAATCATATATACAAAACAATGCATTTAAAGTATTATCTGGTATCTGCATCTCAATATTTGTTGCATATTCAAATGGGTTAGGGTCATTCTGTGACAAAGATGCTACATTATAATTATCAGGACTATTAATATCAGTTACACTATCATAGCTTCTTGTCTTCGCTTTTGAACCTTTCAATGCTGCGATTTCCGCATTGAGTTCATTGATTGACTGCACGAGTAGAGGTATCATCTCAACATAATTAATTAATTTGCTACCATCCTCTGCCTCATAAACCAAATCGGGATATACTTCAGCAAGTTGAGAAGCTGATAACGCATAATGTTTCTTTGAATAATCTTGAGCTTCAAAATTATTGTATGTTGTCCTAACCACAGACGAGGTAGTATCATTATCTGTCAATGCAGCTGTTGTTGTTTCCTTATAATATGTAATTGCACTTAACCCTGATAAGGTTTCAGATATACTACCATTGGCTGCTATTTTGTCATTCAAAGAGATAATTTGCGCATTTGATTCATTTGCAGCGGCAGATAACAATACGCTTTCTATTCCACCCGTTACAATCAATGAACCATTTACTTTCGTTAATCCGTCAAAATATCCAGCATAATATCCATCAACCATATTCCCTCTATAAGTATCTACTGCTCCATATATACCGGCACCCATTCTGTCACCTATGAGCGAACCCATAACTCCAAAATTTAAACCGTCAGGAGAATTACCCGCTAAACCACGCACACCTATTGCCCTTTCATATCCATAATAACGATCATCTGGACTTAAACTTAATGCCCTTGCATCAATACATATATTATACAAACCTCTTACTATTGGCAAACTGGAATATAAACTTATATTATGTTGACCGTCTAATGTACCATTGCCAATGTTCAGCAAAGCTCTTGCCGTAGCAGTAGTGTCTCGTGCAATTCCAACTTTACCACTTGGATAAACCCTCAACTGAGCAAAGCTTACGCTTGCAAAACAAATACAGACTATTAACGTTAGAATTTTTTTCATAATATAATATAGTATTAATAAAAGATAAAAGATAACACATTGCAAATATATAAATTTATATATTATCCACAAAATATTATATTATATTATTCTATATTAAATTAAATCTATCTATTATGATTATAGGCATAATACTAATTATAAAGAAACTCAGATAAAAATCTCTGCTGAATAGACTGAATTATAGAATAATAAAACTTGTTTTTCAAAATCAAAGTTTACCATTAAAATAGAATGCTTTTAGCAATCTGCCTGATTTCTCTTAGTAATCTACCTAATTTCTCATAGTAATCTGCCTGATTTCTTTTATCTGACATCTCTGATATATATATCATAACGATTACATGTGGAAAAACGTTTGCAAAAGAATGTTAAACACATTGCGAGTTCTAAAAATGTTTACTAATTTTGCAACAGAGACAGTTAAATCCGGATCATTACATGTTCCGAACTTCCATAGGATATTTTCCTACCGCCTCACTTACATCTCCATTCGCATTATTATCTATAGGTCCAACCTGTAAGTGCGGGTAAGAAAAACTATGCTTTTTTTTGCAATAGGAAGTTCGATGCAAGGAATAATAGTCGTAAACTAACTTTAAAACTATGCAATATGAACAGTAATGATTTTTTCAACAGCATGCCAAAAGAGCCACTTGGGAGGGAGATGGTTCGGCAAAAATGTAATTATCTTTCTAAATTTATCCCGACTATTTTCGGACTCTTCCAATGGTTTGGAGCAAAAGAGGAAGATGAATGTATCTGCACTTTGCAATATCTCGGCTATAAGCTTTACCGTGCTTTGGATATGGCAAAAAAAATTTATGAGGAGCGTGGAAAATTGTTGCAGGACGAAAAATGCGGATCTTTTGGAGCCATTATTAAGCAGCATGACATCCGTATGCGCAATATCAAGAAATTTATAGTTAATGCTGACATGATTATTGAGAGTTGTATGGTTGAAAATTCTCCATTACTCGACTTTGGGAAAAAGCGTTTGATTACCAAATTCAAAGCACTTACGTCGTGGGTACAAACATTATTGTCAAATACAGAACTATACGAGTTGGCTGTATCTAAATGTGATAGTCTTAACCTTAATTATGACATAAGCGATACTAACAATATTCCCGGTGATTTCAGACAGCAAGTAAATTCCTTATTCAACATACTCATTCTGCTATCTATCCCATCACATATTTCTGCAGATGGGCGTGAATTTGCCACTTTACTTATAAACAGTTTAGAGTCATTCAAAAAGAGTGAAACATGGAAAGAATATTTGAGATGTTTTTTAATTGAACTTGACGATGATTTCCTCGCAAGTGAACTACCGCAAGATAAAGAGTGGGAATTTCTAAAGAAAAAATATAACGAGTTATCATTCCAACGCAAGGAGTTTCTTGAAAGTTTTGGTATTAAGCCAATGAGTTTGACTACCGAATTAAGCAAAGAAAAGATGGGCGCACAGCTTTACGAATGTCTAAATGATGTTTACCTATCTGAAAATTCCCCAAAGATTCATAAGAAAATGGAAGAGACCGACTTTGAGAAATATTTAATACACGAAGCATCGCTTCAATATCTTGCTGAAAAAATTGAACTTCTACACCCGAAGAACAAATGTAATATTGAGCAGACAAAACACTATGATATATTTAACGAGAACGTCGATGAGACCAAGCTGGCCCAAGCCATACTTAATGTTCATCAGCTTTTCTTTGGAGAAAACAAGAAACACAGTCTTTTGAACAAATACAATAAGGAAATAGATCTTATGGCATTTCTCTTTATAGTAATTGAAAAACTGAAGATAGGAAACGACAATTTTGGAGAGCGTGGAAGAAAAACGTTTTTCGATTTCTGTCAAAATAAGGCAAGTATTGATTTAGGTAATCGCGATAAGACTTTCTACAATCGTCTGACACGTAATTTCAGAAGCATTCATGATAAAATAAGGAAAGGCAAAATAACCACTGCTGACTACGAGATTGATGTCTATAAAGATTTCCAAACTGTAAAAAGATTTTTTCAAGAAACAGATTTTTTTAAAGAATGGGCATCAAAGAAATTATAATTACATCTGATATGTTGAAACCCTTTATATAATATCTTTCACACATTTACAACAGAGAGCCGCACTCGGGAACGGTTCTCTGTTGTTTTTCTACGCCCGAACATCATTTTTTCTACTCACTTGACATCGCTTCGTTGGTTTAGTAAATTTGCAGCAGTCAATAACGAAAAAATTGACTGCTTGCAAGCACGCTGCGGCAGCAGCAAAAAAACAAAAGTTTAACCTATAAAACCAAAAAAAGCATTATGGCAAAATTACTAACAAAGAAGTATCAAAACACAAACCAGTCTTCAACAGCGTTTGGCAAATGGTATGGCCGTATTATACATACGGAAACTCTTTCAACAGAACAGTTCGTCAACCATATTTGCAGCCACGGTTCACCGTTTGATCGTGCAACTATCACTGGAGTGCTAACAGCTGCATGTGACTGTCTTGTAGAGTTGGTTCTTGACTCAAAAAAGGTACGCCTTGGAGACCTGGGAACATTTTACCTGAGTGCCGAGACACAGCCCGGTAATACTTCGGAAGAGTTTTCAGATGATAATGTAAAGAAAGTACATCTCCGCTTCTGGCCTAACCAGAAACAGAGCTATCCTCTTGACTCTATCAGTATCAGAAGTAGAGCTTCGTTTAAGAACATAGAACAGCTAACAGGAGATACAACGAATACTTCAGACACGGAGTAGTTATTCTAACTTTGGTTGCCAGTTCTATAATGGCTGGCAACCATTTTACCCATAACAGGAAACAAGTGTCAATAAAAACTATAACAATATGATATTATGAAAACAAGTACCAAAGAACTTATCCAATACTCCACCGCATCAATGATGGTCTTATCTGGCATAATACTGACATTTGTCTGTTTCTTTATGAAGGGAGATGTTACAAATGGTGTACTATGGTATATGGCACAGGCATTAAGTTTCACTGGCGGCGTATTCGGAATAAGCATATATTTCCGAACTAAACTCGGTGAATCGGAGAATAGGATAAGAGAGTATATTAATGAGAAAATAAAAGAACAATGAGAACAATATCTGAAATTATCATTCACTGTTCTGCCATAAGACCAGAACAGCAAAGTTCAGCATCCGACATCGATGTATGGCATAAAAAGAAAGGCTGGAGCATGATTGGATATCATTACGTTGTCAGGCGTAATGGTAACATTGAGAAAGGCAGACCGCTACACAAAGTTGGAGCACACTGCCGTTATCACAACACGCATTCCATAGGTATTTGTTATGAAGGAGGAATAGACAGCAATGGTCAACCTGCCGACACCAGAACATCAGAGCAGGTAACATCATTACTGAGGCTTATAACATCCCTAAAAAAACAATATCCTAAAGCACTAATTCTTGGGCATAGGGATTTTAACCCTCAAAAAGAATGTCCTTGTTTTGACGTAGTAAAAGAATATTTAGAATTACAGCCATGAAAAGTAATAAAATATTCTTAATGACATGCCTTATAGAGTTAATAATAAGTTGTGGATCTTCTAAACAACTGAGAGAAATGCGCCATGATAGCATACATACAGATGTAAAGGAAATTACAGATGAAGTATCTTCAAGAAACTTAATGTTCTCCATACTTGATTTTGAGATTGACTCTGCTGAGTTTTCCACGTCTAAAAAATTATTACATGACGATACTACAGCACTGATTGTACGGGCAAGAAGGTTTAAAGGAAGAACTATTTTTACAAACAAAAGTTGTAACGATAAGTCTTTAACATCTCGAGATTCATCTTTCTACAACGCCAGTCAAGAAAGTAATGTTTGTAAGAATAATGTCAAAGACACAAAAGTCAATTCAATATCATTTATTCATTTTGGGGGATGTATTATCATTGTTTACTTTATCTGGATCTTAATCAAAAATAGAAACTAAGAGACCCAACAACTACAATTAACTTCTTTCATGTAAAAAATCCGTTCGACTACCATTTCAAAACAGTCGAACGGATTAATGTAATCTGTATTTCTTTTGCTCACTCTAAGACTATCATTAATACGATATTAAATCCAAACTCATAGAATTAATAATTCACACTGCCACCTGCTCTACTAATCATTACACACCCACAATTCTTCCTATTCTGCTTTCGCCCTGTATTCAGACGGAGTCATGCCCGTTTCCTTCTTGAACTGCTTGCTGAAATACTTCGGATCGGAGAAGCCGCACATATACGCTATCTGAGAGACCGGCATGTTGGTCTGAGTCATCATCATCTCTGCCCTCTGCAGGCGCTTATGCTTAAGGAAGTCAACTGGTGTCATTCCCACAATAGACTTCAGCTTGCCGTAGAACACAGTACGCCCAAGATTCACAGCGTCTGCCATGTCGTCAATCTTAAGGTCAGGATTGTCAATATTGTCGTTGAGGAAAGCCATCAGCCTGTCCATCATCTCCTTGTCGGCGTCCACTATCTTTGGCATGCTCACCTTATACTCCGGTGCCGTCTCGTCAAGGTTCTCAAGCAATGTCTTCTGCAATAATCTTCTTCCGTCGATGATGTTCCTCATCCTCTGTTTGAGATATGTGGCACTGAAAGGCTTCGTTATATAGTCGTCAACACCCTCTTTCAGTCCCTGCAGGCGGTCGTCTAATGACGCTTTGGCAGAGAGAACGATTATCGGGATGTGGCATATGTCCTTGTTCTGCTTGATGTTGTGAACCATTGTAAGGCCGTCCATCTCAGGCATCATCACGTCGGTAAGAATGAAGTCAGGTGCGTTCTGCACTGCCTTTTCCAGTCCCTGGCGTCCGTTCTCTGCCTGAATGATGTCATACTCGTCACAAAGAATGCTCACCAGGAAGGCTCTAAGGTCTGTATTGTCTTCCACTATGAGAAGACGTACCAATGGCTTGTCTGCCGACGCCTCTGAAACAGTATCTGCATCAATAGCCTCTGTGGCTGTAACCGGCTGACCGTCTGTCTGATTCTGGGCAGGCTCGGGTTGCATGCTGCCTGCCGCATTCTCGTCGCTGATAAACAGATTCCTCTTCTTGCTATACTCAAGCATGCTGTTCACCAAGGTAAGCATCTGCTCTGAATTGCGCTGCACCATCTCAAGCATGGCGTTGGACTTCTCCGACAGCTTCTCATCCCTCATCACTTCACTCACCGGTCCGCCGATAAGTGTGAGCGGAGTGCGCAGCTTGTGACCTATCTCGGTGAAGAAACGGGTCTTTATATCACTCATCTCCCGGTCCATGGCATTTCTTATCCGCAGCCTGTAGATGTACACCGCCACTCCAATGATGGCGAGAATGACAAGCAGCATAAGTATTTTCGCCCATATCGTTTCCCAGAAAGTAGGCTTTGAGTCAATCTCAAGCACGGTGATATTATCCATCCACACACCATCGGCATTTGTGCTTTTCACAAGAAGTCTCAGTCTGCCCGACGGCAAGTGGTTGAAGGATGCGCTGTGAGCCTCGCCCACAAAGTTCCAGTCTCCATCGTCGCCTTCTATCTTATAGGCATATCTTATACGGTAATTGTCGGAGTAATCGAGTGCCGCAAAGTATATGGTGAGGTTTCTTCTGTCTGACGCCACTTCAAGTAACGGTTTGTTTAGTATGGGATGTATCTCGTCATCACCCTGGAACTTAACACCAGTGAAGACAATCTTAGGACAATACTGACTCATACGCATTTCTGACGGATGGAACATAATGGCACCGCCCAATACGCCCATTGCCAGCAGTCCGGTTCTTGACGAATATGAAGGCATGGCCTCGGTAAGCTTCATGCGCTGACCAAGCTCACCCAGTGAGAATGTCTCCACATTGTCATTATCAACATCATAGCGCTCTATATTGCTCTCACGCACAACCCACAGATAACCGTCCTTATCCTCAATAAGCGACTGGACGACACCTTTGTTTACCGGCAGTTTGTCTATCAGCCTGAACTCTATGGTGTTGCTTAGCAGATTCTTTGACATTATCTCCTGAACGCCACCGCCAAGAGTGACAACAAACTTTCTTCCGCTACGCATAACAAAAACCTGCATGACATCGCTTGCAAGGAGTGATGTGGAGCTGTCATCCTTATAGGTGTGGGTGTAACACCTTACTTTTGAACTTATATTCTCATCCTGACTCATCGTCAGCAGACCGCTGTTCGTTGACAGAAGTATTACTCCATCATCTGTATGGGTGATACGTCGCAGTTGCATGAACTTATCCTTAGGATATCCTTTCATGCCATTAAGTGGATTTATAAACTGAAGACCTTCAACACCATTGCCGCTTGCCACATTGGGACCGCCGCCGTATGTAGCAACCCATACCCTGCCCTTGCTGTCCTCATCAAAGCCGTAGATATAGTCATGACTCAATGACATCTTGTCGTCACTGTGGGCATAATGGCTCATCTTTCCTGATGTATCTCTCACAAAGAGTCCCCTGCCCTTTGTTCCTATCCACAGCCTGTGCCTGCTATCCTCAAAGAGAGCATATATTCTTTCCGACAGTCTTACACGCTCGGATTGTATCCGTCCGCTGGCATTAAGATAGCCAACAATATTGCCCTTTGCATCTGCCAGCGCCACCTCTCCCGATGCCATTCCTATCCATGTGTTACCGTCATGGGTACTAACAACGGAGCGTGCCTCCTGATTCTCAACAACAGAAGCATATCTGAACTTATGATAGCCGAAGTTTATCAACGTCAGGTTGTGGGTTCCCATAAACCATATATTGCTCTGACTGTCAACCATATATCTGTTCACATTAGGCAGATCGGTACTCATCTGTCCTATAGTCTGAAGGATATGTGGCACGAGTTGTCCGGTGAACTCATCATAGTAGCAGAATGTCCCGCCTGTTGGTATCAGCCATACTGTACCGAAAGCGTCTTCGTGGAAGAACGGATACTGGCTTACGGTTGACTTCAGTGAACTTATCTTCTCCACATCAAGCCATCTCACATCCCATGTGCGAGTATCTACGGTGGTCACTCCGTTGCCATCGGTAAATGCCCAAAGACGGTCTTTCTTGTCAACAAACACATTATTCACTTCGGCAAAAGGATGGCCGGGCATTGCCACAGGCACTATATTGACAGAGCCTTTGCGTACATCATAGACAAGCAGTCCGTGGTCGGTTGCTGCCACTGCCCTATTGTTACTTATCTTTATAAACTGGTTTATCTTGCTTATTCCTGCAGGAACGCTGACACTTCTGTCGCGCGTCCAGCCGTCTTTGTAGAGTCCGAGCTTGCCGTCGGGCGATGCAAGGACAACGGTATTGCCAAACTGCAATACATAATCGTAGACAACTTCGGTAGAAAACTTCCTCCCTACGATGCTTGCGCCACGCGACGTGAGGAGCCATTCTCTGCCGGAGTCGTCAAGAATAACTTTCTTTATTATGTCGCTTTTCACCTTACCACTCTTGGAAGTAATTCGCTCTATTCCCTCGCCAAAGGGTATAAGGCTGTCGACAATGCAGAAATTCTCCTTCTCGCCGTTGCACACCACCCACGAGCGTCCGTTATCCAAGGGGTATACGGTACGCACATTGATAGACGTGTCATACTGCTTGCGTATCAGTTCACCTACGTTTATAAACTTGCAGGCATGTGTATCAAAGAGATAAAGGTTGCGGTCGTAGGAAAGACTCCACACATCACCGTTAGAATTGGGGCGGACTGTGAGCATGCGGTTGGATGTCAGCACCTGTCCGGTGTTGTCGTTGCGGAAGGTGGTGAACTCGTATCCGTTGAAACAGCATATACCATTCCATGTGGAAAACCACATAAGGTTGTCGTTCGTCTGCTCCATGCCTGAAATATTATTGGCGGCAAGACCGTCGCGAACTGTAAACGTCCTTACATTGCACAACGGTTGCGAGAAGACGTCAATGGTGTGAAGCAGCAGTAGTAATAATGAAAGTGTATATCTCATAGGTCATAGTCTGTAATTATATTGCAAAAATAATAAAAAAAGACAATAAAGTATAAGCACAGACTGTTTTTTGACAGATAAAAAGTACACAAGCAGTTATAATATTAAAAAAAAGACACCCTCCAATCACTGGAGAGTGCCCTTACACAAATATACAATAATTAAATTACTTCTGGATATACTTCTTACCGTTCTTGATTACAATGCCCTTATAGCTCTTTGTAACCTGCTGACCTGCGATGTTGTAAACAGGACCGTCAACTACTGTATCCTCTGCAACGATGCCGTCGATACCGCTAACGAGTGTGTTGTCCTCTGCATCACAAACCATCAACTCAAGGAAGAAAGCGTGCTGCTCACCTGTATTTGTGAAAGAGAACTCACCTGTTGCATCAAGCTGATACATACGGATGTCAGGATTTGTCTTGTGATCCTCAACGTTTGTGAACGCCTGGTTAGGAACAAGATTTACATCGTATGTCACACCACCAACTTCTCTCCATCCACATGTACGAGCACCTGAAGACGCTGCGTTAACATAGCTGTAGATTGTTGCGAACACAACCTTCTTGCCTGCAGGAATCTTTATTGTATTTGAAGCACCGTTGGAAGCCTTGATTGCTGTATACTCATCCTCTGTGATGTCAGATCCTGTGCTGTAAGACTTTGACTCGTTACCACATACGAGTGACCATCCTTCATTAGGAGTACCCGGTGTTCCGTTCCAGATATAAGTATGATCTGCGTCAGCCTGGAATGAACCTCCATCAAGGATAATTGTCTCCATTGATGATGCAGTTGGCTTAACAGGAACAGCAACCTCTACAGAAGCAACGTCTGAAGTTACACCTGCACGTGTTGCACGAGCATAGATAGTTGCATTCTCAAAGAGAGTGAATGAACGAACGTATGGTGACCATGTTGCGTTGTCTGTGCTATACTCAATTGTTGCAGCCGGTGTAGCGCAAGAAACTGCTACAGAACCGTTCTGCTGAGCAACAACAGGAGCTACAGGCACAGTACCTTCAATAAGAACCTGAACCTCGGTAATAGCTGATGTAATGAAAGAAACCTCATCACCGATAGCTGCAGCCTTAACAACTGTTCCGTCTGCCACGATGAAAGGAGCTGCGTAAACCTCACCATTCTCTGCTGTAGGATTAGAACCGTCAATTGTGTAACGGATTTCTTTTGCGTTTGCTACAGCACCGATTGTAACCTCACCTGTTGTAGTGTTTGCTGTCACCACTGGAGCATCAAGAGTTGTCATGGCTGCACCTGTGTATTCAACCTTGATAAGGAACAGACCATTCTCACCAGAGCCTCTTGTTATGGCGTGATCACCAGCAGGCACGTTTGTAATGGTATAAACACGAACACCATTTGCTAAATCCTCTACTGCGCTTTCTACTGCAAGTTCTGTTCCATCGAGATTATTTGTTTTTGCACTCCATGTTGACTGAACAATAGTAACAGTTGCAGCAGCCTCAGACTTCCACATAACTTTAGTTGCTCCCTCCATCTTAAGACCTGATGTGTAATCTACACCTTCATAAGTTCCAGCGAACTTTGAATTGAAGTTGTGCTTGTCAGCATTCCAAGAGAAGTAATTCTCTGTGCTCTGCTCGTTAGCGCCATTGAAAGAGATTGTGAAAACCTCACCTACTGCAGAAGCAGTTGTCACCATGCAAACAAGCATGGTTAAAAGAGTAAAAATTTTCTTCATAAATAAATTGTTTTTAGTTTGTAAATAAATTAGTATATACTACATTAAAAAAATGTCTGTATTTGACCACAAAGATAGATAAATTCTATAAAAGGAATGAAAGAAACGAAAATAAACAATTAATAATTAATAAGAATTAACATATAAAACAACGGTGTATAAAGACTTACGCCTTCATACACCGTATAATATTCACTTATAACTGCTTGCCTAATATTCAGATTTATCTGCCATATTAATTCGCAAGCATTACAAAGTATCATGTCTTATTTATCTTTCTTTGCTGCCTTCTTTGCTGGAGCTTTCTTTGCTGCAGGAGCTTTAGCCTCAGACTTCTTCGCGCATTTCTTTGCCGCAGGCTTGTCCTCTGCTTTAGCCTTGTCCACAGCAGCCTTCAACTTGTTCTCCTCTGTCTGCATCTTTGCAACCTTTGCCTTGAGACGTGTGATTTCCTTATCTTTCATCTCAATCTCATCACCCTGATTCTTGATAGTTGTAAGCAGAGAGTCTAACTCATCATTATCGATTTCTTCCGGATAAAGGCTATTAACCCTGTTCATGAAGTCACCAAGAATGTTCATATAGTTAGTGAACGCATCAAACGGGCTGCAATAGATACCTCTGTCAAGACCAACATTTGAAGGTTTGGTTGTCATGAAACGGAAGTTGTTTGAAGCCTGAAGATAATCCCAGTCCTGATTGATTCGTGGATCATTGGCAATACGAACACGATCGGCTATGCTGTAAAGTTTGTTGAAAGCCTCACGCTGCATAGGATTACCCAGCCAGCAGCTTACATCACGCTCCTCGTCAACCCATGACAATGTATCTGGCACGTCAAGAGCACCAACACTCTTCATTTTCATACATATCTCTGTCGGAGTAGAGAATGTTATGCCTTTTGCCTTTGCACATGCCGGCAAAGCACGGAAGAAGTCCAGAATATTTGAAGACAGAGGCTGTGCTATACCAAGAGCAGAGAGCTCCATGAAGATATTTATCACTTGCTCATCCTCTGGGAGAGAAGCGATACGATTGATATAAGTATCAGCAAACAATGGATAACCCTCCCACTCGCTGTTGTTAAATCGCAGACTTATATCATCGCTGAGATCTACATCACGGAGAAGAAGCTTGAGATTTGGCGCCATCGCACAATTATAAACATAATGCGGCGACTTCCATCCAAGAGCATGACGTGCTCCTTCAGTAAGCATTCCCTTGAATCCCATTGCTGAAGCCTGAGCACCGATATCATCGCTATATATGAGTGATGAGTTACGAAGCACCGTTGGCTTCTTGCCAAAATACTGCTCCATCTTCTCCACCTGCTTCTTAACATCAGCAGCGAAGCACTCCTCATTAGCAAGTGCTGACAATCCATGTGAATATGGCTCTGCAAGGAATTCAACACAGCCAGTTTCATTAAGTTCCTGCAGCTTAGCAAGAACTTGCGGCGCATGCATCTCAAGTTGCTCAATACCTACTCCTGACAAAGAGAATGCCAATTTGAATGCTTTGCCATGTTCTTTTATCATCTCATGGAAAACATTGAGCGCAGGCATATAAGAGCGCTCTGCTATATCACTGATGCTACGGTCGTTCTCATAGTCATCATAATAATAATGGTCTGTACCGATGTCAAAGAAACGGTAGCGTTTGAGATGGATAATCTGATGTATCTCAAAATATAAACATATTGTTTTCATAATTCTAAATTCTTAATTGATAATTCTTTTAACTACTTCTCCCAGCCTAACGTACGCTCATAAAGCTCGCGAATCCATAGACCTACTTTTTCCCATGTTATCTGATCAACCTCTTTCTTACCTTCATCCTGGAGATAATGGAAGAGACTGTCGTTATGACATATAGAGTAAATGGCATCCGCCAATGCATGAATATCCCAATAGTCAACCTTTATACAGTTGTCAAGAATCTCCGCGCATCCACTCTGCTTAGAGATAATTGAAGGCGTCCCACACTGCATTGCCTCAAGAGGTGAGATACCGAAAGGCTCACTTACAGATGGCATGACATATACATCAGATGCCTTTAAGCATTCATACACTTGCTTACCTCGCATGAAGCCAGGGAAATGGAAGCGGTCGGCAATGCCTCTTTCTGCCGCCAGCTGAATCATCGCATCCATCATATCACCAGAGCCTGCCATACAGAAACGGACATTGCGTGTACGATGGAGAACCATATTGGCTGCCTCAACAAAGTATTCAGGACCCTTCTGCATGGTAAGACGTCCAAGGAAGGTTACAACCTTCTCCTTATCTGTGTGGTCTGGACGTGGTATATCCTGTAATTCCTGACGCAGCGGATATACTGCATTATGCACTGTATAACACTTACGTGGATCCTGATGATACTGATTGATAACAGTCTGCCTTGTGAGCTCACTAACGCACATTATACAATCAGCATTATCCATTCCGTTTTTCTCTATAGAATAAACAGTTGGATTCACCTTTCCACGTGAGCGGTCAAAATCTGTTGCGTGAACATGAATACACAACGGCTTGCCGCTAACACGCTTTGCGTGAATACCTGCAGGATATGTCAGCCAGTCGTGAGCATGAATGATATCAAACTCCTGCTGCCTTGCAACAACACCTGCGATAATTGAGTAGTTGTTGATTTCCTCATGAAGATTATCAGGATAACCTCCGGCAAAGTCAATAGCTCCGAGGTCGTTAAGTCCCATATAATTGAAGTCGGCATATATATGCTCACGGAGTTTGAAATACAAATCCGGATCCATAACATTGCCCACTCTGTTCTTAACATACTCGTAGTCAACATCACGCCAAGCCACAGGCACTGCGTTCATTGCAAGAAGATTAGCAGCGCTACGGTCCTCGTCTCCATACGGTTTAGGCAGACATAAGGTAATATCCATATCACCCTGGGCATGCAATCCCTCAGTGATACCATAGTTGGCAGTAGCAAGACCACCAAAGACATGAGGAGGATACTCCCATCCAAACATTAAAACTTTCATATCTTCTCCTCCTTATTTTACGTAAGTATATTTTTCCATTAAGTTCAATGTGCGAAGAATCTCCGCCACATTCATTGCAAATGACATTGCTCCGCGTGCACGGAACGGTGGATTTCCATCAGAGAGTTCTGGTATGGTGCCAAGACAGTTAATCATCATCTCATCCTCATATCCTACCATCTGTCTCTCTATGAAGCTCAGACGGGTACGCTTATAAAGTTTCAGACAAGCCTCCATATAGAATCCTCCGAGCCATGGCCATGCTGTTCCCTGATGATAAGCATAGTCACGCTGAACCTGAGGACCTACATACATTGGATTATATCCGCCACTCTTAGGTGAGAGCGAACGCAGTCCCTTTGGTGTAAGCAGCTCACGTGTACATATATCAAGTACGCTCTTCTTCTGGTCTTGAGACAATGGAGAATAATCAAGCGCAACAGCGAAAATCATATTCGGACGTACACTCCAGTCCATCATGTTTCCATCTACATAGTCAAACAGATATCCGTAGTCATTCAAGAATGTGTCAACAAATGATTGTTTGCATTTTGCTGATAACTGCTCAAGCTCAGCAGCCTTCTCGCTATTACCTATATTGACATAGATCTTAGCTGCGAATCTAAGCGCATTATACCACAGTGCATTGAATTCTACAATATATCCTGTACGTGGAACCACCGGACGTCCGTTAGCAGTAGAGTTCATCCATGTTATAGCCTTATCACGACCATTGGCATATACAAGTCCGTTCTCATCAAGGCGAAGATTTGGATGACCGCCAGACATTATGTATTCAACGATGTCACATACCAGCGAGCTGTACATTTCCATGCACTTCTCCTCCCCGGCTTCCTTTGCATACTGCTGCACTGCCCATACAGCCCATAGCGGAACGTCAGGATGTTCCATCTCATATATCTCAACAGACAGTGGCTTGCCTTCCATGAACTCACGCAAACCTTTCTCCGCTGTCTTCATTATCGTCTCGAAATAAGACTGTTCCTCAATCGCAAGTGTAAGTCCTGGCAAAGATATGAAAGTATCTCTTGCACGGCACTTGAACCATGGATATCCGGCAAGCAGATAGTGTTCCTTGTCATTCTTGCTATTATGGAACTGATGTGCGGCATTAACAAGGCAATGGAAGAAGTTGTCGCGTGGAGCACGCACATCCACTTCCTTGTCGAAAAGCTTCTTCAGAGAGCTGCTCTTTATTTCTGAAGTAGATGCAGAGAACACAATGCTCTCACCTTTCTTAATGCTCATCTCGAAATATCCAGGTACATAAAGGTCTTCATTTGACGCATAACCTCTCTCCTGCTCCTTCGGATATTCCACTCCGCGATACCAATCAGGCTGGAATATAAATTCATTTTTCTTATTGAACTGCATGTACAGATCTGGATAGCCAGAATACATGCATGTCTTTATTCCATTGTCAACATTGTGATACTCACGGCTTGCCGCTGCATTCTCATGCGTAAATTGTCTAACGCTTCTGAACGCGAGGAACGGCTTGAACCGCAGCGTTGTGGCACTGTGCGCATCAACAAGGGTATACCTGATGAGTATACGGTCCTCATAATGCTGGAACACTACTTCTTTCTTCAACAAGACACCACCTACACGATAAAGCGTTGTCGGCACCTTGTCACAGTCAAACTCTCTAATGTACTTGTGGCCCTTGGGACTGTAATTATTCCCCTGATACTTATGAAGACCCAGATTAAATTCCGCTCCGTGCTGAATAACCGTAACGTCCAAAGAAGACAAGAGCACATAGTTCTCATCGTCGAGCTCTGGTATTGGTACAACCAAAAGCCCATGGTACTTACGTGTATTACAATCTACAATAGTAGAGCAGGAATATGCTCCCGAGCGATTTGTACGTAACAACTCTCTCGAAAGCGATTCTTCCAAGTTTGTCATAAGAGCCTTTTCAAAACGAAGATAACTCATAGTTATTTATTAAGGTTTTATAATTTGTTTCTCAGTAAATTACAATTCGCCACATAACACATGATATTCCTACCATGCATTTACGACACCTCAAAAATACTAATTTTATTGTTTAGCACAAAATAAAAACATCTGTTTTTACTGAAAAACAATCTTTTTGGCAAGAGTTGTACGTAAAAGGAAGTCAAACAAGCAGATTTCATTCGCTTTTAGGTCAGTAAAAGTTATTAATATGCCAAACGCTCAGATACATAACACGACAGTATTTGTATCTATTACAAAAACATCGGATTGCCAATCACATCGCAATGGGATGCTATAATATGGCAATCCGATATCTTAACAACAAGCAAGAGAGCTTATGACACGTCTGCTATTTTCCCGGAATAATGAAATTTACGACCTCCTGTCTGACCGCTACACTGAATTTACCTACAGGCTGAGAAACAAGTCTTCCGTCAACACCTACAAGAGCATTGTTGCTATCTATAATCTCCACATCACGCGTACGATAAGGAAGCACACTGCGGTGGTTCAGGAATTTACCTGTTATCAGAAGACAGAAAGCCTCAAAAAGCTGTGTCAGTCCAGGATGACAAACCACAGACACGTCAAGCAGGCCGTTATAAGGCACCGCACTTGGAGTCTGACCATACCCCGACGCATTGCCTATGCACATTGTCATAACCTTGCGTTTCAGTGTGTCGTTGTTTATTTTCAACTGCATACGGTATTCCATCCTTTGGAATATAAGAAGCACAAGCGAAACGAGAAATGACAATTTCCTGGAGCCGAGAACACTTCTTGCCTGCTGCTTCAGGTTCATGACGGATGCGATGAAGCCTATATTGACACAATTAAGGAAATAACGCCGGCAATCCTTACCTTCCTTATCCGTATAACTCAGGCATCCAAGGTCTATCTTCCTTATCCTCCTGTCCTTCAACCATTTAACAGTTTGTTCTATTTCATTCTCCTTATATCCCCAATATCGTGCAAAGTCATTAAGTATGCCATTAGGTATTACTCCTAAAGCAATAGACTCTCTAACGGTCTTATCAAATTCCATGATACAGTTTATAGCATCATTTAACGCAGAGTCTCCACCAACAATTATAATTGTCCGATACCCGTTGTTAACCAGCATATTAACAAGTCTTGGCACACCTTTTACATTCTCACTCTGTATAAAGTCATACTCAATATTGTTCTCACGCAGACATCTCTCTATCTTCTCCCACCGTTTCTGTGGGCGCGTAAGTCCTTGTTTGGGGCAGTAAAGTATTCCCCATCGTTCTGTATGTATCTCCGCCATAACCCTTTATCTCATTTTTTACATTCACATATTATCATTACGAATCGCATCTTATATACACTAATCACATTTATCATATCTCACAGCCAAGTATTCCGGATATTTGCCTCAGTTTATCCTCCATTGGCAGCATAGCGTCTATCCAGTTTATATGGAATCCTCTTCGCTCCATTCCCCTGAACCACGTCATCTGTCTCTTGGCAAACTGATGTATTGCTATTTCCAGTGAACGTCTCATCTCATCGTATGTTGTCTTCCCTGTGATATATTCCGTAACATACTTATACTCAAGGCCATAATAAATCAGGTCTTCTGCCGGTATTCCCTCATTCAGCAGTGCTCTCACCTCGTCCACCATTCCGTCAGCAAGCCTTTGGTTAAGCCTAATAGTTATCTTGCGCCTTCGTTCCTCGCGAGGGATATCTACACCTATTATTATATATGGGATGTCAGGGAAACACCTCTCCTCCACCGGCTGATCACTGTAATACTGCTCTATTTCTATTGCACGAATAGCCCTCTTCGCAGTGTCAACATCAGTGACATTATGCATGTTTGAGCCATTCTTCCGCTTCAGTTCTATAAGCATCGGGGTGAGCTCCTCGAGTGTTTTATCCGCCAGTTGAGCCCTCAACAGAGTATTCTCCGGCACAGGAAGCAGCCTGTAACCTTTCAGAACCGACTCTATATACAATCCTGTTCCACCACAAAGTATCGGCGTTGTGTTTCTCCCCACGATTTCCTCATAGGCTTTCAGGAAATCTCTCTGATACTCAAAGAGGTTATACTTTGTCCCAGGCTCCATGATATCTATAAGATGATAAGGCACCTGGCTGTCTTCTACCATATAATCGGCAAGGTCTTTCCCGGTACCTATGTCCATACGCCTGTACACCTGACGGCTGTCGGCACTTATTATCTCTCCGCCGATTTTATGCGCAAGCGCTGCCGCGAGCGAGGTTTTTCCTGATGCCGTAGGACCTAATATAACAATCATCTTATTCATAACCATATCTATATCCAAGACCTTACATGGTCTTCATCATCTATCCTTTACGTGTAAGCACTGCATTATCATTAATAATATGTTATCGTGCGACGCAGCGTCTCATAAGTCTTTCCGTTCATTGTTATCACCGCCTGGGTCCAGTTTCCTTTGTCATCATATACGTATGAGATATCATATTGCGTAACAACTCTTGGCATATATCCCTCAGGAGACTCATAACCGTTTTCCGTATCACTCAATGCCGTAAGCAGTCCCTGCTCATTATAGACAGGCCTCAATGTACGCTCATGATCCGTTCCATCAGTACCTCCAATGATTTCTTTTATACGCCGTGGCGTCATCGAAGTCTTTCCCCAGTACATTGCGCATTCGCCAAGCATGGAGATATTCTTGCCCGGATTCTCGCGCGTACATATATAAATATTATTTATGTATGATGATGTTATTTGTTGGGTTAATTATTGGAGGAACTTTTAATTTTTCTAAGAATATTAATTATAGTATGAAA
>JAFQGS010000047.1 GCA_017415455.1 Prevotella sp.
CGGATAGTCCTGATACCATTCGCCCGGCTGGTCGAGCAGTTGCGGCGCGTTGCTGAGCACAAACGACGAGCTGCCTCTTTCTCCGTTGATTACCGGTTGGGGCCATGGGTGTGCGAACTCCAGCTGGCTTTCCGGCTCGTGGAATGTCACTATGGTGTTTCCCTTGCCGTCGTTTGTCATCGTCTTCACCCTTAGTATGGCGATGGCCCAGCGCTGATGCACCATCATCTCAAGCTGACCGGCATCTGTAAGGTCTGTCTTTGGCGTAGGGATGGTTATCGAACGGTTCTCAACAGAGAAGTCTTTCATGCGCTCCATCACTCCTTCGGCGAATTGCGAGGCACGAAGCGCCTTGCATCCGTCCACCCACATCTGTCTGGTGTACACTATCTTGTTGCCGCATCTGGGCGCTTCCGCTGTCCATATCTTGCCCCTCAGCTGCCTGGCTATGCGCTTGTCGTCGCAGCCTTTGGTCCATCCTGTCACCTGCACGCCGCCGCTTATCACGGCATTCTCTCCCTCTGCCGCGCAGATAAGAGTAGGCGATGAGACGCTTCCGCTGTCCTCCGGACGTATGAACAGCGGCTTATGCTGGCGGTATGTGCCCTCATGCAGGATGATGCGTATGCCGTCCTGAGCCTCGGCACGCTTCAGACGGCGCCACTCGCGGGCTTGCTTCAGAGCCTGCTCCACGGTTTTCAGCGGTGCCTGAAGTGTTCCGGCGGCATTGTCGTCACCTCCGTTCGCCGCCACGTGTATGTCACCTGCGATTACCTTTGCGCCGCACATAAGCAGCATTGCGGCAGCCATCAGTATCTTTCTCATAGCATATACATTATTAGTAGATGTGCAAATATACTGAAAATACATATTATAAGCAAAAAAATATCATCACTTTTCTCTGCTTTGCAAAAAAGCACCGGCAGTATTGATTGCAGCGAACATCACTGCGGCTTGCCACATTCCCTTACAAGAAAAGAGACAGAGCCCGACACGTTTTATAACACACTGACAACCAAACAGATAGACACCCCTTTGTAAAAGATGCCTTAACGGGTGCCAAATGATGCCTTTCCGGCGGCTGAATGATGCCTTTTCGCAGCGCATCCGGGCATCTTTCGCAAGGCATCTGGTGGCAAAGGGTATCATGTATGAAACTATTTTTAACATTTCAATCATATTAAATGTCATCAAATAAAGTCTTTTTCATACCGAAAATGCGTATCTTTGACCGCATATTGGCAAAGAGGCTAATTAACAATAAAATAAATACTATGGTTTACAACGAAATTGGAAAGACAGGAATGCGTGTGTCTAATCTCGGCTTCGGAGCATCATCACTGGGCGGAGTGTTCCACGATGTGCGTGAGGCGGAGGCCATACAGGCCGTTCATACGGCTGTGGATAACGGCATAAACTTCATTGATGTGTCGCCATACTACGGCCACTACAAGGCAGAGACGGTACTGGGCAAGGCGCTCAAGGAGATAGACCGCAGCAAGTATTATCTCTCAACAAAGGTGGGAAGATATGGAGAGAACGGCGTTAACACATGGGATTACTCGGCAAAGCGCGTCACCGACAGCGTGTTTGAGAGCATGCAACGACTCAACATAGACTATATCGACCTCATAAACGTGCACGACGTGGAGTTCGCCGACCTCAACCAGATTGTCAACGAGACACTGCCGGCACTCGTAGAGCTCAGAGAAAAGGGCGTGGTGAAGCACGTTGGAATCACCGACCTGCAGCCAGAGAACCTCAAATGGGTCATCGAACATGTTCCGGCAGGAACCGTAGAGTCGGTGCTTTGCTTCTGTCATTACAGCCTGAACGACGAGATGCTGCTCGACTATCTTGACTTCTTCGAGACCAACAACATAGGAGTCATCAACGCATCTCCATTCTCCATGGGTCTGCTCTCACACAGAGGAGCACCCGAATGGCACCCGGCACCACAGCCACTGAAGGACGCCTGCACCAAGGCTGCGGAACACTGCGCCGCCAAGGGATACCCAATCGAGAAGCTCGCAGTGCAATACTCCACATCAAATCCTCGCATAGCAACAACTCTCTTCAGCTCTGCCAACCCGGCAAACGTACTGAAGAGCATCGGATTCGTTAACGAGCCATGCGACGAACAACTCGTGAAGGAAGTGCAGGAGATAATCGGCGACCAGATGCGTGTGCGCTGGGCAAACACTTGATAACAAACTCTCACAACAGAGACAATCATCAGATAGAAAGCAATGCAGTATAAAATAATCGACGCCCACTCACATCTCTGGCTCAAACAGGATGCCACATGGAACGGAATGCATGTCAAGACGCTGCGCAACGGACGCTCAGACTTCTTCGGAGAGGAAGTACAAATGATTCCACCTTTTATGATTGACGGTGTGAACAGTGCCGAAGTGTTCATCAGTAACATGGATTATGCGCGCGTTTCGGCTGCTGTCGTAACCCAGGAGTACATTGACGGCATACAGAACGAGTATCTGGCAGACGTGCAGAAGCGCTATCCCAACCGCTTCTTCACCTGCGCCATGCCCGATTTCTTTGCCCCGGGATATGCCGAACAGGCAAAGAGCCTCATCCAGCAGGGCTTCAAAGCCATTAAGATTCCAGCCCAAAGGCTCATCGTTGACACAGGAAGGATAATGATGACAACGCCCGAGATGATGCAGATGTTTCATTACATGGAGGACAACGGGGCTATTCTCTCCATCGATCTTGCCGACGGTGACACACAGGTGGGCGAGATGAAGGAGATAATTCAGGAATGTCCGGACCTCAAAATAGCAATAGGCCACTTCGGAATGGTTACCAGACAGGGGTGGGAAGAGCAGATATTACTGGCCAGAAACACCAATGTCATGATTGAGTCGGGCGGAATAACATGGCTGTTCAACAGCGAGTTCTATCCTTTCAAGGGTGCGGTGAGAGCCATAAAGGAGGCTATCGACATGGTGGGTGAGGACAAACTGATGTGGGGTTCGGACTATCCGCGCACCATCACCGCCATCACCTACAAGATGTCTTACGACTTTGTGCAGAAGACAGAGGAGCTGAGCGAGGAGCAGAAGGCGCTCTTCCTCGGGCAGAACGCAGAGAGATTCTACGGCTTCACAGACCTTGTTGAGCTGCCTTACATTAAGAACATGTCCGAGTGAGACGCCCTGACAAGGTGCGCCACTTGACAAACAATAACCTGAAAGATTAAAAACAAAACATTAAGAGATATGAAAGCATTACAGATTACAGCACCCGGCGAGATGACGGTTGTGCAACTTGAGAAGCCCGAGGCAGGTGCAGGCGAGGTGCTTGTGAAAATCAATTGCGTTGGATTCTGCGGCTCAGACCTCAACACTTATTTAGGAAGAAACCCCATGGTGAAGCTTCCTGTCATCCCAGGTCATGAGGTAGCAGCCACCGTTGAGGCAGTAGGCAGCGGCGTTCCGGAAAACATCAAGCCCGGATTGAGGGTTACTCTAAACCCATATTCTAACTGCGGCAACTGTCCTTCATGCCGAAACGGACGCGTTAACGCCTGCCAGCACAACGAGACTCTTGGCGTACAGCGCGACGGTGCGATTCGAGAATACATGGTAATGCCATGGCAAAAGATCATACCTGCTGATGGAATGACTCCTAATGAGTGTGCTCTTATTGAGCCGATGAGCGTCGGATTCCATGCCATAAGCCGTGCTGAAGTGACTGATATAGATACCGTAATGGTTATCGGTTGCGGCATGATTGGAATGGGAGCCATCGTAAGAGCGAGCCTGAGAGGTGCCACGGTAGTGGCTGTTGACCTTGATGATGAGAAGCTGGAGATAGCCAAACGCGTTGGTGCTCACCATGTTATAAACTCGGCTAAGGAAGACTTGCATGCCCGCCTGGCAGAGATTACAGCCGGAGCAGGCCCCGACGTGGTGATAGAGGCTGTCGGAAGCCCGTTCACTCAGAATGCAGCCATCAACGAGGTGGCGTTCACCGGCCGTGTGGTGTTTATCGGATACGCAAAGGCTGGAACTGAGTTCATCACCAAACAGTTTGTCCAGAAGGAGATGGATATACGTGGCTCGCGCAATGCTATGCCATCAGACTTCCGCGCAGTGATACAGTTCATGCAGAAGAACGACTTCCCAACAGAGGAGCTGATAAGCGCTGTTGCGACACCGGAAACTGCTCACGACGAGATGAAGAAATGGGCAGACGCACCGGCAAAGGTGTTCAGAGTGCTCGTAAACTTTGACTAAGCGCACCGGGCTCTACGCCTGAGGCAGAATAAAAGAAATGCCGGATGATGACACGGGAGATATTCCTTGTGTCATCATCCGGCTTCTTTGTTGTTGTTATTTGTATATTGTTGATATTCAGATTGTTATATGTCATTCTCTAAAAGAGCATCAAATGCGCTGCGTTAAGGCATCAAACAGGGTGCGAAAGGGCATCAAACGGAGCCCGGAAAGGCATAAAACGGAACGAGGAAGAATGACGGACAGAGGGCTACCGGAACCTAATGGCATCTCACGTCATCACAAGACACTGTGCGGAAGGATGAATAACAGGCGGCGGCTTACGTCCGGGCGGCACTATGCCAGGCGTCTGAGCCACGGCATGTCATTTCTGCCTGGAGGCCGCTTCGCTGCATGCCGGACAGAGTCCTTTTATCACAAAGTTGACGGATGATGTCCTGAATCCCTCCGGAAGATACACCTGCGGGATGCCGATGGCGGGAAGACAGAAGGTGCGCTGGCACCGCTCGCAGCTGAAATGGATATGACTGCCCTCGTCGGCAGGCATATTCACACCTATGCTCAGATTGTATTTCAGCGCTCCGCTGCCATCATCGGCGGCATGCACTATGCCCTTGCGCATGAAGAGCGACAGCGTACGGGATATGGAAGACTTGTCAACGGTGCGCAGCAGACGCACAAGATCGCCCATGGTCACCATCTCCCCGCCCCTGCTCATGGCCCTGAGCACAAGCAAACGCACTGCCGTTGGCTTCACGTCGCGGCTTTGCATGATATCGATGAAATACTTATCGCCACTCATTATGTCTGCAAAAGTAACCTAAATAGGCTGATAAACAAAATTATAAGGGTCTTTTATGCAAACAAAAAGCACACCGGGCAACATCCGCATGACCGCCGGAGAAAAAGAAAACGGCTGCCGACGAGGTGCGCCGCAACCGTTACTCTATTTATGAATACTTATGTATTACGAAGCGCAAGGCCCCCGGCAATACTCCCGCCAGGCATCTCACGCCACCCGGATCAGTTATTCTCCGATGCCGCCTGATGAGCCTTCATGGCCAGTTTCTTGTTTACCTTGAAGCGGTCGAAGCCCTCACCATATACGCCGATGACGGCACTCTGGCTTACGAAAGCATTGGGGTCAATCTCGTTTATAAGGCTGAATATATACTGCGACTCGCCCTTCTTGGCAAGAACAAACAGCATCTTGACCTCTTTTCCGGAATAGAAGCCCTGTCCGTTGATGACCGTACAGCCTCTGCGCGCACTGTGATTAATCTGCTGTGCAATCTCCTCATACTTGTCGGAGATGATGAAGAACTGCACCGAACGGCGCATGGAGTTCACCACCTGGTCAATACAATAGGCGAGAATGATGAGCACCACGTATCCGTATATCACCTTTTCCCAGTCTAACAGCACAACATAACTTGACATGATGATGACCACATCGCACAAGAGTATCATCCTTCCGAGCGACACATCATAGTATTTGTTCACTATGGCGGCTATGATATCCGTTCCGCCTGTGCTGCCATTGGACGACAATCCAAGCCCAACGCCGCATCCACAGAAGCAAGCTCCGATGACGGCGGCCATGAACGGTTGGTCGCTCAGCAAGTGCATGTCGCCCGTAAAGCTCCCTATCAGCGACAGCCAGATGGTAAGCACCGACACGGCATATATCGTCTTGATGCAGAACTTCAGTCCAAGCACTTTCAAGGCGATGAGTATCAGAACGGCATTTATCACAAAGTATGAGTACTGAACGGGTATTCCCGTACCCCAGAAGATTACAGATGAGATACCCGCCAGACCGCCTGTTGCGATGTTGTTAGGCAACAAGAATACGGTCCATCCTAATCCATAGGATATCATTGCGATGGTTATCATCAGATAATCGCGCAGCTCTTTGAGCATGGTCTTTTTGTTAATTCTCAGTGTATTAGATGTCATTTCATTGAATTTTGCGGCAAAGTTAAATAAAATAAATGACAAAAAAGTTTGCGTTAAATGTTTTATTGTTTTTTATCTTCATTGCAAACAACAAATATCTTCATTGCAGACAACTGATATTGTCATTTTGAACAGCATGTATATACACATCAGACAATGGGCGAGGCATATCGCCAGAGAAAGCAGCCTTGTATCTTCCTGACTCTGAACGAGTTACAAACAGGATTCAAAAGATGCCTTTTTACGATGCGTTAAGGCATCAAATGCAGCGCAAAAGAGCATCACTTGCAGTGCGCTTGATGCCCTTTCGCAATGCGCCTGATTATTATCTGCCCTTCGTAAGGAGGCTGAACAGCTCGCGCATGCCCTCCGAAGCGCCTTTCCTTATATGTATCATGCCCATCTGCTCGGCACCATTCACCTCGTTGGGGTCGATGATATAAATCGGGGTTCCACGTCGCGCATACCTCACCAGACCAGCTGCCGGATACACATTGAGCGATGTTCCGATGACAACAAGTATGTCGGCGTCCTGCACTTTCTCCACGGCAGTCTCTATCTTTGGCACACTCTCTCCGAAGAACACTATGTAAGGGCGCAGCAGGGAGCCGTCGCCCGCCTTCTCGCCGGGCTTCACATGAATGTGGGGAGGCGTCAGTGTGCGTATGAAATATGGATTGTCGGGGTCTTTGCTGGAACAAACCTTCATCAGTTCGCCGTGCAAATGGACCACATCCGACGAGCCGGCAGCCTCGTGAAGATTATCCACATTCTGTGTAACGACGCACACCTGATGATGGTTCTCAAGCAAGGCAACAAGGCGGTGACCCTCATTGGGACTCACGTTGAGCAGCTCCGAGCGCCTGATGTTATAAAACTCGTTCACCAGCTCGGGGTCTCTCAGCCACCCTTCGTGCGATGCCACCTGCTCAACAGGATATTTATCCCACAGTCCTCCGGCATCTCTGAACGTGCTAAGACCGCTCTCCGCCGACATACCTGCACCCGTAAGAAAAACTATTTTGCTCATGATTGTAATGTTTTTTATGGTGATTGGCACAACGTAAAGTGCTCAACCACACTGCGATTAAAAGTTTAACATTCTACAAAAATAGTATTTTTTCATCAATAAAAGTATCATAGTCGGATAAAAATAGTAACTTTGCACCTTATTATTAAGTATCTAATTACAAACAGAAACAGAATAACATGGACAAGTTAAGTTATGCCTTAGGATTAGGTATAGGGCAACAGTTGGCGCAGATGGGCGCAAATGAACTGAACATCGACGACTTTGCGGCAGCGATAAAGGATGTAATCGCAGGTAATGAACTTAAGGTTTCACACCGCGAAGCACAGACAATCGTACAGGACTTCTTCCAGAAACAGGAGGAGAAAATTAACGCGGAGCGTGCCGAAAAGGGCAAGGCTGCAAAGGAAGAGGGCGAGAAGTATCTTGCGGAGAATGCCAAGAAAGAGGGCGTTGTGACACTTCCAAGCGGCTTACAGTATATGGTTATCAGCGAAGGCAGCGGCAAGAAGCCTGCGGCTACAGACAAAGTGAAGTGCCACTATGAAGGTTTCCTCATCGACGGAACGGTGTTTGACAGCAGCGTTCAGCGCGGAGAGCCTGCCGTTTTCGGCCTTCAGCAGGTGATAGCAGGCTGGACAGAGGGTCTGCAACTTATGCAGGAGGGTGCCAAGTACCGCTTCTTCATACCTTACATGCTGGCTTACGGAGCAAGCGGAGCAGGCGCGTCAATACCTCCTTATGCTGCTCTTATCTTCGATGTTGAGCTCATACAGGTGATGTAATAACAGCCACCGAGTGGCGTTATATATACAGACGGTTTGCGGAAGATGCCCGAACGCATCGCATCTGATGCCTGAACGCACCGCATTTGATGCCCGAACAGAGCGCATTTGATGCCCTTTCGCAAGCCATCTGCAAACCACTGGCAGTCAGAAGGATACACAACCGGAGACAGAACAGGGGAGAAACAGAATAAGAATAATAATAACTAATTAACAGAAAAAGAAAAATGAAGAAACTAACAATTGTAGCATCGCTTGCCATTGGAGCGGCTATCATGACCGGATGTGGCAACACCGCACCAAAGGCAGACCTCAAAACAGACGTTGACAGTTTAAGTTATTCAATCGGAATGGCACAGACTCAGGGTCTGAAGGGTTATCTTGTAAACAACCTCGGAGTTGACACCGCATACATGGACGACTTCTTCAAGGGTCTGAACGATGGCGTAAACGCCGGCGATGACAAGAAGAAGGCAGCCTATTACGCAGGTATACAGATTGGCCAGCAGATATCAACACAGATGGTTAAGGGCATTAACAACGAGGTGTTTGCAGGCGACTCAACAAAGACTATATCAATGAAGAACTTCATGGCAGGCTTCATCACTGGCACAAGTGAGAAAGAAGGACTTATGACTATGCAGCAAGCTCAGGAGACAACAAGGACCTTGATGCAGAAGATAAGACTGAAGTCGCTCATGGAACAGTATGGAGAGAACAAGAAGAAGGGCGAGGATTTCCTCAAGGCTAATGCCAAGAAGGAAGGCGTGAAGACTCTTGACGGAGGCGTACAGTATAAAGTTATCAAGGAAGGTACAGGCGAAATGCCAAAGGATACATCAAGAGTTAAGGTGCATTATGAGGGCTCTACCATCGACGGTAAGGTGTTTGACAGCTCTTATGCACGCAAAGAACCAGCGTCATTGCGCGCTAACCAGGTGATAAGAGGATGGACAACAGCTCTTACTAACATGCCAGTGGGAAGCATCTGGGAGGTTTACATTCCTCAGGATCTTGCCTACGGAGAGCGCGAGCAGGGCGAGAACATCAAGCCATTCTCTGTACTTAAGTTTAAGATTGAGCTTCTTGAGATAGAGAAATAAGCATATGAAGAGATTCATTCTATCAGCACTCACCATTGCGGTGGGTGCTTATTTGATTAATGCAAACGCACAGACTGCGGGCGACGCGACGGCTGATCACATTCTGAAGACTAAGCAAGACTCTGTCAGTTATACAGCAGGTGTGCAGCGAACAGAGGGGCTTCTGCCTTATATCACAAAGAGTCTGGGGGTTGATACGGCATATATCAAAGAGTTTATCGAGGGTATCAAGCTTGTGAATTATTCCGGAGTGACGCCCGATATGAAAGCCATGCACGCCGGAATGCAGATAGGAATGATGGTGGAAGAGCGCATGCTGCCGATGCTGAGACAAGAGTTCAAGGGCAGTATCGACACCTTGGACACTGAGCTTTTCTATAAAGGATTCTTCGATGCGATAATGAACGACAACTCTGTGATGAACCTCAACGATGCGAAAGAGTATTACGCAGGCAAGGCCAAGCAGGCAATCGAGAGCGCAAACATGGCAAACAAGAAGGCGGGTGAGGACTTTCTTGCCGCGAACAAGAAGAAACCTGGCGTTGTCACTACACCGAGCGGACTGCAATACAAGGTTCTTCAGAAAGGAACCGGCGCCGTTCCTACGGAAGCCCAGACTGTTGTTGTGAAGTATGAGGGCAGACTTATCAACGGGAAAGTATTCGACACAAGCGAGAACAGCAAAGAGAAGAAGCTCAGCTTCAAGGCAAACCAGGTGATAAAAGGATGGACAGAGGCGCTCACTATGATGCCGACAGGCAGCAAGTGGGAACTGTATATACCTTATAATCTTGCCTATGGCGAGCGCCAGGTGTCAAAAGACATATCGCCTTACAGCACTCTTATATTCACCGTTGAGCTGCTTGAGATAGAGAAGTAGGGGCTCTTCATACGGAGTAAGATTACGTGTTAGATATTCATCAGCCACAGGCAGCATTCTGTCTGTGGCTTTTTCATACCCGGCAGGACGCTGCATCCGCCGCCTGTCATACAGGGAACGGCACACAGGATATGGCGCCCCGACAGGCAACAGAGCACCGCCTGATTTTCGGCTTGGCAAATCATGGTTTGCGGTAAGGCATCAAATGCACCCTGTTCAGGCATTAAACGCAGTGCGTTCGGGCATCTTTCGGCATGCGTTTGGGCATCAAACGCAAATGTATCTAAGTGCAACAAGAATAGCGGAAAATGTTTCTTTAAGTAAGGAAAAGAGTGGGCAGAATGTGCATTTTCGCCTTTTTCGGTATCATTTTGTGCCATTTTGCGCCATTTTTTATATCAAAATATTGTTTTATTCATTTTTAATTCCTATTTTTGCTAACACAAATAACCTTATAACTAATAAATTCTTATACCCAAAAAGAATAAAACATTTTACATATATGGCAATAGATAAGATAGACAAACTTGACAAAAAGATTCTCAGTATTTTGTCTACCAACGCACGTGTTCCATTCAAAGACGTGGCGGCAGAGTGTGGAGTGTCACGCGCGGCAGTGCATCAGAGAGTGCAACACCTCACAGAAGACGGTATAATAACAGGCAGCGGATTCAACGTTAATCCAAAATGTCTTGGCTTCTCAACCTGCACTTACGTTGGAATCAACCTTGAGAGAGGAAGCATGTACAAGGAGGTTGTGGAGCACCTGAGCAAGATTCCGGAGATAGTGGAGTGCCACTTCACCACCGGTCCATATACGATGATGGTGAAACTGTATGCCCGCGACAACGAGCAACTTATGACATTGCTCAACACCCAGATGCAAAGCATACCGGGAGTGGTGGCGACAGAGACTCTCATCTCACTCGAACAAAGCATCAAGAGAGAAATACCCGTTGTCTCAGAATAGCAGAACGAAGGTTAGAAAACAATGAGTTTATTTGATGTCCAGTCACTACTGGATGACATATATGCAAGTTCTCCTAATGCGGAAAGCCGCCCATTGATAGGAATCACAGGGAACTTTGCAGACGGAGAGGCGCGCCTTTGCGACAGATACTATAAACAAGTGACTGCCGCCGGAGGTACGCCTGTTATCATTCCGCCGCTCTCCGACAAGGCAACTCTTATCAATACGCTTGACAAGATAGACGGACTTATACTCTCCGGCGGCGCCGATTTCAACCCGCTATGGGCCGGCGAGGAGCCTGCCGAGGGGCTTCACGGCATCAATCCGGAGCGCGACGAGGCAGAGCTTCTTATCACAACGCTTGCCTACAACAGAAACATTCCGATGCTTGGAGTGTGCCGCGGCATCCAGACTATTGCCATGGCACTGGGCGGAAAGGTATGCCAGGACATCGGGAAAGGCACAAACCGCATCAAGCACAGCCAGGAAGCAGGCCGCAAAGGAGAGCCCACCCACTCGGTGGAGATAGCCGAAGGCAGCATGCTTCATGACCTCTACGCACAGCGAAAGATATTCGTCAACTCGTTCCATCATCAAGCAGTGGAATGCACCGGATGCCGTTTCAAAGTGACGGCGACGGCTGCCGACAATGTCATAGAGGCCATAGAGAGCACCGAGCAACGCCCCATCATGGGCGTACAGTGGCATCCCGAGTGGATGGATGATGGTCTGCCGCTCTTCAGATGGCTTGTGGACAACGCCCGTATATACAACGACGCCAAGGCGCTTCATCATAAGATAATAACCCTTGACAGCCATTGCGACACGCCGATGTTCTTCCCCCAGGGTGTGGATTTCGGCAAACACGACAGCAGAATACTTGTGGACATCCACAAGATGAGCGACGGACGCCAGGACGCTGTTGTCATGGCAGCCTACCTTCCACAACCAAAGGAAGGACAGAAGTTCAGCGACATAGCGCCGCTTAATGCCGAAACGCCCACCGCTTATGCCAATATCATCTTCGACAAGATAGAGGAGATGGTTGCGCTCAGCAGCCACTCAGTGGCTATTGCACGCTCTGTCAGCGACCTGAAAGCCAACAAGGCACGTGGATTAAAGTCGGTAATGCTTGCCATTGAGAATGGTATCGCCCTCGGAGGCGACATCAGCAACGTGGAGAAGTTTGCCCAACGAGGGGTGTCATATATCACCCTTTGCCACAACGGTGATAATGAATTGTGCGACAGTGCACGAGGAGAGAACAGATGGCAGGGCCTTAGTCAGCTTGGGACAGATGTGATAAGAGAGATGAACAGGCATGGAGTCATGGTTGACTTAAGCCACGCCGCCGAGTCAAGTTTCTATGGAGCGCTTGAGGTAAGCAGCCTTCATATAGTGTGCAGTCATAGCAACTGCCGCGCGCTTTGTGACCATCCACGCAACATTACAGACACTCAGATGCGCGCTCTTGCCATCATGGGCGGTGTGATGCAGGTCACACTGTATGACGGTTTCTTACGAGCCACAGCCTCAGAGGCCAGCGTTCTTGACGCATTAAGCCATCTCGACCATGCCATTAAGGTAATGGGTATAGACCATGTGGGCATTGGCAGCGACTTTGATGGTGACGGCGGAGTGCCAGGTTTTGCCTCATCCGACGACGCTTTGGCATTTACCATGCATCTTCTGCGCAGGAAATACAGTGCCGCTGATATCGAGAAGATATGGGGCGGAAACTGGCTCAGAGTGCTGGAGCAGCATAACCGCGCATAACTTGAGCATTATTTACCAACCAGCGGCAGTGTCCTTGCACATCGGACATTGCCCGTTTGTTATACATCAGATAATAAAATGAAGACATTACACATATTAACCGTTGCGCTGGCGATGCTTGCCAGCATGTCATGCAACAGCAAGAAGGCGGCTCAGACGCCGGAGAACAACGCGTCATCCAGCCCCGTAGGACCCACATTCAATGCCGACAGCGCCTATGCCTTTTGTGAGGCACAGTGCCAGTTCGGGCCCCGTATTGTCAACACTGAGGCTCACGACAGGTGCGGAGAATGGATAGCCGACAAGTTCAGAGCCTTCGGAATGAGTGTCATTGAGCAGAAAGCAGACCTGAAAGGATATGACGGCGCAACGCTGAAGAGCACCAATATAATTGCGTCTTATAAGCCTGAGCTTACCGACCGCATACTGCTCTGCGCCCATTGGGACACCCGTCCGTGGGCAGACAACGACCCCGACAGTGCCAACTGGCGCAAACCTGTGCTCGGAGCGAACGACGGAGCCAGCGGTGTTGCTGTCCTTCTGGAGATTGCGCGTACAATGGCTGCTGCCGATTCCATGCTCAACGTGGGTGTGGACTTTATCTGTTTTGACGCCGAAGACAGAGGAACGCCCATATGGGACGCATCACTTGACGACGGACATACATGGGCTTTAGGCTCACAATACTGGTCATCCAACCCTCACAAGGAAGGTTATGCGGCACGCTTCGGCATTCTTCTTGACATGGTTGGCGGCAAAGGGGCCCGCTTTTATCAAGAAGGCTTCTCCCGTCATTATGCCCAACAGATTGTGGATAAGGTCTGGATGGCAGCCCAGACGGTAGGATTCGGCTCTCATTTTCCAGTAGAAGCGGGCGGAACAATTACCGACGACCATGTGGCTGTTAACGAGCAGGCAGGCATTCCAACCATAGACATCATCGCCTTCTACCCCGACTGCGAGCAGAGCACGTTCGGACCGACATGGCATACGGTGAGAGATGACATGGAGGGCATAGACAAACAGTCGCTGCAGGCAGCCGGACAGACTGTCATCCAGGTGTTATACAGTGAGAGATAAATGATAATCCGCATACCGTAAGCATAGCGTAAGATAAAGGAAATACCCTTGGACGAATGCCCAAGGGTATTTTTATAGTTGCCCGGCCTCTACCTGTAAGACCACACGTTCCACCAACTTGTCGTCTCCATCGGGCTCATACTTCTTCCTTAACGACGCTCCGAAGGTCCACGCAAACGCCTGATAGAATCCCGCCCTGATAGGTCCGAGGAAGGCGTTGACCAGTTCATAGGATGAGGAGTTGCACTCTCTGTGCACCAGTTTGATAAGAAGCTTGCCCTGTGTGAATGTCAGTTTCTTCATCCTCGGTGTGTATTCCTTCTTTATATCCTCCTCCACCCTCTTCATGTGAGCCTCCTTAGCCTCCTTGGTTGGCAGCGTCTCAACAAACTCATAGGTCTCAATGATGATGCGGTTGACCTCCTTTGCTATCGGCAGCACCTTCTTAACGTTGCGCACCATGCGGTTGTATGCATTGCGTTTCCTCTTGTTTTTAAACGTAAGAGCAGGATAAACATACACCTTGTTGAGCTCCACATACTGCACGCTGTCACCGTCAATGTCAATCTTTCCCACCTTGACCGTAGGCACAAAGGTTGGACTATTCATGTCCACAGGCTTGTCCTCGGGCTTCACATCAGTGCCGCCCGCCACCTGTGCGCAGGCTGACAGCGATGCCAGCAGACACATTGACGCAAGTAACAGATAACGCATTATCAGCATGTTGCAAAAATAATGATATTTCCTTAGACACGAAACAGAGATAAGTTTATTTCACATTATTATGCCGTCTGCACCCCTCTTTTCTTTGTTTTTTTAACATTCCAGGGCGTTTTCATATACATCCGCTCACTGAGTCATGGCATAACGGCTGGCGCCGCACAGCCAAACGCACAGCGGAATATCATCACATGGCAGGCGGGAGAGCACATCTCCCCTATTGTCCTGCCATCAGCAGCACCGCATTTCGCAACCCACTGACAGTCAGCAGGATGTCAGGCAGAAAGCAAAAGGGCATCAAACGCACGGTATTTGATGCCCTTTTGCCATGCGGAAGATGCCCGAACGGAGCGTGTTTGATGCCCTTCCGCGTTATTGTTCAGAATGATGCTCGCATGGATGGTTATCACACTGGTCTGCGATGTGCTTCAGAATGAGTCCTGACATGGTGAATCCGAAGATGGCTGTGATGTGCACCAGTGATCCATTCGCACGCTCTTCGTCAGCGGCTCCGCGGTTGCTCAGCACCTCTTCGCTGAATACACAGCTGAATTTCCTTGCCGGACGCACTCCGTTTCGCTTGAACCTGTTGCGCAAAGCCTTAGCAAGCGGACAGCCTCTGACCTTCCAGAACTCTGCCACTTGTATCTTCGTGGGGTCCAGTTTGCGTGCCGCTCCCATGGATGAGAACAGCTTTGCCTTGGTCTTGCATGCCTCGCTGATGAGCAGTGCCTTATCGTCGAGACTGTCAATGGCGTCTATTATATAGTCGAAGTCAGACAGACGGAAGTCGGCAAGAGTGTCTGCCGTGAAGCGTTGCCTTACCGCTGTGATGTCGGCTGACGGGTTTATAAGCATGAGATGTGCCTTCAGGGCATCCACCTTTACCTCTCCCACGGTGTCGGTGGTGGCCATCAGCTGCCTGTTGATGTTCGACTCGCAAACGCAGTCGAAGTCAACCAGCGTGAGATGTCTTATTCCGGAGCGCACAAGTCCTTCCGCACACCAGCTTCCCACGCCCCCTACTCCGAATATTATGATGCGCTTCTGCCTGATGCTCTCTATTGCCTCCGTGCCCAAAAGCAGCCTTGTGCGGCTCAGAACTCCCTCTTCGTTGCTCATATCTGGTAAAGTGTATGTTTATGAATTATTGTCAGATGGCACCCGCCTGGCGGTCGGCAAAGCCTCTGCCGCTGTTCAGCCGTTCCCTGCAGTCTTCCAGAATAGACATCAGCTCGTCGGCAGTGGCTGCCCTGAGCATGGCTATACGCGTCTGTCTGAAGTCGGGAATGCCCTTGAATATGGGACTTGCCGCCAGGTGACGTCTGGTATGTAGTATGCCACGATACTCATCAATGCGCTCAATGTTGATTCTCAACTGCTCCTCAAGTATGTCAATCTTGTCGTTGAGTGACAGCTGAACGGCCTCCGGCTGCGCTCCCGACGCAGTGCCACGGACGGCGAAATAATCCGTAATCTCCTTGAAAATCCACGGTCTTCCGAATGTTGCGCGGCCTATCATGACAGCATCCACGCCGTAATCGTTGAACGACCGCGCCGTGTCCTCTGCCGAAGTGATGTCGCCATTGCCAATGATTGGGATGGTGATGCGCGGATTCTGCTTTATCTTTCCTATCATAGTCCAGTCTGCCTCACCTGTATACATCTGCGCTCTGGTACGCCCGTGGATGGTGAGAGCCTGTATTCCGCAGTCCTGCAACTGCTCTGCCGGATCGGCAATGATGATGTTGTCGCTGTTCCATCCTAACCTCGTCTTCACCGTTACGGGTGTCTTCACCGCCTTTACAACCTCTCTTGTGATGTCAAGCATAAGCGGAATGTTCTGCAACATGCCTGCTCCGGCGCCCTTGCCGGCCACTTTCTTCACCGGACATCCAAAGTTAATGTCTATCACATCGGGACCGGCTGCCTCTACAATGCGCGCCGCCTCCACCATGGATGCAACCTCCCTGCCGTATATCTGTATACCGACGGGACGCTCCTCGTTGCTTATCGTAAGCTTGCTGACGGTGCTCTTGACCGACCTTACGAGTGCTTCCGCACTGACAAACTCGGTATAAACCATTGCGGCTCCATATCTCTTGCACAGCAGACGGAAGCCTATGTCGGTGACATCTTCCATCGGTGCGAGGAAGACGGGATGTTCTCCAAACTCTATATTGCCTATTCTCATCTCTCGGGTAATTGTCTTGTTCTGTAAATATTGTCATCTGCAGCGCCTGGACAAGCCTCCTGGCGCACTGCCACTTGACTGCCTGCGAAGGTATGCGGTTAGTCTATCAGGTGGTAGATTCCGCCCGCCTGACTTCTTATTATTCCGTTCATCTCAAGTGTGAAGAGCACTGCCGTGAGGCGGTTGATGGCAATGCCCGACGTCACTGCAAGCATATTGATTTGCTGGTTGTTCTCCTTGCGCAGCGCATCCACCACCCTCTGCTCATCGGGTGAGAGCTCAGGGAAGAGCGTCCGCTCAATACCCTGCGACTGTGCGGCATGCAAGAGAGCGTCGTCCTGCCACCCCATGGCCTGCACAAAGTCGTCGGCGCTGTTCATAAGTGCCGCCACATTGTCGCGGATAAGATTGTTGCATCCCTCCGAATAGGTATCAACGGTTCTGCCGGGAACGGCAAAGACGCTGCGATTATAGTCCATGGCAAGGCGCGCTGTGATAAGTCCTCCACCATGTGCGGCACTCTCTATCAGCACCGTTGCGTCTGACATGCCCGCCACAATGCGGTTTCTCCTTACGAAGTTCACCTTGTCTGCGTTGCTGTTTGTGAAGAACTCGGTCAGCAGTCCGCCATGCTCCAGCATTTGTCTTGCGGTTTCTGAATGGCGTGATGGATAAAGAGTGTCGAGCCCATGTGCCAGCACTCCCACCGTATCCATGCTGTTTCTGAGGGCTGCCTTATGTGCGATGATGTCGATGCCGTAGGCCAGTCCGCTCACGATGAGCACCCTGGGGCATAGCTCGCGCAGCCTGCTGACAAAACGCTCGGTGACATCCTGACCGTAGGGTGTGCACTTACGGGTGCCTACTATGTTTATTATCCTGGCGGTGTTGAGGTCGGCATTGCCCTTGTAGAACAACACAAGGGGTGCGTCGTCACACTCTTTCAGCCTCTGAGGATACCTGCTGTCGCCGATGTGTAATGTCTCTATGCCGTGGGAGATGTTATACTCCAGCTCTGCCTGAGCCCTTATCAGGGCGTCGTCGATTCTCCTCAGGCTGTCGGCTATTCGCTGCGGACACTCCGGACAGACATCCCTCAGACAGTCCTTGTTGTCAACAATGGCTGTGGCACTGCCCAAAGCATTGTACAACTGATGCATAACCGCAAGGTTGAAATGGCTCACCCTTGTCAGCGCCATGGCATTGAGCGTCTCTCTATAAGGCATTTGAAAAAGATTTTTTGTTTATCGTTGTAATGTTATCCAAGCCACTTCGCAAAGGCTTCATCATACTCCTTGCTGGCTCCTAAGCGCCCGTTCACAAGGCACACAACCTCTACCGCCGCCCTGAAACACAGCTTCTCGTCAGACGCTCTGTATATGTCCTGGTGGAATATGTAGCGCAAACCCTCCTTGGTCATTGCCAGACGCGAGATGAACTCATCATCACACGTGAGCGGAACCTTATACTGAAGGTTCATCCTTGCTACCACAGCGTCTATTCCTTTCTGATGCATCTGCGCGAAACTGAGCCCGCACTGCTTCAGGAACAGGTGCCGTGTGTGCTCCGCATAATGCAGATAGTTGGCGTTATTGACTATTCCCTCGATGTCGCATTCATAGTCGCGAACCATCATTCGTGTCTCAAATATATAGTCTCTTTTCATAATATACAATGTGTTTAGCGGCAAGGGCCATCACAGAACGACATCGGAGGCGTCGCTATGTCGCAGATACTCGTAGCCGATGCGGCATCTAAGACAGTCTCTCTTGTCACAATAATCATTCTTCAGCTGTATCAAAGCCTGGCTGTCTCCTGCATTCTCAACCTCCATTCCGCACTCTCTCCACATGCGTGTGATGTGGTTGCTCTCCGCCTTCAGCTCCTCAAGAAGCCTGAATGCACGGTCGCACAGGGCGTCACTGCGCTTATGACGGCCGTAGGCAAACAACACAGGAACGGCAGTATTGACAATAAGCAGATTGAGAGAGGCGTCTGTCAGCACCTTGTCGGACCTTCCGCTGTCGCTGTCAAAGGTGTAATGCGTCTGCCAGAAGTCAGTGACTCCGGTCCTCAACAATGAGCGTATGGCGTCAGCATCGGGGCATTCCACAAGCTGGCTGATGCCTGTCCGCCGCTCATAATAGAGCTTTGCAAGCTGCGAGATGCGTATATACGGAAAGTTCTGCGGCCTCATCCTCATGAAGCGCCACTGGCTCTTGTCCATGGGCTTGAGCCCAAACTTATGGGAGAGGAAGGTGTATTCGTATCTGAGAATGTCCTGATAGCTGTTCTTTGAAGGATCTATACGGGTTACTTGCGGCTCGGATGGCATGTCAATGAGTCCTGCCTGACCGAAGAACATGGCCTCTACCTGCATGAGATTGTCACGGTGATGGGCAACACTCTTCAGTCCTACGTTAAGCGCCCAATGCTCAAACGCATCGCTGTTCACGCCAAAACCGAAGTTACGGGCAAGTGTAACGAAATACGCATCCTCCCAACTTCCACCGCATTTCCTCACTCTCTCCTCTATATCTATTGTCTTACGCTCAAGCCGCTCGGCCTGCAACGCACTCATCCAGCTCCTTACCGAGAGGCGGCTGAGCTGTGGTATGACCTTGTAACATGGCGGGAAGTGCTCGGTTTTAAGCAGACTCTCATAGTTGTCTGTTATCTGTTGCGGCACGCTGAGGCTTATCTGAGGAACCGTCTTGCCGTCACTCGTCGTCACCTCACAGTCTGTATCTGTCGCAATGTGCAGTGTTACGTTGTCGTAAGCACTGTCTTTGTCGTGCCCATGTTTATACCAATCGGACGATTTACAGTGTATTTCGACATTGCCTATCCACAGAGTGGCGCCTATCTTAACCTTCGCATTGAAGAAATCGGGACCCGCATTGCGGTTGCTCAGCCCCACATCAATAACCTCCACATGCTCTCCGCCTGTGGTCTTGAGCTCTGTCAGAGGCAGCATCTTATGTCTCCAGCAATAGTGTAAGAGTCTTTCTGTCATGCGATATGATTGGTATTAAGGCACAAAAGTAAGTATTTTTTTCTGCATTCGGGAATCTTTCCGCCTGCATTTTACCTACTCCGGCTATGGATTTCCCAACTTGTTAATCCACTCTGCCATATCTGTCAGCACCTCGGCGGATATCGTCTCCTCTATGTTGTTATACTCAGCAGGCAACCCTGTGTCGCAGTTCTGGAGGAGATGGTTCAGCGAAGGATACTCTTTTATTATTGTCTCTCTGTTGTAAGGCAGTGTCTTCTCAATGGCGGGAAGGTTCAGGGATGAGATGACCTGGCAGTCTTTTCCGCCATTAACAGCAAAAACGGGGCATGTGGTGGATGCGATGTCTGGTGCCGGATTGTAATCAACAAACCAGTTCATCCACTCGCTTCGCGCCGAATGGGCTATCTGCCTGTATTGCGATGTGCTTATCTGTATCTTCTGTCCCTGCAACTCCAATATCCTGTTATACTGCGCCGTAAGGGCTGTATCGGCCTTGACGCCAAGACCTGCCAGACTGATGACGAAGTCAACACACTTCTCGCCGCCTAACATAAAGGCAATGCTGCCGCCCTCGCTATGGCCTAAGACGCCCACCATTCCAAACTTTCTCATGCCGCGCAGATAAGCAATGCCTGCCTGTGCGTCACGCTTGTAGTCAAGAGTTGTTGCCTTGTCTTTTATCCTGTCGCCTCCTGTCGACGCGCCATGTGAGCGGTCATCATAGCGGAGTGTGGCTATGCCATGGCGCGCAAGATAATCGGCAATGACAAGGAATGGCTTATGACTGAATATCTCCTCATCCCTGTTCTGAAGTCCGCTGCCCGTAACCATGATGACGACAGGCACATCCCGCATCTTGTCATAGCCCACCGGATAGGTCAGCGTGCCAGCCAGCGTGGCGTTGTCGGTGTTGTTTGCAAACGTCACTTCCTCTGTTTCGTAGGGGAAGGGTTGCCGGGGTGTCTGCGGACGGAGCACCTTGTATTCCTTTTTCTCCATAACAAGCGGGAAGCCCATGCCCATCTGTGAGAAGGTGCCTGTAAGCTTGCCGTCAGCCAGCCGGGCACGATAACCGGCGCCTATGGCGGGGACTGACAGGGAGACAGAGTCTGCAGAGACGAACTCTTTATGCACGCTTATGCCCTTTGCACCCTGATCGGGACTGTCTAACGTGCACTTCAGGTCAGCGCCTTCCTGCTCGAAATGCAGGACAAGCGTCAGCGACATTGCACCGACTTTCAGTTTTCCCGACCATGTTCCTATAAGTGGTGTGGCTTGCTGTGCCATTGCCGCCAGCGACATACATGCCACCAGGCAGATTGTAGTTAGTCTTCTCATCTTCTTTCTCCTTATTTCTTATTACGTCACAAATATAGGAAAAAAGTTTGTTTGACTGATATCTGCAGGCATCTAAATTAAAAGTCACGAAAAGAACGGGCATGGGGAGAATGTGAGAACATGACAACAAGAGGCGGAGGATTGTCTTACCCTGCCGGCATTGCAGGGAGACGGCACCTCTCTCCATACGCAATATTGCCGTCTTACAACTCGTTGGCTTTCAGTATATTACAAAAAGTATCGCATTGTGTATCGTATAATGTATCGCATTGTTATTTGGAACTCCGTTCCATAGGTCTTACCTTTGCACTCGTTAACACCGCAACCATTGTCATATCAAGGCATCGGCGCATACCGGTGGCGGCGGAGCGGAGAGAGGACAGCGGGGCGGTGAGGACATGAAAGCTTTCAACACAAGAGAACATTAACTAAGTAAGTAACCAACAAAACAAAAACAAAGGAGAAAAACTTATGGCAATTTATTACAGACTTTATCAGAACAACAACGAACAGCACAAGGGATATGGCAAATGGTATGCACGTGCCGTGATGATGAGAAGCGTATCGACGAAGGAGCTGGCAGTGACCATGCAGGAGAACTGCACCGTGAAGCGCGGTGACATAGAGGCGGTGCTGCGCGAACTCTCCAGCACCATGATGAAGGAGCTGGCCGACTCCAAGTCGGTGAGGATAGAGGGACTGGGAAGCTTCAAGGTGGGGCTCAAGACCTCTGGCAGCGACAGCGTGAAGGAGTTTACGGCGGCGGCAAACGTAAAGGGCATGCACATTATCTTCACACCCGAGTCGTCGCTCGACCGCTCATCTGGCAAATACATAAAGGAGATGCTAAGGGGCTGCACCGTGAAAGAGCTTCCAAAGAACATGATTATGGAAGAATATGAGGAGGACAACGCAAAGGGTTAGACTCCATAGCACCGGAAAACTGCCAGGAAAAACACAAAGACAAACTCAGACAATCCTCATTCCACACTGTGGGATGGGGATTTTTTGTATCCTCCGGCGGCTGCTCCGCCTCATAACCAATACCAAACAGGCGCATCACAGCTATAACTCCGCTCCGCCATAACTATGCCATCGACGCATCAGAGCTATGTAATCGACGCATCAAAGCTATGTAATCATTTCATCAGAGCTATGCCATTGCAGTACGATGGCTATGTGCTCACTCCGTCATGGCTATTTAATCGCACCCATGATTACTATCTTATCGCACTGCCATGGCTATGCCATCACACTATGATTACTATCTCATGCTGCCGCCACGGCTATGCCATCCCACTGCCTTTACTATGCCATCATGCCGCCATGGCTATCTTATCGCACCGCCAGAGCGGCGCAATCATCACATCATAACTATGCTATGGCATGGTGTGGGGATAATGCCGGCAGACAGGTCAATATGCATCTTTATAATTATCCCATGCCTGCCTTAGATACTTCATGAAACGGAGGTATTCTGTCTTAGTGATGTCAACCTTTCCGCTACAACGCTTCTGGGGATATTTCTGTTTATATGCCGTTCTGACCATCTCGTGTGTAACGACGTTCTCCAAAGGGATGTTGTACCTGGCAATAATCGGAAGCAGATATTCTATGCCGCTGGCTATCTGGTCCTCGGTCAGGGGCTCTACAAGTGTATTGCCTTGAAACTCTATTCCCACAGTGCTATAGTTACACCCTTCTTGCCCATTAAGGACAGACCATCCTGCATGATATGTGGCAACTTCGGGGTCTGCCATTAAATAGCGGGTGCCGTCTGTATCGATAACAACATGAGTCCCTACTTTCTTCTTAGGCGAAGAGAGTATCTCTAAAGATTTCTCCACTGTTGGCTCTGCTGTATGATGCAGCACAACGCCGATAACCTTGTTTTTCTCTCCTTGTCGAAATTTGGCGTTGGATGAACAATCTCTTTATATTCTCTCCTTTCTATGACTGGAATATTCTGCTGGACAGTTGCCGCTTTGCGCCTCTCATTATCCATATACATAACATCTATGATAATAGCAATGACAGGCGGAACAAGAACAACAAGAAATATTGATTTGAATTTGGAGAGAAGCATGCAGAATCTTTTTTTCATAAAAACAGTAGAGGCGCATCAGTGTACGCCTCTACATGGAATCATATTAATTATCTTTACTCGGAAACACGGAATTTCATACTCTTTCCTTGCATAGTGACAAACTCACCTTGATACTCTCCATTAATATAGTATCCCTTGAAATGGCCTGTCTGTCTGCCTTTCTCATCGGTTTCATAGATGTCCATCTCGCCATCGTCAAAGACACCTGAAAGGGTAAGCACATTATCCGGACCTTGCTTATTATAATAGTAGGTACCCTTCACGACAGAGCCTTTAATATAAAGATTCATCGTTATGGGGTATGTATGCACCGAACCATATAATGTCACCGAACGTGACGTCTCTGTCTGCTCAACAGGAGCCGGTGACTCTTCGCTTTCAGTAACCTCTTCTGCAACATCAGCAGCCTCATCTACAACCTCAACATTATTCTTAGTCTCTAAGGCCTCTGTATCCTGCTTCTGCTTGTCTGGCCATAACAGTACGGCTAACAAGATGATTAGCAAGGCAACGATAGCTCCACCGATATAGTACAATTTATTCAGGTTGTCTTTTCCTGCAACAGAATCTTGAGGGGTTCTATCTGTATAAACCGGTGTTTGCTGTCCGCTGTCTAATGGAGTCGTTGCCTGCAGATCCTCACTTCCCGCAACAGTTGCCTGACCTGGTTGTGTATGTGGCAAGAGCACTCCTACTAAAAGAGCGACTAAAGACATCATTGCTATAAAAAAGCCATACTGTAAATCAAACGAGATACCACCTTGTGACATATTTGACGCATCTATCAGAGCAAACATATCAAATGATGCAAGAAGAATAAGAATTACAGACATCCAGCGTGCACGCATAAAACATTTCAGGATGATATTAATTATGCAAGGGATTACAATAAGTAATAATAGTATAATGTTAGATTCTGAACCATCTGTACCTACTACAAAGGTAAATAAAGATACAGTTTTTGAGGCAACAAATTCACTGCTTTTAAAAAGAGCGCCCAATAATTCCGCCCCTGAAAAGCTCACTTTAATCCATGGCATAAAAACTGAGACCAAAAGGACTATGGAAGCAATAAGTTCCAAAATAGCTCCACCTGCTAATTTGTAATTTCTTTTCATATTTGATTGATTTTAAAATAATTAATACTCTCCCCACAGATACCAGTTGCCATCTCCTTCAAAACCGAGATATGCAACGTTGTGTTTACGCATCTTATTGAGATTATTCATAAGAATATTCAGAACTTTTGTGTCATTTGCCAGTTTTACTAAATCAAGTCGTCCTTCGTCATTAAACAAATGCGCTCCAAAAGAAATCTGATCGAAGTCATTTACTATCTTGAACTGTGTTTCGTTAGTCTCATTATTTGAGAACTCAATACTATATGCAAAGGCGTAAATGCCATTTACATAACGGCCAATTCTAAGTATCTGGCTGTCTCCATAGCCATAAACCCATTCAAGGCATAAACCTACATACGGTCCAGACAGCACCAATTGTATATTCTTATCCAGAGGTGCGGCTAACGGCAGATTCCTTACTTTTAAGTTCTTGCAGAACTTCTTCATGATATAGGCTTTCTCTTTATATGCCATATCACCATAAAGACCTTCATAATACTGCACATTCCACCATTCCCCATCACTGCTTTCTCCACAAACATAAAGCAAATTGACATCTACCCGCTGGTCATTACTGCCTAACGTTCCGCTTGACCACACTAAAGAAGGCTCACAATCAAGACAATCACCACTGGCACTGAATATCAACTTTGGACTGGCTGTAGTGGGAGCCTGACGCAAGTAAACACCAGTGGACGTCACTTGCACAAATTTATTTACATCTGGAACTTTTACATCAAATGGGATTTGAGCCACAGCCTGCAGCGCTCCATAAAATGCAAAGAATAAAATCAAAAGACGTTTTTTCATAGTTGAGATATTAAGTTTATACTAATTCTTTTATAATATAGGCTACTTTATTGATACGCCTAAGAGAATATCACTGGTAATGAATATCTTACTCTAACAGGTTTCCTTTTTTGATAGCCTGGGGTCCAGCGCGGCATAGCCTTAATAACTCTTACAACCTCATCGTTGGCCTGCTGATTCAGTCCCCTAATTACAGATACATTGCTAATGCTTCCATCTGTCTCAACTACAAACTTAACAACAACTCGTCCTTTGTATTTGTTTGGATTACTTATATTAGAGCTTAACCACTTCATCAGGATTCCTATGCCTCCAGGAAAAGACGGCATCTGCTCTGCAACGTCATAAATAGGTTCATTACTGCTGACTTCCGGCTTTTCTGGTTGGTTTGTTTCTTCCGATTCATCTATATAAACATCGAATGGATGTGCATAACTACTTATATCAACAACAAACTTTTGTGGCTCTTCCTCACCGGCAAACTTAACCCAGATATCATGAACAGCCGGCACTTTAGTTGACTTGAAAAATGATTTTAAGTCAGACTCCCTGACCTTGTTGATGTTAAACTCCTGATAAGAATAATCACCCTCAAAGAAACGCTGCACAAACTCCATTCCACCTTCAAAATTTGCCATCACCAGATATTTGCCAATCTTATTGCCAATACGACACCATGGTCGTACAGACGGCGAACCTAAATAATATACTCCGATTGAATATCCCTTGCTTCCGTTCACAAGTTCGTTCTCGGAAAATGCGTAATCGGCTTTTGAGAATACCTCAGGTGTTACTCCCCTGCAGAATTTCTTCATGACATAAACCTCGTAAGAGCCCATTAAATTGCCGTAGCAATCATTCCCAAAATAAAGACAATACCACTCTTCTGTCTCTTTTATAACAGGAAGGATTGTACCTACTTCAAAATAACTCGTCGTATATCCCTTCTCTACTTTCCATGAATATGTTGGATACATTGTATCTTCACCACTTACAAGCAGTTTGCTACTATTTAATGCAGGAGTTTTCCTTAATGGTATATTATTGGTTGTTATCTTTACAAACTTTTCCCATTGGGGAAGATGCAGAATCATTTGTGCAAAAACACAATTGCATGACAACATAACCAACACGAAAAGCAAAAGTAGTTTTTTCATAAGTTATTCTCTAAATCTAAGGTTATATTTAGAAAAAAAGGCGCAACCATCCGATGCTTATCAAATCTCTGGTACCGCCAAGTAACCATATACGGAAACAAGCACAAAATAGTCCACGCCTATTGAACGTGAACCTTTACCTGCTTGTCCTTTCCGTATCGAAGATTAGCGGTTTCGAGATTTAAGAACAAGAGCAAAAGCTCAATATCTAAAAATAAGTGTCGAACAGAAATGCTATTCTGTTAGTATATAATATTTAATGTAGTCATCCAACCTTGTTAGGGCATGAAGCCCTTACAAGGTTGGAATCGTGAGAGGATATTTCGAATAATTCGTTTAATTCGAGTAATTCGTTGTTTTTATTAGTCAGCCAACTTAGCCTTCAAGAACTCGCGGTTCAGGCGTGCGATGTTAGCGATTGACTCGTTCTTTGGACACTCAGCCTCGCAGGCACGGGTGTTGGTACAGTTACCGAAGCCCAGTTCGTCCATCTTGGCAATCATTGCCTTGGCACGGCGTGCAGCCTCTGGACGGCCCTGTGGGAGCAGTGCCAGCTGACTAACCTTAGATGAAACGAAGAGCATGGCAGAACCGTTCTTACAAGCTGCTACACAGCAACCGCAACCGATACATGTTGCAGCGTCCATAGCCTCGTCAGCGTCTTCCTTTGGAATAAGGATAGCGTTGGCATCCTGAGCCTGACCTGTGCGAACAGTGGTATAACCACCAGCCTGGATAATCTTGTCGAATGCACCGCGGTCAACCATACAGTCCTTGATTACAGGGAATGCAGCTGAACGCCATGGCTCAACGGTGATTACATCGCCGTCGTTGAAGCGGCGCATATAGAGCTGACAGGTGGTAGCACCTGTTGCAGGTCCGTGTGGATGACCGTTGATGTAGAGTGAGCACATACCGCAGATACCCTCACGGCAGTCATGATCGAACACGAATGGTTCCTTACCTTCATTGATAAGTTCTTCGTTCAGGATGTCGAGCATTTCGAGGAACGATGTATCGTCCGGAATATTCTTCATCTCGCGCTCGTCGAAGTGGCCCTTAGCCTTAGGACCATCCTGCTTCCAATATTTTAATGTAAAACTTATATTTTTAGCCATGTTGTTTAATTCTTATAATTACGTGTCTGTACCTTTATTGCCTCATACTCGAGTGGTTCCTTGATGAGTTCTGGAGCCTTGTCGTCGGTGCCCTGATACTCCCAGCAACCTACGTAGAAGAAGTCGGCGTCGTTACGCTTAGCCTCGCCCTCTTCTGTCTGGTGCTCCTCACGGAAGTGACCACCACAGCTCTCTTCACGGTGCAATGCATCGTAGGCGATAAGTTCACCCATTGTGAAGAAGTCGCGCAGGTGGATAGCCTTGTCGAGCTCAATGTTCAGACCTTCCTTTGTGCCAGGGATGAAGAGCTCTGTGTCGAATACCTTGCGGAGCTTCTTCATCTTCTCAAGACCAGTCTTCAAGCCCTCTGCTGTACGACCCATACCTACATAATCCCACATGATAAGACCAAGTTCCTTGTGGATAGAGTCAACACTGCGCTTACCCTTGATGTTCATCAGACGGTCGATTTCTGCCTCAACAGCCTTCTCTGCCTCAGCAAACTCTGGCAGGTCGGTAGAAAGACGTGCCCAGAGGCTCTGGTCAGCGAGATAGTTCTGGATTGTGTATGGCAATACGAAGTAACCGTCAGCCAATCCCTGCATAAGAGCAGAAGCACCAAGACGGTTGGCACCGTGGTCAGAGAAGTTACACTCACCGATAGCGAACAGACCTGGGATAGTGGTCATCAGCTCGTAGTCAACCCAGATACCACCCATTGTATAATGAACAGCAGGGAAGATCATCATTGGCTTGTAGTACTTAACACCGTTTATCTCCTTAGCGAAGTCGCCTGGATAAACGTCGGTAATCTCCTCGTACATATCGAAGAGGTTGCCATAACGCTGCTTCATTGCATCTACACCAAGACGGTTAATAGACTCAGAGAAGTCGAGGAACACAGCAAGACCAGTGTTGTTAACACCGAAGCCATGGTCGCAACGCTCCTTAGCTGCACGGCTGGCAACGTCGCGTGGAACGAGGTTACCGAATGCAGGATAGCGGCGCTCGAGATAGTAGTCGCGGTCTTCTTCTGGAATATCCCATGCCTGAATTTCGCCTGACTGCAGTTTCTTTGCATCCTCAATCTTCTTTGGCACCCAGATACGGCCGTCGTTACGGAGAGACTCTGACATAAGAGTAAGCTTAGACTGCTTGTCGCCGTGAACAGGGATACATGTCGGGTGAATCTGAACGTATGATGGGTTTGCAAAGTAAGCACCCTTGCGGTAGCACTGAACAGCAGCTGTACAGTTACAGCCCATAGCGTTGGTAGAGAGGAAGTATGTGTTTCCATAACCACCAGTAGCTATTACCACTGCATTGGCACTGAAACGCTCGAGCTTACCAGTTACGAGGTTCTTTGCAATGATACCGCGAGCTCGGCCGTCAACGATAACCACATCTTCCATCTCGTAGCGTGTGTAGAGCTTAACCTTACCAGCCTTAACCTGGCAAGAGAGTGAAGAGTAAGCACCGAGAAGGAGCTGCTGACCCGTCTGACCCTTTGCATAGAATGTACGAGACACCTGAGCACCACCGAATGAACGGTTGGCAAGCATACCGCCGTACTCGCGAGCGAAAGGAACACCCTGAGCAACACACTGGTCGATGATATCGTTAGAAACCTCAGCCAAACGGTAAACGTTAGCCTCGCGAGCACGATAGTCACCACCCTTTACTGTGTCATAGAACAAACGATAAACTGAGTCACCGTCGTTCTGATAGTTCTTGGCTGCATTGATACCTCCCTGAGCTGCGATAGAGTGAGCGCGACGTGGAGAGTCCTGAATGCAGAAGTTGTAAACGTTGAAGCCCATCTCACCGAGTGATGCAGCGGCAGAAGCACCAGCCAAACCAGTACCTACCACGATAACGTCGAGCTTCAGCTTGTTCTTGGGGTTCACCAAGCGCTGGTGAGCCTTATAATTGGTCCATTTTTCGGCCACTGGGCCTTCTGGAATCCTTGAATTTAATGTCTTAGCCATTTCTTTGAGTTTATTTTTTAGTTGACGAGTAAACGTGAAACGAGTTGACGAGTTGTTTTTTTTAGTTGATAGCCATTAACTTGTCAACTTGTTAACCTGTCTACCTGTCTACTTATTAACTTAATTTTAGCAGCAAGCTCCGCAGCACCATGCCTTAGCAGCAAACCACAATACAACAACGAGGAAGCCAAGTATCAGCAGTGTTGTGTAAGCGATGCCGATAACCTTCCAACGGCAGAACCATGTCTTTCCATTCCATCCCAGTGTCTGAAGAGCGCTCCAGAAACCGTGTGTGAGGTGGAACCAGAGAGCCACAAGCCAAACCACATAAGCTGCCACATAAGCCCAGCATCCAAATGTCTGCTCGATGTGATAAACACCATTTGTGACATTTGCCAGGTCTACGTCAGCACCCATCATGTGCAGTACTTCAGGAAGCTGCATCTTTGCCCAGAAGTTAAACAAGTGGAGGAACAGACCCAGTACTACGATGATGCCGAGTACGAGCATGTTCTGTGATGCCCACTCTACTTTAGAGTTACGTGCTGTCACCTCATAGCGGTTCTCGCCACGAGCCTTACGGTTCTGCGCAGTCAGGATGAATGCGTAAACGATGTGAAGCACTGCCAATCCGGCCAATCCGGCTGTTGCCACAAGGGCATACCAGTTGGCACCAAGGAATTCGCAAATCAAGTTGTAAGCGTCACCAGAGAAGAGCGCTACCAGGTTCATGCACATATGGAATGTGAGGAACAGGATAAGCGCAATACCGGTAACCGACATTACAACCTTTCGACCAATTGATGAATTAAATAACCACATAGTTGATAGAAATTTAAATTATTTAAATTGAATAAATACCCAATTTTAGGTACGCACACATGCGTAACAGACTGCAAATGTACTATAAATTACTGAATAGTCAAAGTGTTTGAATGATAATTCTACCATTTCCGGCACTTTATAACCCACATTATTGCTTACAATTTGTAATTAAACTGGATTTGATATGCGATTCAAGGTGTGTCTGTTTGCTTATTACTTCTTGTTCTGAATGTTTCTTTGTCTTACTGCCTCAAACAGCAATATGGCAGCACTTACCGACACGTTCAGCGAATCTATCATTCCAAGCATAGGTATACGTATATGCGCATCGGCAGCCTCACGCCACTGATTGGTCAGTCCTGTGGCCTCCGTCCCCATCACAATGGCTGTTGCCTGTCGCATGTCTGTGTCATAATAAAGTTTTGAGTCTTGCAGCTGAGCCGTCAGAATGCTTATTCCGCGGGCTTTGAGGAAGGCTATACATTCATCTGAGCGGCAAGCCACACACGGCACGGTGAATGCTGTTCCGACAGAGCTTCTGATGAGATTCGGGTTGAACAGGTCGGTCAGAGGGTCGCAAATGATTACAGCATCGGCAGAAGCGGCGTCGGCACTACGCAGTATGGCACCGAGATTACCGGGTTTCTCCACGCTTTCCACAACCATGATAAGAGGTGTTTCGCCAAGTTTCAGGTCTTCAAGTCTGATGTTCCGCGTTTTTATCTGCGCCACGACGCCCTCCGTTCCACCTCTATATGCTATCTTCTCATACACCTTCTCCGACACCTCATAGCATTTCACGTTTGCCGGGAGACAAGCGGTCAGCGTATCTTCTGATTTTATGTCGCCTGTCAGAAGAGCCGAATTGTAGAACACGGTGTCCACTTCGAAACCTGAGTTGATGCAATGTTGCAGTTCACGACTGCCTTCAACAACAAACAATCCTTCCCGTTTTCTCTCGGATGATTTCTGCTGCAAAAGCATCAAACGCTTTATCTTAGGATTTTGCGGACTTGTTATCGTTTCCATTTCTGTTGTGATTTGATATTTAATATTTTTCCTTCTGCGGTCAGAGCAACACTCGTTAAGCTGTTGTCTTTTCATTATTCGCGCTACCTCTTGCCTGCGATCATCTCGCCAACAGCCTTCTCAAGGCGCTGCATTGCATCCCGGAGCAGCTGTCGCGGGCATCCCACATTGAGGCGCATGAAACCTCTTCCCTCGCTGCCGAACACCGAGCCGTCGTTCAGTGCGAGCCTTGCCTGCTCCGTGAACATCTTCGTAAGCTCGCTCTGAGACAATCCAAGTGCTGTGCAGTCGAGCCATACGAGGAATGAAGCTTGCGGTCTCAACGGTCTTATCTGTGGAATATGCGAGCGGCAGTAGTCCTCTACAAAGAGTATGTTTCCCTCCACATAGCTTATCATCTCTCTTCTCCACGCCTCTCCTTTGCTGTAAGCCGCAATGGTGGCGATGGGCGCAAAGACGTTAGGATGGTTCAAACCGTTTGCCTCAAGCCACCCGTAGAAACGCCGGCGCAGGTCTTTGTCGGGCACCACAGCATACGAGCTGACTATTCCGGCGATGTTGAATGTCTTAGACGGTGCGCCGAAGGTGATGCTGCATTGCTCTGCCTCGGCAGACACTGTGGCAAAAGGCACATGCTTGTTGTCCCACAATGCCATGTCGCCATGTATCTCGTCGGATATCACTATGATGTTGCGCTGATGGCAGAAATGTGCCAGTCGGGTGAGCGTCTCCTTGTCCCACACTATGCCGGCAGGGTTATGTGGGTTTGAGAGAAGTAACATTCTGCACTTCTCGTCTGCCACCTTCTCAAGGTTGTCAAAATCCATTTCATAAGTGCCGTCGGCATTACGTCTCAACGGGTTGTTCACCACCTCGCGCCCGTTCCCTAACGGAGTGAGCCGGAATGGATGATATACGGGCGGCTGTATTATCACCTTCTCGTCTTCCTTCAGAAAGACATTCACTGCCATTCCGATACCTTTCACCACACCGGGGATATACGTAAGCCACTCTGTGTCAACGCTCCAGCCGTGCAGGTCGTGTATCCACCGTACCACGGTCGGCCAATATTCCACAGGCTCCACGGCATAACCGAAGATGGGATGAAGCATCCTTTGCCTCAGCGCGTCAACAATGAACGGAGGCGTCTCAAAGTCCATATCAGCCACCCATAGTGGCAGAAGGCCGACGTCTCCATAATGACTTTCCAGCGCATCCCACTTCATAGCACCTGTACCTCGGCGCTCTGTCACCTTGTCAAAGTCGTAATTCATATCTTGTTCTTTTTCCGTTCAGATAAGCAGCAATCATCTTGTCCATGCGCCACGGCCTACTTACGTGCGAAAGACAATGGCATAGAATGCTTGAGAGGGCAATTCCCATAGAGGCGGAACGGCTTACTGTAAAAACTTATATCTACTTGATATTCAATCACTTCCAACTCACAAGTCATCCAACCAACGCCATATTTCATGCCCACCGGACGGCTCTCTCCCACTCGCCTTGCCTTCAACGTTTTCCAACTGATGCCTTTTCGCACTGCATTCAGGCATCTTTCGCACTGCGTTTGATGCTTTTCTGAGAAACGTTTGATGCCCTCTTGAAAAGCGTCAGACTATTAACGCATACAAAGTTAAGCAGAAATCTTCATTGTACAATACATTAAGTTGCACTTTAATTCATTTTTTTACGCCACACAGTAAATGGCAACCGCCGCTGCGCAAGCAATCTTGCTGAGACGGACGGAGGGCCGCACCACGGCATGGAAAACCACGAACACAAAGCGCATAAAGATACTTTAATATGAGCATAGATTATAAATTATAAACTTTTTTGTACATTTGCACAGAGAAAATGATGCGCTGGCGCTATTCCAACAGGATGGCAGCGGCACGCAACAGGGCTGACAGCGGCATCTCACAACACTCCATACATACTGCCAACTGCGCAGGCTCACAACAGAAAGGGGCATCACGCACGGCGGGAAACATATTAAAGATAAACATAACAACACTCTCTGAAGGATGATTCTAAGATACGACGTAATAGTGATTGGTGGCGGACATGCCGGCTGTGAGGCTGCTGCCGCGGCGGCAAACATGGGCGCAAAGACTTGTCTTGTTACCATGGACATGAACAAAATAGCACAGATGAGCTGCAACCCGGCTGTGGGCGGAATCGCAAAAGGTCAGATAGTAAGAGAGATTGACGCACTGGGCGGACAGATGGGAATAGTCACCGACGCCACAGCAATACAATTCCGAATGCTCAACAGGTCAAAAGGGCCTGCCATGTGGAGCCCAAGAGCGCAGTGCGACAGGGAGAAGTTCATATGGCAATGGAGGGAGATTCTCGACAGAACGGACAATCTTGACATCTGGCAAGACCAGGCAAACGAACTCCTGGTGGAGAACAAACAGGCCATAGGTGTAAAGACAATATGGGGCGTTACGCTACTCGCCAAATGCACTGTGATAACGGCTGGAACATTCCTCAACGGACTGATGCACGTCGGAAAGACACAGGTACCGGGGGGAAGAATGGCAGAGCCGGCGGTGCTCAACTTCACCGAGAGCATCACAAGGCATGGAATCAGAAGCGAGAGAATGAAAACCGGAACTCCGGTCCGCATCGACAGAAGAAGCGTTGACTTCTCAAAGATGGAGATTCAGAACGGAGAACACGACCATCATCAGTTCAGTTATATAAGCAAGAAGCAAACACTCAGACAACTGCCGTGCTGGACTTGCAACACAAACAAGGAGGCTCACCAGACACTTATGAGTGCTATCGCAGACTCACCGCTGTACAACGGACAGATACAAAGTACCGGACCGCGTTACTGTCCGTCGGTGGAGACAAAGCTGATGACGTTCCCCGACAAGGAGCAACATCCTCTTTTCCTGGAGCCTGAGGGTGAGAACACCAACGAGATGTACCTCAACGGATTCTCGTCAAGCATGCCAATGGAGGTGCAACTGGCTGCTCTCAGAAAGATTCCGGCATTCGAAAACATACGGATTTATCGTCCAGGATATGCCATTGAATATGATTACTTCGACCCTACACAACTGAAACACACTCTGGAGTCTAAGCTTATAGAGGGTCTTTTCTTTGCAGGTCAGGTTAACGGAACCACCGGATATGAGGAGGCTGGAGGCCAGGGACTCGTCGCCGGGGCTAATGCCGCGATAAAATGCGGCGGCGGACAGCCGCTGGTTCTTGGCAGAGACGAGGCGTATATAGGTGTTCTTGTGGACGATCTCGTGACAAAGGGGGTTGATGAACCTTACAGAATGTTCACCAGCAGGGCTGAATACAGAATCCTGTTAAGGCAGGATGACTGCGACGCAAGGCTCACCGAGAAGGCCTATAAGGCAGGTATCGCTACTGAGGAAAGATATAAATTGTGGAAGGAAAAGGAGCAGAACATCGACAGAATCATCAATTTCTGCGCCACAACAAGTGTCAAGCCAAAGGATATAAACGGTGCTCTTGAGGCGCTCGGAACCACTCCTCTGAGAGGAACAACTAAACTGACAGACCTCATTGCGAGACCACAGCTCGACATAAACACGCTCAGTGAAATCGTTCCCGAACTGAAAGAGGTTCTTGAATCATTACCAAACAGAAAGGAAGAGATTATAGAGGCGGCTGAGATAAAGATAAAGTACAGGGGCTATATAGAACGAGAGAGAGTGATAGCGGACAAGATGCACCGCCTGGAAGATATAAAAATAAAAGGCAGGTTCAACTATAACGAGATGCAACAGCTCTCTACTGAGGCGCGACAGAAGCTCTCTGCCATCAATCCTGATACTCTCGCACAGGCTGGAAGAATACCAGGTGTGTCACCAAGTGACATCAACGTGCTCCTTGTTCTGCTCGGAAGATGATGCGAGGAATGCGCAACTGGCGGATAACTGATGAGGAACAGCAAACGGTATGATGCCTTAACGCATTGTGAAAAACAAGAAAACAGGAAGAAAACATCGGCAAAATAAGTACCATGAAAGCATGAGACGAGATATAATTCATAAATGTTTCACGTGAAACAATTTATCTTTAAAACATTGATTGATAATAAAATAGAACGAATTCAACGATAAAACGGAATGCATTTAATGCCCGATGAAACGCTGTTTAATAATTAAATACACAACATTTAATGCTCAATAAAACTCTGTTTAATAATCAAATGCACACGAACAAATCGCTGATTACATTACATAAAACAACAAAACGTCGTATATAAGAGATAAAATCATTAAACAATAAATAACTATGAACAACGAGATTCTTATGAAAAACCTCAGGTGTATACCTGATTTCCCAATCAAAGGCATCAACTTCCGCGATGTAACCACACTGTTCAAGAACCCCGAATGCATTCAGATCATGGTGGATGAATTGTATGAATTATACAAGGACAAAGGCATAACAAAGATTGTCGGAATAGAAAGCAGAGGCTTTGTCATAGCCGCAGCACTTGCCATAAAGCTCGGAGCGGGAATCGTTTTATGCCGCAAACCAGGCAAACTGCCCGCAGAAACCGTTCAGGAAAGCTATGAGAAAGAATACGGAACAGATACTATCGAGATACACAAAGACGCGATAGAGGAGACGGACGTTGTCCTTCTTCACGACGACCTGCTTGCGACGGGCGGCACAATGAAGGCCGCTTACAATCTGGTTAAGAAGTTTAACCCCAAAGATATATATGTGAACTTCATCATAGAGATTACAGACGAAGGTCTTCATGGACGTGACATATTCGACAAAGACACAGACATCAAGACGCTGATAACCGTATAACAACATCCGACAAAGCCGGCAACCGACTGCAAAAGACGGTTTGCCGGCTTTATGTTTCACGTGAAACATTTTACATAAAACCCTCTTTCACTCAGTGTTTTAGGCTTATGACTAAAGAAGAAAATGAACAACGACTCGCCCGTTTGCGTGACATTATAAGCAACATACCCACCAAACCCGGTAGTTATCAGTATTATGATGAGCACGGAACGATAATATATGTAGGCAAGGCGAAGAACTTAAAGAGCCGTGTCTCTTCTTATTTTCACAAGGAAGTGGACCGTTACAAGACCAAGGTTTTGGTCAGTAAGATTCACAACATTACCTATACGGTGGTAAACAGTGAAGAAGACGCACTCCTTTTAGAGAACAACCTCATTAAGAAATTTCAGCCAAAATACAACATTCTACTGAAAGACGGCAAGACATATCCCTCTATCTGCATCACAAAAGAGCCCCTTCCTCGCATCTTCAAGACACGAGTTGTGAACAAAAAGTACGGCCATTACTTTGGTCCTTACAGCCATATCGGCACGATGAATGCGCTTCTCGGCATCATAAAAGAGCTCTACAAGCCGCGCACCTGTCGCCAGCCAATGACCGAAGAGGGCATAAGATGCGGAAAGTACAAGCCCTGCCTGGAGTACCATCTGCATAATTGCGGAGGCGCCTGCATAGGCAAACAAAGCATGGAAGACTACCAGCAGAACATACGTCAGGCACGTGAGATACTGAAAGGCAACACCCGCGAGGTGGCAAAAGAGACATACTCGCAGATGATGAAGGCCGCCGAGGAGCTGCGTTTTGAGGCCGCTGAGGAGCTGAAAAAGCGCTATCTGCTGCTGAAAGACTTCACCTCAAAGAGCGAGGTGGTAAGCAACAGCATCAACAACGTGGACGTTTTCAGTATCACAAGCGATGAAAACAACTCTTATGTGAACTATCTCCACGTGCAGAACGGCAGCATAAACCAGGCATTCACATACGAGTTGAAGAAGAAACTGGGCGAGAGCGACGCCGAAGTGCTGTGCTATGCCATAATAGAAATACGCAAACGTGTTGACAGCAGTGCAAAAGAGATAATCCTTCCTTTCGACATTGAGACGACACTCGACGGCATAACGCTCACCATTCCGCAGCGAGGCGACAAGAAAACCCTTCTGGAGCTGTCGCTGATGAACTGCAAGCAGTACCGTTTCGACAGGTTGAAACAAGCCGAAAAGCTCAATCCAGAGCAGAAGTCGGTGCGCATAATGAAGGAGCTTCAGGATATTCTCAAACTGCCTAAGATGCCTTACCACATTGAGTGTTTTGACAACTCAAACATCAGTGGCAGTGATGCTGTGGCGGCATGCGTGGTATTCAAGAAGCTGAAGCCAAGCAAAAGCGACTACCGAAAGTATAACATCAAGACGGTGGTGGGCCCCGACGACTATGCCAGCATGCAGGAAGTGGTGCGCAGAAGATACTCAAGGCTCATCGACGAAGGCTCTCCCCTGCCCGACCTCATCATCACCGACGGTGGCAAAGGACAGATGGAGGTGGTGCGACGCGTTGTTGAAGACGAGCTGCATCTTGCCATACCTATTGCCGGACTGGCAAAGAACGACCGCCACCGCACCAGCGAACTGCTCTTCGGCAACCCTCCTTTGGTTGTAGGAATGAAGCCAGACAGCGACATCTTCCGCCTTATGACACGCATACAAGACGAGGTTCACCGCTTCGCCATTACCTTCCACCGCGACAAACGCAGCAAGAGCGCACTGCAGAGCGAGCTCGACGGCATCAAGGGTATAGGCGGAAAGACACGCGAAATGCTGCTGAAGGAGCTGAAAACCGTAAAGAAGATAAAAGCCGCTGACATACAGACACTTAGCAACATCATAGGAAATACCAAGGCCACGATTATCTATAATCATTTCCATACAGACACTCCGGGGCACGCTGACAATTAAACCGGTATCCGGAAGGACATCAAACGGCTTGCAAGAGATGCCCGAACGTGCGCCAAAAGGACATTAAACGCAAGCCGAAAAGGCATTAAACGCAAGCCCGCCAGACGTCAGTCTGTAACTATCTGAGGCATAAACACTTACTGCATCACACCCTTTCCGCGCCGGCATGTTGATGACATACGCCTCAGACAGAACCACCCCACGTCAGAGAATGACTGCAAGTCCATGCGCCATTATCATCACACAAAAGGCGGAGAAAGTCTGTTAAAATTGCGTAAGACCAAATAAAAAAGAGAAAACAGGTGGCTTTTAAACAATAAATTGCCTAACTTTGTATCGTGCATAGATACATTCTCATGGGCAGACAACGACAGAAGCCCATGCAGACAGGCAGAAAACAAGGCAGAAAAGATACATGAGAATAGTAATACAGCGCGTCAGCAGCGCATCGGTAGAGATAGAAGGCAGCATAAAGTCTGCCATAGGCAAGGGCTACATGATACTGCTTGGCGTGTGCGACGATGACACAGTGGAAGACGTTGAATGGCTTGCCAAGAAGGTTGCGGGCCTCCGTGTCTTTGACGATGACAACGGAGTGATGAACCGCTCCATAACAGACGTAGGCGGCGAGGTGCTCGTTGTGAGCCAGTTCACGCTCTACGCGTCATACAAAAAAGGCAACCGCCCGTCGTGGTTGCGCGCCGCACGCCATGAGATATCAGTGCCATTGTACGAGCAGTTCTGCTCTGCGCTGAGCCGTTTGCTGGGCAAGAAGGTCGGCACCGGTGAGTTTGGAGCCGACATGAAGGTGTCACTCGTCAACGACGGACCCGTCACCATTTGCATGGATAGTAAAAACAAGGAATAATATGGATATAAAGAAAATTTTCAATGCAGCCGGAATCATCGGTTTTGCAACCATCATCTGTAAAGATATTTTAGATTTAAGTGACAACCTTATGATTATTGGCAGCGTCCTATGCATAATCTGTATGAGCTACCGTATTGCCAAATGGCGTGAGTATAACAAGTCAGACAACGTGTGCCATGTGGCTATTGCCTCTGTCTTCCTGATATATCTCGCACTGCATTTCATCTTCAAGATCTGATACAAAAAAGAAAAACCGAAATCTAAAAACATATATTATGAAGAAAATTATAGAACGAATAAGCATCATAGGAATAATCCTGCTTGCCTGTGGTAAGCTCTTTGATGTGAACATCTTGTCATACATCGGAATTGCCATGCTGCTGATATGTCTTGTATATGACATCATCCACTGGCGCGAGCAGAAGCTTTTCCTACTAATCATCAGCCTGTTGCTGCTGGCACTCATCATCGGAATAATCGTAGTATAACCACCTCTACCCCACCATGAGCATGACAATCAGCGAGGCACAGGAGACTGTTGACAAGTGGATTAAGCAATACGGAGTGCGCTATTTCAATGAGCTCACCAACATGGCGTGCCTCACCGAGGAGGTGGGTGAGCTGGCACGTATCATCGCCCGACGCTATGGCGAACAGAGCTTCAAGCCCGGCGAGAAGGCAGACATTGGCGAGGAGATTGCCGATGTGCTGTGGGTGCTCATCTGTCTTGCCAACCAAACGGGCACAGATCTTGAGCAGGAACTGCGCAAAAGCATAGAGAAGAAGACGCGGCGCGACAGCAGGAGGCACTTGGATAATTCTAAATTATGAATTATGAATTATGAGAGCGCATGCCGACAGAGGAAATATCATGAGAAAATAAAACCTATAAAACAACATAAGAAATGACAGAAAATCATCATCACAATCATCAGGAGAATGTCAATAAATACGAAGAGGCACTGAAGAAGTACAACTGCGAGGTAAGCGACGAGCAGGTAAGCGCCGCCGTTAAGAAGATTATCGCAGAGAAAGTGCACGAGAACGACACTCTGGATATTAAGAAATTCCTCATGGGAAGTGTAGAACTCACATCGCTGAGCACCACCGACTCTGACGAGAGTATTATGGCTTTCACAGAGAGAGTGAACCAGTTTGACGAGGCATATGCCGACCTTCCACACGTGGCTACTATCTGCGTGTATCCCTGTTTTGCAAAAACCGTGAGCGAGACATTGGAAGTTGAGGGTGTGGAAGTGGCTTGCGTGTCGGGCAGTTTCCCATCATCTCAGGCCCTTATAGAGGTGAAAGTGGCTGAGACAGCGCTCGCCGTGAAGGACGGTGCAACCGAGATAGACATCGTTATGCCTGTGGGCAAGTTCCTAAGCGGCGACTACGAGGGTCTGTGCGACGACATCAACGAGCAGAAGCAGGCATGTGGCGAGGCGGCCATGAAGGTAATCCTTGAGACAGGATGCCTGAAGACGGCTTCCAACATCAAGAAAGCCTCTATACTTTCAATGTACGCCGGGGCCGACTATATTAAGACATCAACAGGCAAACTGTCGCCGGCGGCTACTCCGGAGGCGGCATACGTGATGTGCCAGGCTATCAAAGAGTACTACGAGGAGACAGGCATTCAGATTGGTTTCAAGCCTGCCGGAGGCATAAACTCTGTCATGGACGCGCTCATCTATTACACCATCGTGAAGGAGGTGCTGGGCGAACAGTGGCTGACAAACAAGTGGTTCCGCCTGGGAACAAGCCGACTCGCAAACATGCTGATAAGCGAAATAACGGGCGTAGAGACCAAATTCTTCTAAGAACGGACGTCTATAGCAAATAACCATTATATCGGCTCAGAACGCAAATAAACCGCTTCTGAGCCGATATTTTATACGTTTTGCCCACGTCCGGGCATGACTATCGGCGCAAATCGCCCGTAATGGGGGTCTGAAAGGGCATCTTTCAGGCTGTGAAAAGGCATTAAATGGAAGGCGAAAAGGCATCAAGCGAAACATGAAATGGCATCAGGCGGAATGTAAAAAGGCATCAAATGGAAGGTGAAAGAGCATTAAATAGAACATGAAAAGGCATCAAGCGGAATGTAAAAAGGCATCAAATGGAAGGTGAGAGAGCATTAAATAGAACATGAAAAGGCATCAAATGGAACGCATTTGATGCCTCTTCGTAACGGTGTTTGTTATCCGCTCATTTCCAGGTTGTTATGCTTTGCGTCGCGGTGGCACGTAAAGCATTGGCGGCATGAGCGTGCTCTATATTCTGATTATTTGTTTCTTGCTATCACAAAGTCAAGATACGCGGTGAGACTCTGGCGTATCTCATCGTCAGAGACCTCCTCACTTAGGAAGCGCAACGCCTCCTGGCGCAACTCCTCCATGCGTCGCTCGGCATACTCTATGCCGCCGTTCGCCTTGGTGAATGCCACCAGGCGGGCTATCTCCTCAGCACTTACGGTGCCCGCCTTCACCTTCATGGCAAGGCGTCGCATCTCCTCATCGCCCGAAGTGTTTACCGCATGGATGACAGGCAGGGTTAGTTTGCCCTCCGCCATATCATTACCTGTGGGCTTGCCTATCTCCGAAGAGTCGTAATAATCAAATATATCGTCGCGTATCTGGAAGATAACTCCGAGGTTACTGCCGAACAAACGGGCTGCCTCTACCCTGCTTTCGGGCAGTCCTGCACTAATGGCTCCAATGGCACAGCAGGCCTCAAAGAGGGCGGCTGTCTTCTGCTTGATTACCTGATAGTAAACATCCTCGGATATTTCGTCGGACGAAATGTTTGTGAGTTGTAGTATCTCACCATTTGAAAGGGTTCTTCCCAGCTCTGCCAGATAACGTATTATCAGCTCGTTGTGTGTCAGCGAGACACAGAGCAAGGCTGTAGAGAGAATATAATCGCCAACAAGCACAGCCACCTTGTTGTTATATATAGCATTGACCGATGCCTGACCGCGACGCTCATCGCTCTCGTCCACAACATCATCGTGCACAAGAGAGGCTGTATGCAACAGCTCAAGACCCACCGCGGCATTAAGAGTGGCATCGTTGACAGAGCCATAGTTCTTAGCCATCAGCAAGATAAGCATGGGGCGCATGCGCTTTCCCGCACGCTGCTTTATGCGGTCGAAGATCTCGGTTTGAAGGTTTCCGGTATGTGATAAGGATTCATTGAAAAGGCTTATAAATCCCTGAAGCTCACTCTCTATAGGCTTTTTAATTATTGACAAATAATCCATGAAATGCTATTTTGTTACAAAATTACTGATTTTATCGGATTAATGACAAAAAATTAGTAATTTTACACGGATTTAATACATTATTTATGGATAAACTGTTTCTTATTGACGCATACGCAATTATATATCGCTCATACTATGCTTTCATAAAAAACCCGCGCATAAACTCCAAAGGACAGAACACATCTGCTGTCATGGGGTTCTGCAATACGCTTCATGAGGTGCTCACAAAGGAGAGACCTACGCACCTGGGTGTTGCCTTCGACCCTGCAGGACCAACATTCCGCAACGAGGCTTTCGAGGCTTATAAGGCACAGAGAGAGGAGACACCGGAGGACATCAAGGCATCGGTGCCTGTCATCAAGGATATACTGAGGGCATACAGGATACCCATTCTGGAGGTGAGCGGATATGAGGCGGACGACGTTATAGGAACAATCGCCACACAGGCCGGCAGCAACGGGATGCAGACTTTCATGCTTACACCCGACAAAGACTATGGACAACTGGTGAGAGAGAACGTCTTCATGTTCAGACCAAGGCATGGAGGAGGATACGAGACACTTGACACCGAGGGGATAAAAGAGAAATACGGCATTTCATCGCCTGCCCAGGTGATTGACCTCCTGGGACTGATGGGCGACTCGGCGGATAACATTCCGGGGTGTCCTGGTGTCGGAGAGAAGACCGCCGTGAAACTAATCAATGAGTTTGGAAGCATCGAACAGCTGCTGGAACGTACCGAAGAACTGAAAGGTGCGTTAAAGAAAAAGGTGGAAGAGAACAAAGACAAGATTGTGTTCTCTAAATTCCTGGCCACCATAAAAACCGATGTCCCGATCGACTTGAACATCGACGACCTGAAGGTTGTTGACCCCGACGAGGCGGAACTGACAAAAATCTTCAACGAACTGGAGTTTAAAGCCTTTGCAGATAAGGTTCTTAATAAATCTAAAATAAAACCAAAAAAGATTGAATCGCAGCCCGATTTATTCTCGTTTTTTCAACCCGAGGGGGAAGAAAGTTCAAAAAACGCGATTTATTTGGACATAAAATCAACCCCACATGATTACCAACTGGTTGAGAATGAGGATGAAATGCGAAATATTTGTTCTCTTTTTTTGACAAAACAGATTCTCAGTTTAGACACGGAGACCACTTCTACGAATGCGATTGATGCCGAACTGGTGGGTCTTAGCTTCTCGATTGAGGAAAAGAAGGCGTTTTATGTGCCTGTGCCTGATAATCGTGAAGAAGCTGAAAGAATTGTTAATATTTTCAAACCTTTATACGAACACCCTCAAATTGTTAAGGTTGGACAGAATATAAAGTATGACATTGAGGTGCTTGCGAGGTATGGTGTTGAGGTGAAAGGTGAACTGTTCGACACTATGATAGCCCACTATCTCATCCAGCCGGAGCTTCATCACGGCATGGATTATATGGCAGAGGTGTATCTTAACTACCGCACCATACACATAGATGAGCTTATCGGACCTAAGGGTAAGCATCAGCGGTCGATGAGGGAATTGTCTCCCGAGCAGGTTTATGAGTACGCCGCGGAGGATGCTGACATAACATTGAGGCTTAAGAACATATTGGAGCCAAAGCTGAAGGAGGCTGGCGTGGAGCGACTTTTCCATGAAATAGAGATGCCTTTGGTGCCTGTGCTGGCGGAGATGGAGATGAACGGCGTGAGGATAGACACCCAGTCGCTGGCTGAGACATCGGAGACCTTCACGCAGAGGATGAGGAGTCTGGAGACGGAAATATATCAGTTGGCTGGCGAGGAGTTCAACATCGCATCGCCAAAGCAAGTAGGCGACATCCTGTTTGCCAAGATGAAGATAATGGAAAAGCCCAAGAAGACAAAGACAGGACAGTTTGTTACCAACGAGGAGGTGCTTCAATCGTTGCGAGGAAAGAGCGAGATAGTGGCTAAGATATTGGACCACAGAGGGTTGAAGAAGCTCTTAGGCACCTATGTTGATGCTCTGCCGAAACTGATAAACAGCCGCACCGGACATATACATACGTCGTTCAACCAGACGATAACAGCCACCGGGCGACTCTCTTCGTCTGACCCTAACCTGCAGAATATTCCTGTTCGCGGCGAGGATGGCAAGGAGATACGCAAGGCTTTCATCCCAGAGGAGGGGCAACTGTTCTTCTCTGCCGACTACAGTCAGATTGAGCTGAGGGTGATGGCGCATCTGAGCGGTGACAAGAACATGACCGACGCCTTTGCGAAGGGGTATGACATACATGCCGCCACAGCCTCAACGATATACAAAAAGGACATCAGCGAGGTGAGCCGCGACGAGCGAACAAAGTCCAAGAGGGCTAACTTCGGCATCATCTACGGCATCACCGTCTTCGGACTTGCAGAGCGTCTTGACATAGAAAGGGCTGAGGCAAGGCAGCTGATAGACGGCTTCTTCCAGACATTCCCGCAGGTTTACGACTACATGGAGCGCTCGAAGGAGACGGTGAGGGAGAAGGGTTATGCCGAGACTGTATTCAGCAGAAGGCGCTATCTGCCCGATATCAACTCACGCAACGCCACCGTGCGCGGCTTTGCTGAGCGCAATGCGATAAACGCTCCTATACAAGGCAGCGCGGCAGACATAATAAAGGTGGCGATGATTCGCATCTACAAGCGTTTCAAGGAGGAAGGACTACGCTCCAAGATGATACTGCAGGTGCACGACGAACTTAACTTCTCTGTTGTGCCTGAGGAGCGTGACAGAGTGCAGGAGATTGTCATCAGCGAGATGCAGAACGCCTATCCCCTATCCGTTCCGCTGCTTGCCGAATGCGGATGGGGCACAAACTGGTTAGAGGCGCATTAATACCTGAGTATCAGACATATACAATACAAAGGCAGCAAGGCTTGCTATCTCATGCAGAAAGCAGTCTTGCTGCTTTCTTTGTGCACGGAAATCACAAAACACATCATTTCAAATCAAGAAGCAACTCATGCCCAATCGCACTCCGTTTAATGCTCTTTCATGCCGCATTTCGTCATCAAACGCGATGCGAAAGATGCCCTTTCAGAAGGCATGACGTATGCTTTTGAACATCAGACTGTTATGAGCCGCTGGGAGAGAAGACAGCGGGGCATGGCAGGCAGAGAGCATTACAGACGGCGCATGATGGAAAGAAAAGAGGGGTTTTATTTTGGATTATGGGCGAATTGAAGTAACTTTGCAGTCATATAATAAACGTTTATTAATAAGACATGGCATTAAAATGTGGTATAGTAGGACTGCCCAACGTGGGTAAGTCTACGCTTTTCAATTGCCTTTCGAGCGCGAAAGCTCAGGCAGCAAACTTCCCTTTCTGTACAATAGAACCAAATGTGGGCGTTATTACGGTGCCAGACGAGCGCCTTACAAAGCTCGCCGAGATAGTGAATCCTGGCAGAATAGTGCCCGCAACATGTGAGATTGTTGACATCGCGGGCCTTGTAAAAGGTGCGTCAAAGGGCGAGGGATTAGGCAATAAGTTTCTTGGCAACATCCGTGAGACAGATGCCATCATCCATGTGCTGCGCTGTTTTGATGATGATAATATCACACACGTTGACGGAACGATAGATCCTGTACGCGATAAGGAAATAATCGACACCGAATTGCAGCTCAAAGACCTTGAGACTATAGAAGGACAATACGCCAAAACACAAAAGACCGCAGCCGCAGGCAATAAAGACGCCAAGGTGCTGCTGACCGTTTTGGAGGCTTACAAGGGTGTGCTGGAGCAGGGAAAGAACGCCCGCACCGTTGAGTTTGAGAGCAAAGAGGAGCAGGATGCAGCACGCAATCTGTTTCTGCTTACCTCAAAACCAGTGCTTTACGTGTGCAACGTTGACGAGGCTTCGGCAAAAGACGGCAACGAGTTCACCAAGAAGATAGAGGCACTGGCAGCCGAAGAGGGAGCCGAGACAATGGTTATTGCAGCCAAGACAGAGGAAGACATCGCCGAGCTGGAGTCTTACGAGGACAAGCAACTGTTCCTGGAAGAGCTCGGACTGGAGGAAAGTGGCGTCAACCGTCTTATCAAAAAGGCATACAGTCTGCTAAACCTTGAGACATTCATCACCGCCGGTGAGATGGAGGTAAAGGCATGGACATACCGCAAAGGATGGAAAGCCCCACAATGTGCCGGTGTCATCCACACCGACTTCGAGAAGGGATTCATACGCGCCGAGGTAATAAAATATGACGATTACATCAAATATGGCTCTGAATCAGCTGTGAAAGAAGCCGGCAAACTGGGTGTTGAGGGCAAGGAATACGTCGTTCAAGACGGTGACATCATGCACTTCAGGTTCAACGTGTAGTGTTGAACCTGATTAAGGATTAATTGATTAAGGATTAAAGCTTAATTGCTATGGAACATCTTTTATACATCACATGGAATCCGAGTCTTGAGGCCTTCGGCAGCGTAAGATGGTATTCGCTATGCTGGTTGATAGGCCTTGCGCTGGCATATATCATAGTAAGAAAGCTGTATAAAGACCAGAAACTGGGCGATGATAAGTTTGAACCGCTCTTCTTCTACTGCTTCATCGGCATCCTGATAGGCGCCCGACTGGGTCATTGTCTGTTCTATGAGCCAGCCTACTATCTGTCATCCGGCACGCATTTCATAGAGATGCTGCTGCCTATTCATTTCATGCCAGAGGGCGGATGGAAGTTCACCGGCTACGAAGGACTGGCAAGCCACGGCGGCACTCTTGGTCTGATGATAGCCCTGTGGCTGTATGTGCGCAAGACGAAGCTGTCTATATGGCGCGTATTAGACAACATAGCCATCGCCACTCCACTGACAGCGTGCCTCATAAGAATAGGAAACCTGATGAATTCAGAGATAATTGGCAAGGTGACTGATGTGCCATGGGCGTTTGTCTTTGAGCGTGTTGACATGCTTCCACGCCACCCCGGACAGCTATATGAGGCCATAGCATACATCATATTGTTCTTCATTGGATGGCATCTGTATAAGAGACACGCCGGGAAAGTGGGCACAGGATTCTTCTTCGGACTATGTCTCACATACATATTCACCGCACGTTTCTTCATAGAATATACCAAAGACATACAGGTTGACTTTGAAAACGGAATGCTATTCAACATGGGACAGCTGCTGAGCATACCTTTCATAATAATAGGAATAGCATGTATGAAGGGCGGAAAATGGATGGAAAAGCTGGGAATAAGGAAATAGTCAGAGCGAGGTTGACATTAAGATAAGACAACGAATTACGCCAATTAAACTAAGTGGGATGTCAAAATAAGACAACGAATTACGCCAATTAAACTAAGTGGGACGTCAAAATAAGACCACAAATTACGCCAATTACACTATGAAAGATATATGTGTGATTGGCGTAATTTGTGGTTTCTCCGTCTTATTTTCCCCCGACTATCTTCTTTATGTCATTCAATTTGTTGAGCGCCTCTACCGGAGTGAGGTTGTTTATGTCAAGACCCAGAATCTCATCTCTTACCTGACAGAGCACAGGGTCATCCAACTGGAAGAAGCTTAGCTGCATACCCTCACGCGAGTTGTTCAGCAATTCGGCATTAGGTTTGCCCACAGTGCCCACCCCGCTGTTGTCAGACTCCAGCTGTTTAAGTATGGCATTGGCCCTTTTCACTATGCTTTTAGGCATTCCTGCAATCTGAGCCACGTTGATACCGAATGAATGTTCGGAGCCGCCTCGTTCCAAACGGCGCAGGAAGATGACCTTGTTGTCAACCTCCTTGACCGACACATTGTAGTTCTTTATTCGTGAGAAGTTCTTCTCCATTTCATTAAGCTCATGGTAGTGGGTGGCAAACAGCGTTCTGGCGCATGCCTTCGGATGCTCGTGCAGATGCTCCACTATTGCCCAGGCGATGCTTATTCCGTCGTAGGTTGATGTTCCACGGCCCAGCTCGTCGAACAATACCAGGCTGCGTTCCGTGACATTATTAAGGATGTTTGATGCCTCCGTCATCTCCACCATGAATGTAGACTCGCCCAGAGAGATGTTGTCGCTGGCTCCCACACGGGTGAAAATCTTGTCCACCAGACCTATTCTCGCGCTCTCTGCCGGCACGAAGCTGCCTATCTGAGCCATCAGAACGATGAGTGCCGTTTGTCGCAGCAGGGCCGATTTTCCCGCCATATTAGGTCCGGTGATTATCATTATCTGTTGCTTTTTGTTGTCAAGCAGTATGTCGTTGGGCACATACCTCTCTCCCACCGGCAACTGAGTTTCTATCACCGCGTGCCTTCCCTGCCTGATGTCTATGACGATATCGCTGCCGTCTATTTGCGGACGGATATAGCATTGTTTCTCAGCCGTCTTTGCAAACGACAGCAGACAGTCTATGTGTGCTATCATATTGGCGTTGCGCTGGATGGCTGTGATATACTGTTGCACGGCAAGTATGAGCTCGTTGAAGAGCAATGTCTCCAGTGACAGAATCTTATCCTCTGCGCCGAGAATCTTCTCCTCGTATTCTTTCAGCTCCTGAGTGATGTAGCGCTCAGCCTGAGCCAGGGTCTGTTTCCTCACCCATTCTGCCGGAACCTTATCCTTATGGATGTTTCTTACCTCAAGATAATAGCCGAAAACGTTGTTGTATCCTATCTTAAGACTTGTTATACCGGTGGCTTCTGTCTCTCTCTCCTGAATCTTGAGAAGGTAGTCTTTGCCGCTGTATGCTACCCGGCGCAGGTCGTCAAGCTCGTCGCTCACGCCGCTTCTTATCACGTTTCCCTTGTTGATAAGCAGCGGAGGGTCGTTCTCTATCTCACGTTCTATCCTCTCACGCAGCTCCTCGCACAGGTCAATCTGCCCTCCGATGAGTTTCAGTGTGGGGTCGTCGGCTGCAGAGCATGCCATCTTTATGGGTCTCAGTGCCTGCAGAGCCACCTTCAGCTGCACCATCTCACGCGGTGACACTCGTCCCACAGCAACCTTTGATATGATGCGTTCCAGGTCACCTATCCTGCTCAGCTGCTCGTCGATAAGCTCTCTCAGGTTGGGGTTTCTGAAGAAACTCTCAACCACATCCAGCCTCTCGTTTATCTTCTTCTCATCCTTGAGAGGGAAGACAAGCCATCTCTTCAGCATCCGGGCGCCCATAGGAGACACCGTGTCGTCTATCACATCGAGCAGCGACTTGCCGTCTTCCTGCATCGACTGGATTATCTCAAGCGACCTCACCGTGAACTTGTCAAGCCTCACATAGCGCTCCTCCTCAATGCGCGAGATAGACGTTATGTGTGCGATGTTTGTGTGCTGGGTAATCTCAAGATACTGCAATATGGCGCCTGCCGCCGTCACTCCGCTGCGCAGATGGTCCACACCGAATCCTTTCAGTGTCCTGACATTGAAGTGCTTGAGCAGCTTCTGACGCGACGTCTGCTCCTGGTAAGCCCATTCCTCAAGCTCAAACGTGAAGTATTTATTGCCGAAATATCGCTCAAAGTCTTTCCTTCTGCCTGTCTGGAACAGCACTTCCTTGGGCGAGAAATTAGTTAGCAGCTTCTCAACATAGTCGTATGTGCCCTCGCCTGTTATAAACTCGCCTGTTGATATATCAAGGAACGCCACTCCGCATGCCGCCTTACCAAAGTCGATGGAAGCCAGGAAGTTGTTCTCCTTGTAGTTAAGCACATTGTCTGTCATGGCAACACCCGGCGTGACAAGCTCGGTGATGCCTCGCTTGACGAGCTTCTTCGTCAGCTTAGGGTCCTCCAGCTGGTCGCAGATAGCCACTCTCCTACCCGCCCTTATGAGCTTAGGCAGATATGTGTCCAGTGCGTGATGAGGAAACCCCGCCATCTCAGTTGCGGTGTTTCCGGAGGCATTGCTTCGCCGTGTTAGAGTGATACCGAGTATCCTGCTGGCATCCACCGCGTCGTCGCAGTATGTCTCATAGAAGTCACCACACCTGAAAAGCAGCACTGCATCAGGATGTTTCGCCTTCAAGTCGAAGAACTGCTGCATCATAGGTGTCAGCCCTTTGTCGTTCTTTGCCATTATTAATCCAATGTGATTTATCTTTGCAAAATTAGTGTTTTTCGCCGAGAATGCCGAAAAAAGGGCAAGAAACTTCTTTGCCTGCATGCCCGACGACTATGGCGCAGAGCAGCAGGCGCGGCACGTTGCACAAGCAACGAGCGCAAGACACATTGTAAGCAGAACGCCGATATCGCTTGCAATATGACAAAAACGGCGACCCCTCGGAAAGTGTCAGATAATTTTCCGGCAGTCGTGAAAACACCCTTTTCGGTGCGTCTTGCCACCGGTGGAAGAGCGAAAAACGAGCTTTCAAGGTTCAAAAGGGTGGGTTTGACGGCTCAATCCGACACGTTTGACGGCTCTATTCATGGTCTTTTGCATTGCATTTCATGGTCATTTGCAGTGTATTTGATGGTCTTTTGCAGTGCGTTTCATGGTCTTTTGCAACAAAAAGGATGACTTTTCTTGCACACTCCCCTGCCCTTTAGCCGTAAGTTACAGTATAACAACCACTTGCGATTGCACACTTTTTCGTCGGAATAAAGCGCACAAACGGGCGCAAGAAAATATTTTTTCAGAATATGCCAATAATGAAAAAGCAGAATGTAAGCAATTTATCGTTTTTGCTTACATTCTGCTTTGGTGTGCAAAGTGCGCATACCTGTCCTTACATCAGAGGGCATATATGGTGCACAAACATACGCAACGCAGTCTGCATCATGCACTTATGCAACATGTTCTATGGTCTTGCCGCACCCTTTATCTCGTCTATGGTGCGCAGGGTGGGCTTGTCTGCCGACAGGATAAATCCCCCTGTGCCGAGCGTTACACGTCCGGTGGCAGCCCATTGTGTGCCTCGCTGAAACACTATCTGATAGCCCACGTTGCGCAAAGCCTTGTCGTTGCCCTTCTTGGTGTGTGCCAACACGCAACGGAATATTCTGCCCTTGCCGTATGTTACGGTAAACAGCACAGGCTCTTCCTTGCCCGTTCCGCCGCTCTTTGTCTCTGAAAAGGCGGTGGCAATCACGTCGATATGCTCTGCAGGACCGCGCAAATCGCCATACAACTCATCTTCGATATGCAGCCATTGGCGTGGCAGTCCGCTAACAATGGGGTGGCTCTCGTTGCGCACGTTGATTACAAACGGCACGCGCTTGCCATGCTTGCCGGCACTGCCGGGCGTGATGTGGTCTTTGTATAATGCCCCGTCGCGCCAGTAACAATAAGGACCGGCCTGCTCGGTGCGGTCGCCCCACCCTCCGATTGCTGTCATAAGGTTGAACTCTTTCCACTCGGGAAAGGCGTTGTCTGTCTCATGCACAACCACAAGTCCCCCTCCTTTGCGGATGTATCGGGCAAACTTCTTCTTGAATTTCTTCGACCAGCGCACCTGGTTTACGTTCAGAACCACCACATCGTAGCGGTCGAAATCAACGCTTTCTGTTGTCACCGTGTCGGGAAGAACAACCTTATCCACATGGAAAATGCCTGTCTCTTCGAGTAGTGCAATCTGATATTGCGACAGCACCTGCCAAGAATGATGGCGGTCGGTGTGCCCCGTCAGATAGAGAGCTCTTAACTTCTCTGCCGCCGTCAGCGACGTAACGATGCCCAGAAGGCAAAACAGCGTCAACGCAAATCTCTTCATGCTCTTCCTCATTTAAGAAATTTCTCCATCGGAATATCCTCATCAAACTCCTTGATGTAGATGTTCCTGTAATATATTTCGGCCGTTTCCGACTGCAAACCTATCTTTCCTTTGTCCACGCTCAGGTTTGTTCCGATGTTCACTATCTCGCCATTCAGCTTGTGAATGGCATACTTGTTGCCCATCACTATCACTTCACACTGGTTCCATTCGCCGTCAAGACCGTGAAAATTCTCTGTCGCCTTGGCACGGTGTTCGCCGCCTCTGCGCTCCTGAGCCACGCCTCCCTCGCTTGCCGGAAGGTAGCATTTGTCTTCTCCGCAAGTCCAATCAAAGCGCGTTCCGTTGCACCACATGTCGCCAGTATGGTTGGTATTGGTGAGGTGATTGTATCTTACCTGATACTCAAGTCCCTTCGGCCATATCCTGTCGTTTATCACATGGTAGTAGAAACCTGCATCATACTGCCACTTGTCGAAGTCGTTTGCAATGCGTTTTCCCCATTTATACTCGAACTTAAATATAAAACGGCTGTACTCTTTGTCGGCATAAAAGAGTCCGTGTGTGCCGTTAACGCCTGTGAAAAGGTCTATGGAGTCGGGAAACTCACTATTGTAAACGTGCACCATTCCATCTTCTATGGCATACACTTTCTCTGCCATCAGCGAGTCGCCTGAGCGTATTTTAAGATACCATCCGGTCCAATCCTTGCCGTTAAACAGCTTTACAAAACCTTCGTCCGACATTGTTGCGGAGCACAGTATGCACCCGAGCGCAATCAAAACAAAATAAAAACTCTTTTTCATAACTGTCTTTCTTTATTCATTATCTCAACATTATACCTTCCACTTTCCAGTCACCCACACTGAAATGTATGTCCGACGACTCTCTGACGCTCCACGGATAGAGTCGGATGTGCAGGCGTTGTCCGGGGCGAAGCATGATGTTTGCGGGACAGACAACACTGCGCTTGCCGCCCACAGGCTGCTGAGACTCGCCCACATCGGTGCGCGGGTAGAAGTCTTTTCCATAGGCACATGCCACGCGGTAAGCCACATCGCCCTCGATGGAGAACGACAGTTGGCGCAGCAACAGGGTGTGCTCGGATGCCGGAACGATAACTTCCACATAGCGTTTCTGCGCCTCGTCGATTTCCGCCGACCATCTTCCGCCTTCTATTGTTATGCCGCCGTCAGTGCGCTGAAGCCCCTTCACGTCAATCCTTTCTAACGGAATGCTCACCGCCGAACGCTCTTTCACCTCGCTGACCACAGCCTTCACGGGCAGCAGACGTTGCTGATTGCCGTAGGTTATGCTTACAGCCGTCTGCACATTGCCGCAATCTGATGCAGCAGGTGTATAGAAAAGGTAGAAGCAACGGTTCCAGAGCCTGCCGTCCTCATAATCATACGAGAGCGAGGCGGCACGCTTTCCGTGTGCGTCATCAGATATAGTCATTCCCTTTGGAGCCTCTATGGTGAGGCGTCCCGACGTCGGTTGCAGGTTGATGCCTGTCAGATCGAAGCACACTGTGGCTTCCTCGCCGGCGAAGAGTGTCTTGAAATCGAGCGTGGTGGGATTGAGAACGAGGGGTTGCTCATGGCGTATATACTCCCTGAGGATGCCCAACGAGCGCAAGCCTTCCACCGCAAGACGGGCATAACAGGCGGCACCTGTGGCCTGAGTGTGCGTGCCGTCGGTGGGCACATAGATGCACTTTATGGTCTGCTCGGCACCCAGACGCTCTGCATATTCTCTCGTCATGGCGGTCATATCCACCAGTTGCACCTGCTTGTTGCGAGCAACATGCTTCATCACACGCACATAGTTGAGGGTGGAATCATCGGGAGCCTTGCTCAGGTCGTGGCATCCCTTGGGACTTATTGTGCCGTCTGACGTGAAGTAACAGCGTATGATTGGCGTTACGAACACAGGCGTAGCACCTTTGGAACGCGTCTGGTCTACATACATTTCCAAGTGCTTCTTGTATGTGGTCCATGGCGCAGTGCCGCGAAAATCGTCACCGTCCTTGCCGCCTTCTTTCTCGTCGTTGTGCGCAAACTGTATCAAGACGTAGTCGTTGGGGCGCAGACTGTCGAGCACTATCTGCCATAATCCCTCCTTATAGAACGACCGCGAGCTTCTGCCTCCTCGTGCATAGTTTGCCACATGGACGTCGGAGGTGAAGAATTCCTGCAGCATCTCGCCCCAGCCTCGTGTGCGGGTGGTGTTCTCTACATAGTCAGCCATGGTGGAGTCGCCTATCGTATGCACACGCACTTTGGCTTCTTCCTGACCGTAGACGTTGCCGGAAAAGCTGCCGGCAGACAGCATCATAAACGCTAAAAGCAAATGTCTTCTCATTGTGTAAATATTATTTTATAACCTTAATGTCCATTCCCACCTTGTCTATCGACTTGCCATCGATGCTGACATTGACCACATTCTGCAACGTAACGGGCTTGTCGTCGAGCGAGGAAATGCTCACATTGTCCATCACAATGCCTTCTGCCTGACGCAAGACAGCACCCTGACGCGTGCCGGTGAATGATATGTTACGCAGCGTTATGTCTTTAATGCGCATCTCGGGAAGGCCGTTGAAGAACATGGCACGCCTGCCTCCCACTCCCTTTACGTCGTCAATATGTATGTTGCGGAACACAGGTGTGCCCTCGCCCACTGGCTCTTCCTTATATATATCGGCATTCTTCAAGGCGTAATAGAGGTCGAAGAGGATGTTCTCGTTTGCTATATCAAACATGTTTATGCGGCTACAGAAGATGTTTTCGACAACACCTTCGCGTCCGCGAGTGCTCTTAAAGCGTATTCCTACGTCTGTTCCTACAAACGTGCAGTTATCAATAAAGATGTTGTTTACGCCTCCACTCATCTCACTTCCTACCACAAAGCCGCCATGTCCGTGATAAACGACATTGTCGCGAGCCACAACATTGCTGCAAGGCCAGCCCCTGCGGCGACCCCTTTCGTCTTTTCCCGACTTTATGCAGATGGCATCGTCGCCTGCATCTATGGTGCAATCGTAAATCAAAACCCTGTTGCACGACTCAATGTCAAGCGCATCTCCATTCTGAGAATACCACGGATTGATGACCGATATGCCATGAATGGCCATCTCCTCGCAATGAATCGGATGCACACACCATGCCGGAGAGTTCTTGAATGTTACCCCTTGAAGCAACACATTGCGGCATTCGAAAAGGCGTATCATATTAGGACGGAAGTCTTTTTGTGCCAGACTCTCGTTAGGATACCACTTCGTTCCATTGTCAACAACCACACCTCCCGATGCTATAAGGTTGTTCCACTGGCTCTCAGTCATCTTTCCTTTCTTCACCATTCGCCACGTATTGCCGTTTCCATCGAATATACCTTCGCCCGTAATGGCTATGTTTTGTGCTCTGTTGGCATGTATAGGCGACGTCAGACGTTGCTTGTCTTCAAAGCTTCTCATCTGTGATTTATACAGAGAATGGTCGGAAGAGAAGAGCACTAAGGCATTTTTCTCGGCATGCAAGCGCACGTTACTCAGCAGTTCTATCGGTCCGGTAATCCACATTCCGGCAGGTATCACAACCATTCCGCCGCCCTTTTCGCTTACATGTTTTATGGCATTGTTTATCGCTTCGGTATTAAGCGCACTGCTACTGCTCTGTGCTCCGAAGTCGGTAATAGACACTTTGTACTGAGGAAACACCGGCAACTGCATCTTCTTCATCTCAAACGGCACATCGTTATATACCTTTTCGTCTATCGGCAAGATGTCTTGCGCCATTGCGGAAATACCTACACACAATGACATTGCGCATGTTATTGCAACTTTCTTTATACTCATAATATTCTTATTCATACTCTATCATGTTATTGTTTGTTATCTATCAGCGTCTTACTTGTTTGCAATCAGGGTGTCGTTTATGCCCAAACGTCCTCATGTTTGTGACAAACGATAATCCATACTGCATTCAAACTACAGTTTCTTTATCATTATATCCTTGAATCTTATCTTCAGTTCGTCGTTGCGATGAAGCTGGAACGCAAGATGACCTTTCTTTCCTGAGCGTCTGAACACATGCTCATAGTCGTCTAATATGCCTGTTCCGTCCCAGTCGGAACGCACTATTCCGTTTACTATTGTCTTGATGTGATTGCCCCGACAGATGACAACCATCTCGTTCCAGCCGTCTCCTTCGTCGGCAAACTTAAACAGATGTTCCTTCGGTTCATAATCATTTGTCATGCTCCAGTTCTGCCTTGAGGGCGAGAGCCATCTCTGAACTTCGTATGTCTCATCATAAATCATTCCCGTTCTCCACGTCATCGGCTCCTTGGGATGTATGTCAATCTGCGGTCCGTTGAGCCAACCTCCTGCCAGATTGGGGTCGAAAACGCTACGGAACTGTATTCCGCTGTTGCCCTTTGACTCTCTGTATGCCTGAAAGCGGAAGGTCAGAATAAAGTCGTCGTATTGCTTATCAGACACTAACCAGACATAATGATGGTTCTTGTCGCCCAACGAATTGCATAGTATTGTGCCGCTGTCTACGGTCCAATAGGTCTTCATCTTGTCCTTCGGCTTGCATTCTACGTGCCACCCTTTCAGGTCTTCTCCATTGAACAACGACACCCATTGGGCTGTCGAACAGCCAGTAAGCGCCGTTACTACAAGTAGTGTCCATACTGCATTTCTTAATGTTTTCATAATCAGATAAAATGATTTTTAATCAGGTTAGTTATAAATGAGACTTCACAAAGCGAACAATACCATTCGCTTCGTGGAATATTCCGTTTGCAAATATAGATGTTATGTATCAATACAATGGGGATTATATGACACAAAAGGACAAAAAACTGACTAAAAAAAAGGGGATAACAGCATTAGACCGTTCTCCCCTTCCGGTTTGATAATTATTCAGACAATGTCCGATAAATAATCATTCCCTACTTGATAACTTTCTTTCCGTTCTTGATATAGACACCCTTCACCGGCGCATCAACGCGCTGTCCTTTCAGGTTATACCATTTGTCGCCGTCGGTAAGCAGTGTTTCTGTCATCTGAACTCCATCTATTCCGTCGGTGCTTGTCTTCTCATAAGTGAACGTTACCATAGCATACAGCTGCTTGTTCTTGCCCGCCGAGTCTTCGGCTGATGACACAATATTGCTGTTATCGAACTTCAACACGATATTATCCAATGCCCTGAAGCCATCAATATAGCACTCTGCCGGACCCGTTCCTGCCGTTCCTCCGGGGAAGGTTATAGGCGAAGTGAGCACACTTGTAGTGCCATCTATCACCACATCGGTCATATATATCGAGCGGTCTGCTGTGGTAGAACCGTTGTTACTCCTGCCTTCCACAGCGATGGCGATGATTGCATAGCCCTCGTTCACAGTGAAAGTGATGGTGCTTCCGTTGTTTCCGGTGCGCAGTTTTATATATCCTCCGCTCTCAGAAGCAGTGATTTCCTGGTTGGCTCCGGCGGTATAACAGGTTCCGGTTACTATGCCTTTGTCCTCTGCTGGCATAGCAAGCTGCTCCGTACCATTATCCGATTCCTCCACAGCAAGAGGTTTCGGAGCTGTAGAAGTGACATTGGTCTTATATGTAGCACGGTCTATTCCGAGGCTCTCCGCCAGTGAGTAACTGAGGTGTGGAGGCTGGTTGTATGATGCGTTCTGCCATGCCACAGCCATTCTGTACTGATGATCCTGCAACAGGCAAGGCACCTTGTACTTTGTCACCTGTGGTGTAGAGAAAATCATTATGTTGCAAGTCTTGCTTGACCAGTCGCTCTCATACTGCCACATTATCAATTCCTCACGCCAGTCTCCGAGGAAATCCGCAATCAGCATTGGGGTTGCCTTGGTTGTATTACTTGTCTGAGGCTGCTCAAAGTCCTTAAAATTCTGAACCACTGCAATACCCTTTGTAGATGTGTTCCAAGCCCTGATGCGTGGCGATGAAAATCCAGTACCGCTGTCGTAACGACCGTCAAAAGTCTGATCAAATGGGTCACCAGTCCAATAAATGCGGAAGTTTGTATCTGGTTTGCTGCTTGCAATCACCTTACCATCTTCACAAGCGTACATGTTATTGTCTGCCGATGACCAGAATTCAGAGCCTTTGTGAGATGGGACAAAGTCGCATGCCACACCTCTTCCGTTATCTCCAGAACTCTCTGCAGACACCAGCAGCTCACCTGTTGTAGCGTCATGGACATCATAACCGTATGGACTCTCCTCATGAGGCATCATCACCTCCAGACCCGGACGGTCTGGAACGAGGTCGCCAAGATGTATGGCGTCACCATGACCTTTGCCTGTTGAGCAAAGCAACTTACCCTCATTGCTTATCGTTGCGCTACCTATACAGATGTCGTCTGTGCCGTCAGCGTTCACGTCACCTATCGAAATGCCATGAACACCCTGTCCGTAACTTGACTTGCCTGTACCTGAAGCCACCACTGTTCCACTTTCGTTAATAACACTCCAAGATGATTTTGCTGTTCCGCGATGCAACCAACGGGTCTTCAAGCTGGTGCCATCCCAGTCAACAGCCCATATATAACACTGTGTATAGTAACCACGTTGCAGAATGGCAGAAGGCTTCTTTCCGTCAAGATAAGCTACCGCAGCATTGACGCGCTCGGCACGACCGCCATAACTGTCACCCCAGAAACTGTTGATGGTGGCAGCTCCTCCGTTCTCACCACCGGCACGATTCGGACGATACCATATAGTATGCATGGCAGCACCTGTTGCTCCGTTGAATACAGTAAGGAACTCTTCGCCGCCTGTTATGTAACCCTTTGAGTTCTGATAAGTCTTCGAATTGTCTGTCGCCTGTATGTCAGAAGCACCCACTGCGCTAACATACTTGCCCTGTCCGTCAGTACTTCCGGCTGCTGTGCGGCATATCATCTCTGCCTTTCCGTCGCCGTCAAAGTCGTAAACAAGGAATGTCATGGTGTGGTTTCCTGAACGTATGTTGTGTCCTAAGTTCATTCTCCAGAGCTGTGTTCCATCCATCTCATGGCATGAGAGATATGTAGGAGAGGCTTTTCCGTCCTTTCCTGAGTCGCGCTGGTTTTCCGGGAACCACTTGATAACAAGCTCAAACTCACCGTCTCCGTCAACATCTCCGATGCTTGCCTCGTCCGGACGGTATCTTCCTGTTAATGAACCAGAAGCGTCCTTTGTGTTTGGCGGACGGCTTACAGAGAACTTTCTGTACATATTATTCCACGCAGTAACCTTGAAACTCTCGCCTGCTGTGGACTCGATGGTGTAGTTTGCACCTGCCACTCCGCCGTCGTCAAGGAAGTTTGTCGATGTTGTTATAACCTCAGAATTAAGCCTTACCCCGTCGCGATAGACATTGAAACCAAGATTTGAGGCATCACCAACGAGCGAGCGCCATGACACAAGCACGCCCTTGCTTGTTAAAACAGCAACCGGTGCCCTGCCCAATTTCTCCTGCTGATAGGCCTGTGCCTGTATGGAAACAAATGACATACAGGAAAGCAATAGAAATAGAAATACTTTTTTCATGTTATAAAAAATAGTTTGATATTTATTTGTTTTTATTCGCTAATCCTTGTTTCATCCCGCACTCACAGAGTGCAAATATTATATAATACCTTGCAAATATACGAATAAAAGATAATTAAACAGCCATTAACTTTTTATTTTTCACCTCTTAACATATGAAAAAACACATTTGCACTTGGCAAAATGCGCTCCCTGAGACCTCTCCGCCTCAATCCTGCCCTATCCATCTTATGCCGCAGTTCTCCATGCGTTCGATGGTGTGAAGCAGGCTGATGTCAATGTTTTTCAGATTTGCCGTCAGCGAGCGCAGAAACAATCCATGAGACACCACAAGCACCGTCTTTCCCTGGAAGTTGTCTCTCAGCCATCTGACTACGCTTGCGGCACGCTCATAAAGCATCTCACGTGTCTCCACGTCGGGCGCAAGATTTGCCGGGTCTATGTCCGCAATACGCATGCCGGTCATACTTCCCCAGTCTATCTCCCTTAGCCTGTCTGTTGTCTGCCATGGTATGTCGGTACGTCCGTCAAGCAATATCCGCACCGTGTCTGTCACCCGCTTAAGGTCACTGCTGAGTATTACGTCAAAGTTGTCCAGACACAACCTGTCACGCAGTAGGACAGCCTGCTGCTTTCCGTTGACCGTCAGTGTTCCCGGCATGTGTCCCTGAAGCAGGCGCTGCAGGTTCTCTTCCGTCTCGCCGTGCCTGACCAGACAGAGCCGCAATCCCAAACTGTCATCCTTCATTACTTTCTCTTACTCGCAAAAATATCCAGGTTCTCCTTATCCAACTCTCTATTTTATCTGATGCCCCTCATACTCCCTTATGGTGTTCTTAAACTCCTCCGGAATCTGCATAGGCTGCTTTGCCTCAAGGTCGAACATCACCATCACCGTCCTGCACTCACATTTCACCTCGCCCGTATCCTCTGTCACGGCGCGCTGCAGCAGTGTGAAACTCTTATTGCCAAGATGCACGGTTGAGGTCTCTATCTTTATCTTATCGTCGAAGAACACCGGCAGCAGGAAGTTGGCGTTGATATTTGCCACCACGATGCCCATGCGGCGCCAATCGACACTATCGCCAAGCACATCCTTTACGTATGTTGTCTTTGCCAAATCATAAAGGGCGAAATACACTGAGTTGTTCACATGTCCGAACTGATCCACATCACAGAACCTTATCTGTGCCGGCATCGAGTGCCTGAATTTTATCTCTTCTTCCATTACTAATACCATTTTCAAACGCAAAGGTACTCTAAAAAAATGATTTTGAATTGCATATCGAAAATATTTTTTAGATGCTTATGTCAAGTTCAACTTATACTTAATGGTTAAGTAAATTTATATGCCTTACATTTGTTTCCACAGATATTCTTTATTCTGGAATTTTTTTTGTAATTCTGTATAAATCAGTTATTTTACCCTTGCCAAGGGTAAATAAGTTTCATTATAAATTCATTTTGAATATGAACAACGAGAAAAAAGCTTTGGAAACCCAAGGGAAAGGTTGTAATGTCGTGCTACCTTCTTCTTCCCTTCCTTTTAATAATGACAAAAGGGAAAAGAAGAAAAGTATAACCACTGCCATGCCAGAGACGGGCAGCGTAAACAAGAAAGCCAAGTGCCGCATGACAACAGCCAGCGACATAGCCCCTGAAGGTGTTACCCACGACTCCCATTATACGTTGGCAGAGGTGATGAGCAAGTTCAACATCAAGTATGGTCGCCTTTATGAGATACGTAACCGCTATCAGTTGGCATCCATCCATGCCTCGGAGCCATTGCCAAAGCTGACCGTCATCACTTTTCCTGACATCGGGGCTGTCATACCGACGCTGAACCAAGGAATATGCAGCACCCATCTTCCACTGCCATCGGCTGAGCAGGCGATAGCATTTGGAGAGCATCGGGGATGCCTGTTCCGTCGTCATCCATATTTCTTTGACCCGCTCATAGTCTTTCTCTACTGATTCCATCAATTCAGCGTCGCTTTTCTTATCAAAGTCACTGCTCTTCACTTTATAGTAGGGCGTGTCATGCGTCAACAGTTCATTCGACAGACGGGAATCGCGCCCCATAACGAAGGTCTGCCCCGTCTGGCCATCCATGCTGATAAAATAGGTCTCGCCAGGTGTGAGTATCAGTTTTGCCCACAACATTCTGACTACTCCTGTGTTCGCTAATTCAATGTCCAACTCAAAGCGTCCCAAGCTGTCGCACTCTATAGGCAATTCGATGTCAAAGATAGTTTGCAATGGATCTGGGATGCTAATACTCACCCTGTCTTCATGACCTTTGGGTACATTTACAATTCTCCCTCGTAGTGTTACCTTACCGCCAACATTACCGTTATCAAGGAAATCACTCTCGTCTTTCGTGGGATAGTCGGGCAATGTGCGCTATGTCAGTTTAGATACGGTGTAATTCTTTAGGCCGATTCTCATACTGCCTTCTTTCAACTTCAGTTTCAGTGCATCTTTTCCACGTCGAAGCATGTATTCGCCTTTGAGTGTGTCTGCCTTGGCATATTCCCAGATTTCGCAGTTATATACGGCATATTTTTCGAATAGCCCGATGAGCCAGTCGCCTGTAGCCTCGTTCCTTAGGCAAACATCCTGGCCAGTTCTTACTTGTGCCTGCCCCGCCATTGCGACGATGGCAAGCAGGATGGTGATGATGGTTTGCTTGTTCATATTCATTTCGATCTATTTGTTATCGTTGAATATTTCTTCGAGTTTCCTATCAAGTTCTTTGCTGCTTGCAATTCTGCGGGAGAGGATGGTGCCGTCGGGGGCAAAGAGAATCTTGTGGGGAATCCCGGTCACTCCATAGATGCTCATGGGCTTGGATTCGTAAATCTGGGGGAACGGGATGCCCATTTTCTGCACGACGCTGTCGGATTTCTCTGGGGTGTCGCTGACGGTGATTCCGATTACCTTCAGCCCTTTGTCCTTGTATTTCTCGTACAAGGCAATGACATGGGGCATGTCAGCCGTGCAAGGCCCGCACCACGAGGCCCAGAAGTCGGCCAGCACATAGTTGCCCCGCCCCACGAAGTCGGAAATGGCGGTCGGCTTGCCATCAGGAGAAACGCCCGTGAGTTCCTTGAACATCTTGCCCTCCTCGGTTTCCTGCACCAGCAAAAGACTTTCCTTCAGCCTGTCCATCTTAGGACTTGCCTGTAAGTCGGGGGACAGCTTCTCTATAAGTCCAATTGATTCGGTTGACGTGAATAGTGCCTTGGATTGCCCGATAAGAAATGGAGACAGTGGATGGTCTGGATGGTTGCTGACGATACGGCTGACCACTTCGCACATCTTCTTGACGTATGTGTCCATATTCATGTCCGTGTTCTGTACCGCAAGCACGCCCATCAGTTCGTCGTTCATCGGCGTACCTCCAATGCGTATGAGGTAAACCAAGTCCAAGTCAACCGTGAGATTTACGGTTCCGCTTTCCAGTAGAAACATCCTTATCCATCCGCGCCTGCCCTGCTTGCTGATGCAGCAGACGGCTGGTTCGTCGAGCGTTCCGCTTGCAGGGACGATGATCCCGTTTTTGACTTGCAGTGTTGTTATCACCCTTTGCTTCTCGGCATCGATGACTGTCAGCGTATCTGTCGGTGTGGCGTTTTCCACAGTCCCTTCTATTCTCCATGTGAATGTTTGCGCCTGTCCCGCCATTGCTACGAGGGTGAGCAGGATGGTGATGATGGTTTTCTTGTTCATGTTAATTTAAATTTATTTGTTATCGTGGAAAATCTCTTCGAGCTTCGCTTTCAGTTCTTCTACGCTGTTAGGCACGGCAATGATGGTGCCGTCATGGTCGATGAAGAATAGGGCACTGTTTTGAGTGCCGTGCTTACGGAATACTCCGAACTCATCGTCAAGGTCAACGAGACAGGGCCAGGGGAAGGCGTGACGCTCGACGGCTTTGCGCATGGCATCGGTGGATTTGAATTCGTGGGCGAGGCTGAACACGTTCAGACCACGATTGCGGTACTCGTTGTAGATGGGGATGATGTCGCAGGCGTCGCGGATGCAGGGCGAGCACCACGAGGCCCAGCAAATGACGAGCGTCAACTTATCCTTGTAGTATTCAGAGGCGCGGACTTGCTGCCCGTCTATTGTGCGCACATCGTAGTCGTTGTACTTTCGTCCGCAAATCTGATAACCCACAGCCTCTTGCTCGGCGATACGCTGATGCACGGGGTGGTCAGGATAGAGCGTGGTGTATTGGCGGTGGTAAATGTCAAGCATAGCGGCAAGGCTCGTGTCATTGAAGTGAAAGCCCTTGAGCCGCCCGTCGAGTTCGAACAGGAAACCGAGCATCGGGTGGGCTTTGTAGTAGTCAAGCGTCCATTGGTGGTATTCGTTCTCCAGTTTCGCCATCTTCTGCTTGTCGTTCTCGTCCAGTTTCTCATAGGCAGACATGAACTTCTCTTCGGCAGCTTGCTCCATAGCGTGCCACGCCTGATACTCCTTGCCTGTGGATTGGATGTCGAATTTGTCGCCGTCGAGCTGGATGGTAATGGTCGCGCCGTCCTCCACGAAGAATTCTCCTGAGCGGAGGGTCATGCCCTTCTCCATCACCTCGCCGAGGTCCACGATGTGCCAGCGCTCTATCTGTGCGTCCTCCACGTCGCACTCAAAGCGTCCGTTCTTCAACACGGGTCGCAGTGTGCTGTTCTTCGGGTCTTCGCCGTCGCGGTATATCCTCAGTTCAATGGGCGTTGTTCCTTCTGCCACCGTGCCAATGACGTGACACCTCACTTGCCCCTGCCCCGCCACTGCGACAAGGGCAAACAAGATGGTGATGATGATTTGCTTGTTCATTGTTCTTTTCGTTTATATTTTGACAGTGCAAAGTTATCTCTTTATCTCGTAACTCTTGCAAAGACTGACTGACATTTGCCTGACATTTGGGCTCTTTTAACCAAGTTTTTTAGTTGATAACTCATTGGTCGTAGCCTGTCACTCTGCAGGGCATAAAGATGGCGCGAGTCTGATTCCGCATCCGCTATAGGGGCATCGCCAAACGCCGTTTCCCAGATACAAGTCTCAGCCCGCGCCTTAACGCGAGCATCAACTCTTCTCTTCTCGGGAAATATTTTGGCGAAATTTCTATAGCAAGAATCAAAAAGTCAACGCTTCCTTATGTCGTTCTATGTTACGTTCTATCCACTCATGTCATTTTAAGAGGTTTCTATTATCATCGTTCTCCAGCACACGCATCTGATTGATGGCTATCTGATTGAGGCGGACAAGGCGGTCGCCCTGTCATTAATATGTTATCACCTCATCATTAATATGCTATCTTCTTGTCATTGATATGCTATCGCTACGTCATAGCTATGTTATCGTGATGCCATGGCTATGCCGCCACTCCATCATCGCTATTTTATCGCACCCATGATTACTATTTTATGGCACTGCCATGGCTATGCCATCATGTCACGATGGCTATTCTATGCTGCCGCCATCGTTATGCCATCATAC
>JAFQGS010000048.1 GCA_017415455.1 Prevotella sp.
ATGAACACCAGCGACGGACCTGAATCCGGGTTGATTCCCACGGAGAACGCGGCAGGGAATATCATCAGTCCTGCCAGGATGGCTACCATAGTGTCAAGGAGACTTATCTGAACGGCCGACTTCGCGAGATTTGTCTTGCGCCCGAAGTATGACGCATAGGTGCAGAGGCATGCAGTGCCAAGACTGAGCGAGAAGAACGCCTGACCCAAAGCTTTCAGGAAAACACCGGTATCCAGTTTGCTGAAATCGGGTTTCAGCAGGAACTCAATACCCTTACCCGCACCTGGAAGCATGCAAGAGGCCACCACGATGATGACAAGCAGGAGAAACAGCAGCGGCATCATGAGTTTGGAGGCTTTCTCTATGCCGTCACGAATGCCACGTGACACCACAAGATGTGTGATGATGATGAATGCTATAGCCCATAGAACAGGACGGATGGGGTCTGAGGAGAAATCAGCGAAGTAGGCTTTCACAAACTCAGGACTGCCTTGCAACTGCTCTAATATGCTCGCAAACAGGTATTGTATACACCAGCCTGCAACAACAGAATAGAATCCAAGTATAAGCATTGAGGTGAAGACTCCTATGTAGCCTATCATCATCCATGGAGTGCCATTGGACAGACTTCGATAAGAACGAGCTGCATTAGAGGCGGAATGACGGCCGACGATGAACTCGCTTATCATGCCGGGAAGTCCCAGAATAATAATGCATGCAAAATAAATAAGAATGAAGGCAGCGCCGCCATTTTCTCCAGCCATATATGGAAAGCGCCATATATTGCCAAGACCTACGGCAGAACCTGCAGTGGCCAATATAACTCCGAGCTTACTTGCAAAGCCAACTCTATCTTTCTTAACCATATTATATATAATGTAAAAGTTATTTCTTATGTGCTATAATCCTATTATTCCGGCATCAAGGACAAACTGTCAGGGCTCTGGCTTTGTGTCCTGAGGTGCTGGATACTAAATATATCCAAGTTGATGAAGGAATATAAGGAGTATACAAGTGGGGCAGACAAAACGCACACAGAACAGATATGCGCCGTAGAATTTATTGTTCAGGGTACCGCCATTGGTAAACTCGTCTCGGACAATCGCCTTCGGCATGAACCATCCTATGAACAAACATGTGAGGAATCCACCCAAAGGTAGAAATATCTGACCTGTAAAGAAATCAAGGAAGTCAAAGACTGGCATACCAAAGACTTGCATAAAGTCCCAATCGCCAAGAGACAACGAGCAGACAGCTGCTATAAGACAGCACAGGACGGTAACTATCACCGCCGCACGCTTTCGCGTGATGCAGAACTCCTCTTGCAGGAATGCGGTGCTTACCTCATGCAGGGATATCAACGATGTTAGGGCTGCCAGTGAGAGAAGTGCATAGAAGGCCAAAGACACAACGTAGCCAATGACGGGTGCGCCGGCAAATGCCTGCTGGAAGACATTTGGCAGAGTGATGAATATCAAAGACGGACCAGAATCGGGACTGACACCTACAGAGAAGGCAGCAGGGAATATCATAAGTCCGGCAAGAACAGCTATCAGCGTATCAAGAAGACTAATCTGTACGGCAGACTTCCCCAAATCGGTTTGTCTGCTGAAATAAGAAGCATATGTACAAATACATCCCATACCTATGCTTAAAGAATAAAACGACTGACCAAGTGCTCCCAGGAAGACGTTCTCGTCAACTTTTCCGAAATCGGGTTTCAGCAAGAACGACAGACCTTTATCTGCTCCAGGAAGGAAGCATGAGCATACCACGATGACAAGAAGAAGAACAAACAACAATGGCATCATCAGCTTGGAGGCCTTCTCTATACCTTTGCGGACACCACGGATTATGATGAGATAAGTTGCCACAATAATTAAAACCGCCCATATTATCGGCTTTATGGCATCTGTCTCAAAGCTTTTGAAGTAGGCGTTGAAATAATCAGGAGAGCCGCTCAACTCACCAACTGCCGAAGCATAGATGTACTGAAGACACCAACCTGACACTACAGCATAATAGCCTGTAATGAGAAATCCTGTAAGAACACCTATATATCCCACAATCATCCAAGGTGTTCCTTTGGACAGCTTACGATACGCACGGGCCGTATTCGTAGCAGCATGGCGGCCGATGATAAACTCGCTTACCATACATGGTATGCCAAGCAGAATTACACATAATATATATATAAGGATGAATGCCGCACCGCCATTCTCGCCTGCCATGTATGGGAAACGCCAAATATTACCTAATCCTACGGCCGAGCCTGCTGTGGCAAGAATAATTCCAAGCTTGCTTCCAAAGTTAGCTCTCTCTGTTTGTGACATAATGTTATAATGTTTTTTGAATGCGGCTGGCATCAACAATTCTGTTTCTGCAAGCCAATAATACTGATAAATTATCCTAACTATCTGAATAACAAGTTGCAAAATTATAAAAAATATCCTACTTTTGCATTCAAATATAAGCAAAAGATGAAAACTTTATCGCATTTATTAAGTTCATATAGGTTAACACTTATATGTGCTCTGGCGATTTTCGCTGCCAGCATATATCCAATTCCGGAAACTCCTTTACACAAAATACCACTGGCAGACAAGTGGACTCACTTCCTTATGTATGGCTTTCTGAGTGCTGTTATATGGTACGAATACACAAAATGCCACTCAAAAGCGAGTGGCATAAAGCTGTTCTCTTTTGCATTTGTAGCTCCTGTCTGCATGGGAGGTATTGTTGAACTTGCACAGGAGTATTGCACAATAGGACGCCATTGCGACTTTATCGACTTTATTGCGAATACGATAGGCGTTGTTATTGGAAATGCTATAGGTCTTCTGATATGGTATTTCGCCAGATGCAGAAAGGCATCTGACGCAAATAGGAATTATAAAAACGGCGGTCGCCAGTGACTTCCTTACCGATGAAATGGGGTTTTTCGAATATCTCATCCTCACTTTCAAGCTCCACTTCCGCCATCACCAGACCCTCGTTGTCTCCATAAAACTCATCCACCTCAAATACATGTGAGCCGCATTTAACAAGATATCGTGTCTTGTCTATGATTCCCGGCTCACACAATTGCATGAGCTGCTGAGCCTCATCAAGCGTTATCTCTTTCTCAAACTCATAACGCGCAAGCCCGTTTGAAGACGAGGGACCTTTTATTGTGATATAACCCTTGTCGTCACTTATACGAACACGTACTGTCTTACGATTCTGACAACAGATATAACCCTGCTTAATACGACGGGAGCCATAGGCTAATTGCCTATAGCTCTCATCCTTTTCCTTTACCAGGAACTTACGTTCTATTTCCAGTCCTGCCATTTACATCTGTGTAAAACAGAACCATGCAAGTGTGATTATTGCGAGAGCTATGAAGCCTCCAAAAATCCATCTCACTACTTTCTTTCCCTGTTCTTCCTCCTTTGCGGCACGGCGCTCACGAAGGATCTTCTTTTTTTTACTCATAGTTGTAATCTTTATTTTAAGGTTTATAACATTAGTTTATTCATCTTCAGTAACCGGAAACTCCATAAGATATGCCTTAATGAACCCGTCTATCTTTCCGTCCATAACACCATCAACATCTGTTGTCTGATAGTTTGTCCTATGGTCTTTCACTCGCCTGTCATCAAAGACATAACTTCTAATCTGGCTTCCCCACTCTATCTTTTTCTTCCCAGCCTCAATCTTTGCCTGAGCCTCAAGGCGTTTCTTCATCGCACGATCGTAAAGTTGTGACTTAAGCAATCGCATTGCGTTATTTCTGTTCTCCAACTGTTTACGACTCTCGGTGTTCTCAATGAGTATTTCCTCTTCCTCTCCGGTATCAGGGTCCACATACTGATATCTCAAACGAACTCCAGTCTCTACCTTATTGACATTCTGTCCGCCGGCTCCTCCGCTCCTGAACAGGTCCCAGCTCACTTTAGACGGATCCACATAAACCTCTATCGTATCATCGACAAGAGGTGACACAAAAACACTTGCGAAACTGGTCATGCGCTTTCCCTGTGCATTAAATGGAGAGACACGCACTAAACGATGAACACCGCTCTCGCTTTTGAGATATCCATAAGCGTATTCTCCGTTCTCTATCTCCATGGTCACACTCTTAATACCAGCCTCATCTCCATCTTGCAAGTTACTGATAGTAACCTTATGACCATTAGCCTCTGCCCATCTGATATACATTCGCATAAGCATTGAGGCCCAATCCTGGCTTTCTGTACCGCCGGCACCGCTGTTTATCTTAACAACACAGTCCATAGGATCTTCCTTTTGGCGCAACATGTTCTTCAGTTCAAGCGTCTCTATAGATGCGATTGCTTTAGCATAAGCCTCGTCAACCTCATCTTCCGTTACCATTTCATCATGGAAAAAGTCAAATGCCAACTGCAGTTCATCAGCACATGTACGAACATCCTTATAGCCATCAATCCATTTCTGGATATCCTTTACTTTCTTCATCTGCTCCTGCGCACGCTTAGGATCGTCCCAGAAATCGGGTGCCTGCGTACGGAGTTGCTCCTCTTCAAACTCTATTTTCTTCTTGTCAATATCCAGATATCTATGCAATGCCTCCGCACGCTCTAAAACATCCTTCAACTGGTCACTTGTAATCATTGTCTATTCTGCCGCTATTTATTCCTCATACATTTTCTCTATCACCTCAGCGAACGTCTTATTAAGTACCGCCCGCTTGATTTTCAGCGTATTAGTAAGCTCGCCGTTTTCTATTGTAAAGGCCCGTGGTATGAGCGTAAACTTCTTTATCTTCTCATAACTTGCCAATTGCTGCTGCAAGGTATCAAGCCTTGCTGCCATCATTTCTATCACACTTATATTGCTGCATAAATCTTCCATGCTTTCATATTGTATCCCATTATCGCGTGCATATTCCTCTATCATTGGGAAACTTGGCACTATCAGCGCGGACACGAATTTCCTCTCATCGGCAATTATAGCCACCTGCTCTACAAATTTATCAACAAGTATCTTCGACTCTATCATCTGAGGTGCTATATATTTACCATTCGAGGTCTTGAAAAGGTCCTTGATGCGATCCTTAAGAAACAGCTCTCCGTCTTTCATATATCCTGAGTCTCCTGTCCTGAAGAATCCTTCCGCATCGAAAGCCTGCGCATTCAAGGCATCACGTTTATAATATCCTCTTGTTATTGTAGGACCTTTCAGCAGTATTTCATCATTCTCGCCAAACTTAATTTGTAATCCGCTGATGAGTCGTCCTACAGAACCTATCGTATATGGCTTGTCCATATGCACACAAGATACAGTGGCAAGACTTTCTGTCAGGCCGTAACCTACCACCATACCTATGCCGATTGACAATATGAACTCTTCCACTTCGGGTGACACCGTGGCACCTGCCGTAGGGAAAAGATGGGCGTTCTCAAGTCCTATCTGCTTGCGAACAAGGCTGAATATGGTCTTATTTACCACCTCATACTGCATTCTCAATGCCAATGGCGGGCGCTTTCCGCGACTAAGGTATTCTATATTATGCTTCCTTCCGATTTCAATCGCCTTGAGGAAGATGCTCTTTTGCATTGGGCTTGACCTGTCTATCTTATCCCTTACACCTATCATTATCTTTTCCCAGAACCTCGGCACTGCGCTCATTGCCGTTGGATGCTGCTCACGTAATGATTTTTGGATTTCTCGCGGATTAGTGTTTATTATGACTTCTGCGCCCACTGAGAAACAAAGTGTCATCCATGCGCGCTCAAAGATATGGGTATAAGGCAGGAAACTCATAGCCCTGTCGTTATCGGTTACGGGCACACACTCACCATTTGCCCACAGAGCAGCCTGAAACTGTCCATAAGTTATCACGACTCCCTTGCTGTCTCCCGTTGTACCACTTGTATAAAGAATGCAGCTAAGGTCATCGTCATTTGCCTGCTTATATATGTTCTCAAGTTCAGACTGCCGTGGCAACCCCGCGCCCAACTTCATGAAATCATCATAATACATTGCCACCTTGTCCTGCTGACTGAGCTTCACACGCCTGTCGAACACCACAATACGCTCCAATGTTGAGCATAGCGGAAGGACGCGGAAAGCCTTGTCGTACTGGTCTTGCTCGCCTACAAAGAGAATGCGTATTTGCGCATCTTCTATCATATATTGGATTTGTTGCTCGCTACTTGTGGCATAGAACGGCACCGACACCACTCTGACCCCATAGGCTCCGAAATCAGTAAGAACGTACTGAAGCGAGTTTTGAGAAAACACTCCTATATTTTCCTGTGCCTTGACGCCACTATTCAACAGTGCGTTAGACACCACTTGTACCTTTGCGGCGAACTCATCCCATGACATTGAGGTCCAAACATCACTTCCAAACTCACAGTACGTTAGCGCTTTCTTTGTTCCGTAAATCTTAGCCTGCTCCTGAATAAGCTGCGAAAGATGGCATTTTGTCTGCATATATGATATGTTTTGTTATTATGCAAAGATAACTTAAATTAGGGTAAATACAAAATAAAATCATCAGTTTTGCTAAAAAAGCATTAACTTTGCGCCTGCCATCAAGCACTAAATGCTATGGTCAAAGCGAGTATGACAGACAAACGCAAATACGTAGACGACTCTATTGAGATTCTTAAAGCGCTCATTGAGACTCCTTCTGTGAGTCGCGACGAGCGAAAAGCTGCCGACATCATCGTAAAATGTATGCTCAGGTACGGCTATGATTACACCCGTGAGGGCAACAATGTGTGGACAACAAACCGCGATTTCTCACCAGAGAAACCCACATTACTGCTCAACGCACATATAGACACTGTCAAACCTGTCGCCACTTGGGAACGGTCACCCTTCAAAGCCACCATTGAGGACGACAGGATTTACGGTCTTGGGAGCAACGATTGCGGAGGAGGACTGGTCTCGCTGATGCAGACTTTCAGAATCATCACAGCCAAAGAACAAAGTTACAACACCATATTCCTGGCATCGGCAGAGGAAGAAGTGTCTGGAGCTGACGGTATAAGACGTGCCCTTCCGCTACTTCCCGCCATTGATGTCGCCATCGTCGGCGAGCCTACAGGGATGCGACCCGCCATCGCCGAGAAAGGACTCATGGTGCTTGACATAACCGCCCACGGCAAGTCCGGGCACGCTGCTCGTCAGGAAGGGGTAAATGCCATCTACGAGATTCTCGACGACCTTAACTGGTTCCACACCTACTCCTTCCCCAAAGTAAGTGATTTGCTTGGTCCTGTGAAGATGAGTGTGACAATGATAAACGCCGGAACTCAGCACAATGTGGTACCAGATAAGTGCAGCATGGTTGTTGATATTCGCACAAACGAGCATTACAAAAACGAGGAAATATTCGATTTCATCGGTAAAAACATAAAGAGTCAGGCCTCTGCACGCTCTTTCCATCTCTCCTCTTCACACATCGACAGGAATCATCCTTTGGTAAAGCGATGTGTAGATATGGGCATGACACCATTCGGTTCACCAACCTTGTCAGACCAGGCACTTATGAGTTGCCAGTCATTGAAGCTCGGACCTGGCGAATCCTCACGCTCACACTCTGCCGATGAGTACATCTGCATAAGTGAGATCAGTCATGCAATAGACACTTACGTCAGACTGCTTGACGGCATGGATATCTCATATCGCAGATAGAGATACGCCTATGTTTCCCGTATCATGCAGTCCCGACAATCGCAGTTTTTCACAAACCGCATGATAATTGTTGCCCGGCGCAAACCTTTTTTCGGTTTTTTATTCATATCTTTGCATTAATCTTGCAAGACATACGGAAACCATTTGTGTCAATCACGGCGGTCTCCTGCATTACGGATAATACAGAATCATTTACTAACTAAAACACATCTATATGAAAAGCGACCCAAAAGAATGTCTCTATTGTACAAACAACGAGACCTTGCACAACCTCATGATTGAGATTGCAGAACTTAGTGTATCACGTGTTTTCTTATTCAAGGAGCAGACTTATCACGGCAGATGCCTCGTGGCTTATAAGGACCACGTGAACGATTTGTTTGAGCTCAGCGATGATGAGCGCAACGCATTCATGGAGGATGTTACCCGAGTAACCCGTGCCATGGATAAGGTTTTCAGTCCGGAGAAGATTAACTACGGCGCATATAGCGACAAGCTGTCACATCTTCACTTCCACCTTGCACCTAAATATGTTGACGGTCCCGACTATGGAGGCACATTCCAGATGAACCCTGGTAAGGTTTATCTCACCGAAGCGGAATACAACGAGATGGCAGAGGCAATAAGAAAAGCCCTGTAAGAAGCATAAATATAAGATAACAGAAGAGGAGCCAATGTGCTGCCGTATATCCGCGGCAATTCATTGGCTCCTCTTCTGTTATCAATTCCACCTGTTATATCCCAGCCGTATTTATCTTCCGAGCCAAGACTCCGGATTTAGTTTGGCTGTTCCTTTACGCAACTGGAACTGCAGTATCTTATCGGCTCCTACCCTGCCTAATGACTGACGCACAGACACTTTCTGCCCCCTTCGCACGTCAACCGACTTCAGATTGCAATATACAGATATGAACTGTCCGTGCCTTACCATCACAACCTTGGTGTCACCAAAGCCAAACACCGCGCTCACCTCTCCGTCAAAGACGGCACGCACGGTAGCTCCCGCACTGCCCATAATGCTTATTCCCTTATTGTCAAGTGTGACATTCTTCAGTCCCTCAACAACATACTGTCCGAAACGGCTTACTATCTTATAAGCACCTGCTATCGGCATAGGAAGCCTTCCACGGTTACTTTCAAAGTTCTTGTTCAACGCACGGTCCTCAGTACTCACCGAGACAACCTCGTCTGAGTGCTTCTTAGCCTTCGCCAGCGCATCATCATGACGCTGCTTGTCTATCCTTGCCTTTCTCTCCGCAGCCTGTCTGTCGGCCTCAGCCTTTAAAGCCGCCTGACGTGTGCGCTGCCTTTCAGCCTCGCTCTTTCCCTCCGCTGCGGCAGCCTCAGCCTTAAGCCGCTCCTCTCTTTCCTTCGCCTCAGCCACACGACGTGCGTTTTCACGTGCCGCAGCCTCTGCTTCAGCCTTCTTCCTTGCCAGCTCCGCCTCTCTCTTTTTCTTTGCCTCGGCAGCCGCCTTAGCCTTTCTCCGTGCCTCAGCCTCTGCCCTTGCCTTGGCTTTCGCCACCTCTTCGGCTATCAGTTTGTCAATCTTCGCATTCAGGTCTGCGCTCTTTTTCTTCTGCTCAGAGATAACATTCTGTATTGTCTTTTGCTGTTTCTGTAATGAAGACACCATTTTTTTCTGCTCATCCTGCTTGCTCTGGAGCTCGGCTTTCTCCTTTCTGTCTTTATCAAGCAGGGCGTTCTTCTGGGCCCTTACAGCCTCAAGCTCCTTGCGTTTGTCATTAATCTGAAGCTGTTTGGCCTTCACCAGCTCACCCTGTGTGCGCTGATGCGACGCATAGTCACGCACAAACCTCATACGTCTGTACATTTGTGTGAAGTTGTCGGCACTGAAGATAAACATCAGTTTGTCCTGCACGCCACGCTGACGTGCGATATACCTCATCGACTTCACATAGTTTTCCTTACGCGTATTCAGTTGTGTCTCAAGCGTACTGAGCTGTGTCTCAAGCAGTTTTATCTCCTCCTCAATACCCGACAAGTCTGTGTTTATGTTGTCTATTGACTTCTGTCGCTGGCTTATCTCTGTGTTAAGAAGCATCAGACTGCCAAGACGCTTCTTCACGTCAGCCCTGTTCGCACGCAGCAACCGCTCCTGTTCCTTTATCTTCTTCTGCACATTCGCCTGCTGTCTCTGCAGTCCTTTTATTGAGGAGTTAGTATATTTGGCGGTACTCTTCTTCTTTGTTGTCCTCTTCTTTTTAGTGACTTTCGACGCTGCCGGCTTCTTTTTAGACACAGTTCTCCTTGTTTGCGCACCTGCGGAGAGCACAAACAGCATCATTAACAAGTAGATAAAGTAACGCTTCATTTATAATTGTGATAAACGGTTGAGCACCTCTTGCACGTCCACCTGCCTGTATTTTCCAGACAACTGAGTCTCAGCTGTCCAGTCGGCAGATGTCTCAAACCTGTCAAGCTGCATGTTAATACTCACGTTGCGTGCTTTCTTCGTAGCCTGGGTGCTTATATTCATGGTTATGTCTGCAGGGAATTTCTTTGAGCCGAGAGGCTTAAAGGCATCATACACACAACTTGCATGCGTTGTTCCGTGTGTGTTGCTGCTGTAGGATATGTCAACCTTTCTGATGAGTCCTGTGGCATTCTCGGCAGTCCACTGATATGACATCTTGTCGCGCGGCAGCCCTATCTCCGAGCACAAGGCCCCCTCTTTCAGCTGCACTTCGAATGTCTTCAGCGATGAGTCCACCACTCTCTTCTCTCCAGGTATGAACAGTTCGTTCCAGAACAAAGCCTGCAGAGTGTAAAAGTCGAGCCCGTTCTGCTTCAGGAACGACACATCCTGGTATCCGGCCTTCACATACTCTCTGTTCAATCGGTCCACTATCAGCACGTGATCTTTGGTGAATTCCAGACGGAAAGCCTCCATCAGTCCCATCGGTGTAAGCTGAATGCGTATCACCTCATCCTTTCTCATGCGCAACTGTCCTGAGATTGTGAAGTCTGTGCCGCCCGATAATATTCTGAAAGACATCTTTGCGGATATGTTCTTGCTGTAGGCTGCGTTGTCGATAACCCTCTGCAAGAATACCGTCTGCCTCCTTGCCATCTCCTTGTCGGATGCTCCCGCAGTGCTGCTTATGCCCGAACCGCCGGACACCATCTGCTTTTTTGTGCCGCACGATATTACTATCACAGGCACAATGAGCAGGAACAATCTCAAAAGAAAACTTCTATTTCTCATCATTTATATATTTTCTGAGTTTTATCTTTCTTATCAGCACCTTGCTGTCGGGATTTTTCTCCAGTGCCTTTCGCCAGTATTCCAGTGCCATGTCTATATTATTGTTCATGACATAGATATCACCCGCATGCTCAAGCACATCCGCACTAAGGTCCGCCGAATCGGCTTTCAGCGCCTGTTCTATGTATATCTGCGCCTCGGCATAGCGTTGTTGCTTGAACAGAATCCATGCGTATGTGTCCAGGTAAGTGCCGTTGCCCGGCTCCGCCTTTATCGTCTTGTAGCTCATCTGCTCTGCCTTTGCCAGACTGTCACCCGTAAGACTGAGGTAGTAAGCGTAGTTATTAAGACATCCTATGTTATCAGCCTTCCACTGAAGACAGCTGTCATAAGCGGCGAAAGCTTCCTTGTCGAGTCCCTTTAAATGGCAGATGTCACCAATGACGGCATAGAAGTCGGACACGATGTCCGGATTACTGTTGCTGTTCGCGTGCTTTACGCCTCGGGTGAAGACATCAAGCGTCTCGTCGTCCATGTCTTTCTGCATGTAGGCGAAGCCCAGGTAATAGTAGAACGCCAGCTCGTCGGGATGATATTCGGCAGCAGGCTTGCTGTAAACGATTACCGAGTCGAGCTCGTCGGCCTTCATATACGCATCAATCAGTTGCAGACGGGATGTCACATTGTCTGGAGCTATCTGCAGCACACGCTTGTATGCGTTGTTTACAGAGTCCTGCGGCATTCTCTTCAGTGCCATATAAGCGGCATAAAGTTCTGCTATCTCGGGCGTTTTCTGCTGTTTCCGCAGCACGGTTCTGAACACATTGAGCACCGCTGTGCTGTCTCTGCCGCCTCGCTCGTTGTCATCCACAATCTGGTTCATTATCACAAGCTTGGTCTTCGACGGCGTATCATCGTTCATCAGCATCTTTATGCGCAGCACGTTGGCAAGCGAGTCCATGCCTGCCGCCTTGTAATAGTCGAGCATCGACATCTGTGCGGAAGAGTTCTCAGGGTCTTGCTCAAGAACGTAGGTGAGTTCCTGCAGTGCCTCTTCGGGCCTGTCGTTCTGCAGCAGCCAGTTACCTGTCATCACACGGTAGTTCAAATCGTATGGGTGTTCTTGTGAAAGGGTCCTCAACACCTGCAGAGCCTCCTCCTTCCTGTCCATCATTGAGAGCAGATGCATCTTCGTAATGGCGGTGTTCTCAGTACTTCCATCAAGCTTTTCGGTGCGCTCTATCGTCGCAATGGCTTTCTCATAGTCCTTTGTCTGATAGTATAACTTCAGCAGCATGTCCAGCAAGTCGGTGGTTCCGGGGTTCCTCTCATAGAGCTTCTCATAAGTCTCCGTGGCGCGTTGCAGGTCGCCTGTCTTTATATATGCCTCCGCAAGGCGCTCCATGTAATAGTTATTTGCCGGCGACAGCTCGGTAGCCCGCTTCACATCTGCAAGTGCCATGGAGTCGCTGTTGAGCCCTCCGTCATAGAAGGAGAGCGCGTAATGCACCTCCGCCGCATTGGGGTTGATACGCAGACAATGTCTCAGCATGTCGTAAGCGGTGGCATAGTTGCCTGCCGTCTGCTGCGACATGGCCTCAAGATAGAAATATTTCAGACGCAGACTGTCATTATGGCTGAGCGGTTTCAGCACCGGCTGATATCCCTGTGTGCCGTCATTACCTGCATGCCTCATCTGTCCGCATCCTATAAGTGACACGGAAACGACAAACAGCAACATTACACTGACTATCTTATTAAGCATGGACGGATTACACAAAGACAAATACTTGATTTTCAATAAATTACAAATCATCAGGCAAAAGGTATCCTAACGGAGCGCAACTGATGCCTGAACAGAGCGCGACTGATGCCCAAATGGAGCATGGATGATGCCTTAACGGAAAGCATCCTTTGCCAGACCGCTTTACGGCATCTGACGCTTCAGGGCAGCGCTGACGGCAAAAGGCTATTTAACTCCTGTATGACCGTAGCCTCCGGCGCCTCTCTCTGTGTCGTCAAGAACCTCCACCGGCTCAAAAACTGCTTGCTCACAGCGGGCTATAACCATCTGAGCCACACGCTCGCCGTCGTTCACCACGAACTCCTTATCAGACAGGTTGACAAGCAAGACGCCAATCTCTCCACGATAATCGGCGTCGATAGTGCCTGGAGAGTTTATCACGGTGATGCCGTGCTTATATGCAAGTCCGCTACGTGGGCGCACCTGTGCCTCGTAGCCTTCTGGCAAAGCGATGTACAATCCGGTTGGAACGAGGCAGCGCTGAAGCGGCTTCAACACTATAGGCTGCTCTATATTGGCGCGCAAATCCAGACCTGCGCTCTGCGGAGTGGCATATTCTGGCAGCGCATGATGGCCCTTATTGATTACTTTTATCTGTACCATTTCACTTTATATTTATTCTGCAAAAATAACTATTAATATTTATATATGTGTAAAAAAGCAGGCAAAATGAGAGTTTTTAGGTAAATTTAGATTACTTTTGCGCTATTAACGAAAAGCCCTTATCGCATATAGCATCGGGCTGTAAACAACAAAAGACATGATGAAGTGGGAACAATTGATATCCAACAAGCGCCTGGGACAGGAGGAAAAGCATATTGAGCGGCATGACGACCGCTCTGAGTTCAAGCGCGATTACGACCGACTTATATTCTCTGCACCATTCAGACGACTGCAGAACAAGACTCAGGTGTTTCCGCTTCCGGGAAGTATCTTTGTGCATAACAGGCTTACTCACAGTCTGGAAGTGGCTTGCGTGGGCATGTCTCTTGGCAACGACGTGGCAAGAAGGATACTTGCCAAACGCCCTGAACTGGCAAACACGCTGTTCACTGAGATTGGAACGATAGTGAGTGCGGCATGTCTCGCACACGACATGGGCAATCCTCCGTTCGGACATTCTGGCGAGAAGGCCATACAGACATTCTTCACCGAGGGCAGGGGAGCCTATCTCAAGGACAGGATAAGTCCTGAATTGTGGAGCGACGTGACGCATTTCGAGGGTAATGCCAATGCCTTCCGACTGCTGGCACACCGCTTTATAGGGCGCCGCGAGGGTGGTTTCGTCATGACTTACTCCACACTTGCCGCCATAGTGAAGTATCCTTTTGCCTCTTCTCTGGCCCAGAACGAGCACAGCAAGTTTGGATTCTTCCACTCAGAGAGCGCCATTTACAAGAAAATAGCCGATGAATTGGGCATTATTTGCAAGTCTGCCGAGGGTGAGCCGATGGCTTACGCACGTCATCCTCTGGTCTATCTGGTGGAGGCTGCGGATGACATCTGCTATGAGATAATGGACATTGAGGACGCGCACAAGCTGAAACTGATTTCCTACGAGACGACAAAAGACATGTTCCTCGGCTTCTTCGACAACGAGACAAGGCATAAGATAGAGAGGAGAATGGAAGAGGAATGCATCACAGACACCAACGAGCGCATCACATATCTGCGTGCCTGCGTCATCGGAAGACTAATACATGCATGCGTGGATGTGTTTGTAGAGCACGAGGAGGAGATTCTAAGCGGATGCTTTGAGGGATGTCTTATCGACAATATAGCGGCAACCGAGCGTCTGGCTTACCAGAGATGCACACAGTATTCGGTTGAGCATATATATAAAAGCAAGCCCGTTCTTGACATAGAACTTAGTGGTTTCAAGATTATGGAGACGCTGATGGCGGTGATGACCGACGCTGCCGTGCATCCGGACAGGTTCTACTCGCGTCAGCTCATTAGCCGTGTCAGCAGCCAGTATGACATTCATTCAGACAGCCTTGACACCAGGATAATGGCTGTGATAGACTACATCAGCGGAATGACCGATGTCTATGCGCTTGACATCTACCAGAAGATAAACGGCATAAGCCTGCCTATCATTTAGCATCCGAGGTCTTAACACTGAGCATAGGGACTGCCCTATCCATACGTTTTATGCTGAGGCGTTTTGCACTTCAGCATTTTTTTGTGGCATTGCAGCACCTTATCTCACGGGTGTAAGACAGAAGAAAATGCCGATTTCACCGTTGTTTTTGCGATGGAAGTGGCATTTTCAAAATCTGCGGAATGGCTCATGGGCAAACGTTCCATGTTTTTCCGCCATGCGTTTGATGCCTTTTCATCGTGCGTTTGATGCTCACTTGCTGTGCGTTTGATGCCTGATTGGAACACGTTTGATGCTCATTTGCAATGCGCATGATGTTTGTCCTGAATACGCCTGATGATTGTATAGAAAGCGCCTGATGATTGTCTGGGACACGGCTTATATCAGTCCGGAATGCGGCATGTGTTTGTTCTTCGTCTATCTCAGGAAGAACGGCTGCAGGGATGATAAAGAAATACGGACGCCGGTGTGTCTTAACTCACCTGCGTCCGTATTGTTTTGTTATTTGAAAGAATGACAACCGCAAGACACCGGGCCGTCAGACCGTCTGTTTATGACTCCTTGTAAATGATGTTGTTTGCACCGGATGTAACCTTGATGATATCGTGATTCTCCTTGATGAATGAGTCAATGTGGCGCACTCTCTTCTGCTCCAATATCTCATCAACGGCGATAAGGATGCCGGTTTCCTCCACATCGCCGAATCCATAGTTAATGGCTGTGCCGAACATGCGCATCGTCGGACTCAAGCCCATATACGCATTGACAAGCGGCGGGATATTGAATCCCATCTTTCTGATTTCTCCATTAAGAATCCTATAGTCCTCTTTGAATGTCTCTTCACAGAAAAGCGCTTCCAGTTCTTTCTCGTCTGTCTCAAGAACCAGCGGTTTCATCGGTATTATAAGATTGTCAGGGTCGTTGAAATGCTTGTTCAGGAAGTAGAGAATCATATCCCTTCCTTTCCTCACATAAGAAGGATACATGGTCATCTTTCCGAAGAAATACTTCACGTTAGGCATCACCACGGTGAGCGCCCCGAGCCCGTCCCACAGGTTGTCGAGCGCGAAAAGACTCTTGGAACCCATCTTTGAGCTCTGGTATTCGGGTGTGACGAATGAGCGTCCGAGCTCTATTGTCTGCGGCAGATATTCCTTTATGAACTTCTCTGAGAAATGAAACATATGGCTTGTCGCCAGTATCGGCTGTCCGTTCTCGTCCATCTCCACATCCGTTCCGAGCAGATACCTGTATCCGCCGATAATCTCCTCTGCCTCAGGATTCCACACAATAAGTTGCTTATAGCAATTATCCATGGTGTCAAACTCGTCAAGGTCCATGCTCTTTCCGGTTCCTCCGCCGGCTTCTCTGAACGCAATCTCTCTGAGTCTGCCTATCTCCTTCAGCACATTTGGTGCGTTATGAGCAGTAATAACATAAATCTCGTTATTGCTTTTATTAGTCATTCGGAGCTGTTTATCTGGTGTCAGCTCGCTCTTAAGCAGTTCTTTGTCTATCGGCTGGATTATTTCCTGTTCCATCTCTAAACTTAAAAGTTCTTATCGGTTTTTATTGTTATTATTCTGTTTAATGGTTCTCAAGACATCGTATGATTATAGTTCATATACCCTATCCTGAACAAATTTGGCCCATTCCATCGGTGTTTTGCTCTTATCGAATGTCTGCCAGGGTATTGGCTTGCCTATCTTCACCTTGAAGGTCTTATGCACATTCTTGTACATCTCATCCACAAGGAACAGCATTGCGATATTAAACTTAATGCCAAGTGCCTTGCATACGTTGGCAAGAGTATAGAAGAAGCCGGAGTTGCGACCGCCGAAGTGAATAGGCACAACGTCTCTCTGAGTCTCAACGCTCTTTGTTATGAATGTCTTTTTCCACTCAAGGTCTTTTATCTCGCCATTAATCCGCCTTGAACAGAGGCCTGCCGGGAACATGAGCATGTGGTTGTCGCTGCTGAATCCGGCCTCAACCATTGCGGGGAAGTTGCGGCTTTGGCTGCCGGTTTTGTTTATCGGGATGCATACTGGTGCCAAACCGGGCAGGTTCATCAGTATGTCATTGACGAGATATCTGAACTTTCCATCGTAATGACGGCCTATAACGGCTCCTAATGCCACGCCGTCAATTCCGCCAAGAGGGTGATTGCTGACAAAGGTATATAGCTTTCCGTCGTCCTTGTCGGGAAGATTCTCCTTGCCCTCAACCTCTAATGTCATGTCAAGATAGCGCACACACTCCTCCAGCCAGTCCACACCTGTGAGGTGACGACTATCCCAGAGGTACTCGTTTACCTGATCCTGATGCAGGATATGCTTGAGCCAGCTGACAAGAAAGGCAGGTACGTACTTACTTTTACTACCCATCTTGTCGGCAAGAATTTTATCAATGTCAACGGTTTTTTGTGTAATCTTTTCCATTATAACAAACTAACACTATGCAAAAATAGTGTATCTTTTTCAAATATATTAGTTTTTAACATAAAATTATGCAAAAAAATATGTTTTTAAGGATTACTTCTAAAAGATTCATACTTTATGACGTAACTTGCAACATGCATGGTTTAAAATTAAAACAAAGGACTCACCTGATGACGGAAGGAGCGAAAAACAGACACAAAGGGATATAAGAACGGGTTTGGAAGACAGACTTCTGATATACGAGAAATAATCATTTGTGAAATTTACAAAATGAAAGAAAAATAAAGAAAATGCTTACTTTTTGATTCTACAAATATGACTTGTAATTCGTCCTAAAAAAATCCAGAGCACACAAAATCTTTGACTTTATGCATTTTTTATACCAATAAAAATCAAGTTTTTTATCATTTGCAGGACAAAAGATGATAGATTTGAGGCATTTTCATACTCTTTTCTGACATAAAAGACCATAAAACGAAGCGCAAGCAATGGAAAAACAGGACAAGAAATGGCATAAAACAGGAGAAAACAAGGCCTTAAACGAACTAAAAGCGATGTTCAAAATCGACGAATACAATGTTGATTTTTACAACACTCTGAAATACAGAAGATTACAAAATATGGCAAATTTTCGCGATTTATCACACCAAAACAGGAGAAAAACAAAACGTAGCGACTCACAAGAGACACAAGAATGACAAAATGAAAGTATTTTAATTAAAAACAAAGCATTATGTCACAGAGGAAGGGTCCAAATAAACTAAAACGCAGACAAATATCCACAACACCCTAAGACCTGACTTACAAGAACGCCCCGGCAGGTCAATCCGGCATCAGACAGCGGCATACTGAAACGCAATCTTAAAGCAACCAGAGCACCGTCAGAAGCGAACAGGAGAAGAATCGCTTATGTTTAATAAACGTTAAAAACGTGATTTATGACATGTTTTACGAAAAAAAGTGGAGAAAAGTGGAGCAATGTGGTGAAAAATAAGTATCTTTGAACCCAGATTTTATAAAGATGTACGTATGCGTTTTTTAGGAAACATAGAAGCAAAAGCTGACGCAAAAGGACGCGTCTTCCTGCCGGCGGTGTTCCGCAAGACACTGCAAGGCAGCGGAGAGGAGTATCTCATAATGCGCAAAGACGTGTTTCAGCCGTGCCTCGTGCTATACCCTGAGGCGGTATGGAACGAGCAGATGGACTCCTTACGCAAACGACTGAGCCGCTGGAACAGCGACAACCAACGCATCTTCAGGCAGTTTGTATCTGATGTGGAAACGATAACCTTAGACGCCAACGGCCGCTTCCTTATCCCGAAACGCTACTTGAAAATGGCAGAGATAGAACAAAGGGTGAAGTTTATAGGTATGGGCGACACCATAGAAATATGGAGCTGCGAGAACACCGAGAAACCTTTCATGGAGCCAGAGGAGTTTGGCAAGGCATTGGAAGAGATGATGGGCGGAGCCGACAAGGCAGAGAACGCACAACAGGAATAAGGGAAACATTTACATATAACAGGCCGCCAGGCATAGAAAGAACGACATACTCACTACTATGAATACAGATTGTGTTTATCATATCCCAGTGTTATTGAAAGACAGCGTTGACGGTTTGGCCGTCAAGGAGGGTGGCGTATATGTTGATGTCACCTTCGGAGGCGGCGGACACAGCAGGGAGATAATAAACAGACTGCCGAAAGGCGCGCGCCTGTTCAGCTTCGACCAGGATGCGGACGCTGAGCAGAACGTGGCGGCTCTGGGAGATACCGAGGGGAAATTCACATTCGTAAGAAGCAACTTCAGGTATCTGAAGAACTGGATGCGCTACTATAACATAGAGCACATAGACGGTATTCTGGCAGATCTGGGCGTCTCAAGCCATCACTTTGACGATGAGACGAGAGGCTTCTCGTTCAGGTTTGACGCACCGCTCGACATGAGAATGAACAAACGCGCAGGAACAACTGCCGCCGACATACTGAACAAATACGACGAGGAGAGGCTTGCCGACATCTTCTTCCTGTATGGAGAGCTGCGCAACGCACGCAAGATTGCAAGGGATATCGTGAAAGCCCGGCAGGCAAAACAAATAGCAACGACACAGGATCTCATCGACATCACTGGCAGAATGTTCGCAAGAGAGCGTGAGAAGAAAGAGATGGCGAAGGTGTTCCAGGCCCTGCGGATAGAGGTAAACCACGAGATGGACGCCCTGAAGGAGATGCTATATGCCGCGACAGAGCTTCTGAGACCGGGCGGAAGACTGTCGGTTATAACATATCACAGTCTTGA
>JAFQGS010000049.1 GCA_017415455.1 Prevotella sp.
CACAAGGCCGCGTTTCTCAAGACTTGTTGGCTGATCAATGATGTTTATTTCCACAAGATGCTGCAAGAAGCAACGCAGGAAGTGTTCATCACTAAGAATCAGTTTTGTCGTCACTGCCTGCCATGCCTCTGTATTATAATATGCGTCTATCATACGCGACAAGCGGTGTGCCGTCTGCAACTCACCTGCCGTTATGCTGTCGGTACACAATACCTCATAAGGTGGAAACGGAGAATACCTTATGCCCCACTCCTCTGCCCTTCTTCTCATCTCCGTGCCAGGCAGTACCTTGAGAGACTCCAGTTGTATCTCCTGGGCGCCATAGCCCACCAGAGTCCGGACATCCTCCACAAGAGAATCGAGGGTATAATGAGGAAGGCCGGCAATAAGATCCGCATGAGTAACCACGTTAGGAAGCGAGCAGAGAAAACGGAGTCCGCTGAGCGATGCCTCAAGGTCTCCCACCCTACGGCTTGCCGTCAGGACATCACTGTGAAGACTCTGGATACCAGCTTCAAGATGAAGCAATCCTGATGGCATGTCCGCAAGGACCTCACGCATGGTGTCTGTAAGCAGTGCAGGATGTATCTCAAGATGGAAGCGCATGACTCCTGTATATGTCTTGAACATCTCCAGCATCTGTATTGCGCGCTTATTATTATAATTGAATGTCCTGTCAAGCACACGTACATCTCTTATACCATGCTTCTTTATATCCTCCAGACGACAGCGAACCGTCTCAACATCCAATGTCCTCACCGGCTTGTCACCTCCGCTGACACAGAACGAGCAGGTATTGAAACAGCCACGGGTGGTTTCAAGTTGCACAAAAGGCTTGTCCCACGAAAACATACTGCTTTGCTCTGGAGGAACAAGGGCATTAACATCTGCCACACGTGCCATGCCATTATCATAATAGGTGCCGTCTGCTCCTATATAACACAGCCCCTTGATGGCCTTCCATTTGGTTTTATCGTCATAACAAGCAACCCATTGCGGAAATATCTCCTCTGCCTCACCCCGGAAGACACAATCAACGAAAGTGTTGTGACGCAGATAGTGCTCATTGCCGCCAAGAAATTCCGGTCCACCGAATATCACACACAGACGTGGCATAACAGCTTTTATTCGTGACACCACATGCAGCAACATCTCGTGTGTGAAGAGCCATGCTGTGGCGCACAGGATATCAGGGGCTGCATCCAGCGACTGCTCCACCATCGTCCCCACACTCTCATTAAGCGACCCCTTGACAATGGTCCATTCCACACCGCTATTATCTCCCATCTGAGCATGCAAAGCAGGCAATGCAAGGGATGAATGGGCGTAAGAACTATTAATATCAAGCCATAAAATCCTCATATTTCCAAATTTTCCTACAAAGATAGGACTTTTAATAGAAAACAATTTTTTTATTCAAACCTTTTCACTAATTTTGCATTGCTTATAACCTAAAAACATCTTAATTTTATATCATGAATATACAGCAATTAGAGTATATTGTCGCGCTTGACAAGTACAGACACTTTGTAAAGGCCGCTGAATCATGTAACGTCAGCCAGCCTACTCTCAGCTCTTTGGTTCAGAAACTGGAGCACGAACTTGACATCACCATTTTCGACAGAAGCACACATCCAATACGCACGACAGAGATTGGAGACAAGATTATCGCACAGGCACGTGTGATATTATACAACATCGCACAACTGAAGGAGATGACCATACATGAGAAAGACGTATGCATGGGACAGATACGCATCGGTGTGATACCAACAGTGGCGCCTTACATCCTGCCCAAACTGTTCAAGCAGATGCACAGCGACAATCCTCAGATAGACCTGAAGGTAAGCGAGATGCGCACCGCCGTCATCATAGACATGTTGCAAAAGGCACAACTCGACATGGCTATTCTCGCCACACCGCTTGAGCAGGACGATATTCTGGAGATTCCATTGTACTATGAGAAGTTCCTTGCTTACGTGTCTCCACAGGAGAACCTGTACAAGGAAGAGGAAATTGACGCACACCTGCTGCCTACAGAGAATCTATGGGTGCTTAAAGAAGGCCACTGCATGCGCAACCAAGTGTTCAACTTCTGCGACACCAAGCCGATGTTCTCTTCCACTTATGAGGCTGGAAGCATTGACACACTGGTGAAGATTGTTGACGAGAACGGCGGATATACTATCATCCCAGAGCTTCATCTCCCACTGCTCAGTAATGAGCAGCGCACTAATGTACGCCCGTTGAAGGAACCTGTTCCTGTAAGGGAGATATCGCTGGTGATACGCAATGACTTCGTGAAAGAGCGAATGCTTAACATTATCGTCAACGCAATAAAGAAGATTATCCCTGAGGAGATGATAGACACAAGACTTAAAAAGTTCGCGGTAAAATTATAATGGACATATTATAACACTTCATGCTTGCATGAACAGGCTGGAGTACAAACAAAGAAAGAACAGGCGTTTAGGAAAGTCCTGAACGCCTGTTCTTTTTGCAGTATAAACTGTCTCGTTATCTTCTATTTCAAAGCATCTATATTCTGCTGATTGAGCAGTTGCTTGCCTTCTGCTGTATAGAGATATTCTATTCTACCGGCATAAGCCTTCTCAATCTTTCCACGTACCATCTTCATGGTGCTGTTTATCATCTGGTTCTGCTCTGAGAACGGCTCCGCAAGCACAGCGAAGCAACTTGGCAGCCAGCGCTCTGGGAACATTCCCTCAAACTCACCACCTTTCTTAAATCTGTTGAGCTCGCTCTCCAGCTTCTTCAGAGCCTCCTTGCGGCCTTCTTCTGTGTCAAGGGTAAGTCCTTTCTGCGCCAGTTTTCTCTTCAGCTGATCCTTATTCGGCACAATGAGGGCTGTGGTGTAAAGCGACTGGTTGTTGTAAAGCATCACCTGGTCGATGTATGGCGACTTCTCTACCAGTGCCTCCTCAATGCCCTCCGGACTGTATTTCTCGCCGTCGCTTGATATCAGCAGACTCTTAAAGCGGCCCTTCACATAGAGCAGTCCTTCCTTTGACATATAACCGAGGTCACCGGTATACAGATAACCGTCGCGCACGGTCTCTGCCGTTGACTCCGGATTCTTCCAGTAACCAGCCATCACATTCTCGCCTTTCACAACAATCTCGCCCATCTCACCTACAGGCAACTCCTTGCCCTCGCTGTCGCATATCTTAAGGTCGATAGGCTTCACAAGCTTTCCGCTTGAGCCGAAACGATATAACTCTGGTCCGTTTGAAGATATCACCGGTGTCGCCTCTGACAATCCATAGCCCTGATACATCGGGATGCCTATGCCCACATAAAACTTCTGCAAGTCTTTGTCAAGCAAAGCTCCACCACCGATAAAGAATTTCAATTCGCCACCGAAGTTCTCACGTACCTTTGAGAACAGAATCTTGTCGAACAGTGCCACAAAAGGCTTGAGAAGATAGCGGAAGCCTTTGAAGTCGAGGTTGCTGTCTCCGTAATAGATCTGTGTGAGACGCAGTGCGAAATTGAACAGTTTCACTGTGGTGCTACCCTTTGCGCGTATTCCCTGTTCAATGTTCTTCTTAAATGTCTTTGCCAAAGCCGGAACACTGAGTATAAAGTGTGGCTTCACCTCCTTGATGTTAAGCGGGATGTTCTTGAGAGTCTCAAGCGGAGTGCGTCCTACCTGCACTGTTGCTGCTGTAGCTCCCACTGACATCATGATATAGAATCCCACAACATGAGCGAAACAGTGGTCGAGGGGCAGAATGATAAGTGTACGCCAGTTTTCGTTGATATCAACGAGCGTCAGCGACTGCTCCACGTTGGCAGTATAGTTGCGGTGTGTAAGCACCACACCCTTTGGGTCGGCTGTTGTTCCGCTGGTGTATGTTATAGTGGCATAATCGTCGTTCTGTATAGAGTTTGCCACTTGCAGGAACTCCTCCTGTGTGTGCTCTGCAAGGAACTTATCTCCCATTTTCTGCACTTCCTCAAGAGCAATCTCCTTATCCTGATACTCCTCCTGCTTATCAAAGACAATAATCTTATCAACGTTTGTAAGCTGGTCTTTTATGAGTCTCACCTTCTTGAGTTGTGTGCCTGACACCATGACATACTTCACGTCGCCATGGATAAGACGGAAAAGAAGGTCGTTGCTCTCCTCAAGCTTTATAGACAGAGGTACATTCACCGCTCCGGCATAGAACATAGCCAGCTCACCTATCACCCACATGTTGCGGCCTTCGCTAAGAAGCGCCATGGTGTCGCCTTTCTTCACGCCAAGAGCCTGCAGTCCGGCACCCAAACGATATACCTGCTCTTTTACCTGAGTATAGGTTGTCGGTTCAAACTTTTTACCTGTCTTCTCTAACAAAAATGTGTTGTTGGGAAATCTTCTTACTGATTCCTCAAACAAATCTACAAGGGTTTTCTTCATATATTATCAATTATGATTGTTTTCATGATATACGGCTGCAAATATAATAAAAAAAGTTAAATCTCACAAACACACACCTTAATATATAGTTTATTAGAATTTTGAGATATGTTGAAACAGATGATTGTTTAGAATGTGACAGAAGAAAGTCTGAGGAAGACAAAAGAAGGCAAGCAAAGACAGAAACAAAAATGTATCGCTAAAAGTATGCACATAATTTTTGGCAATGCCAACAACATTAATTATCTTTGCGCACGTCACGCCCTCCTCTCTCCTCAACAGGCATAAATACATACAACTACAGAGCCGCTACAACATGGAAGTAAGCACAATAAAGTAGAAACACGACATAGTGGGAAACCGCACTTGCCTATGTCTCGTACAAATCAATAAACGGCAAAAAGAAAAAAGCGGCCACCATACTGGCGGCAAACGACATAGAAACAGGCTTGAGATTTCTGCCAGAAGATTTCAAGATTTGTATTATCTGGCACCATCATATATGTCATTTCACTTGACAAAACATATCAAACTGACTTTTGCTTAATGCCTAATCACCATGTGTTTGATACTTAAACAGGATGTATTTGATATCCTATCGCACTTCAAAAGACGGCATATCAAAGATTCATCACTACGGTATCGCTACGTGATTACAATGGCACCGTTACATGATTTCAATGGCATCGCTACGTGATTACTATGACATCGTGACATGATTACTATGACATCGTGACATGATTACTATGACATCGTGGCATGGTTACTACGGCGTCGTTTCTTCATTGCTATATCATGATAAAATCATTGCTGTTTCAGTATATCACAATGGCTATAAGATGATATAATCACAACAATGGATTTACATATCCGAATGATAGTTATTTATTTAATAATATTACATTTTCGCATTGATTTTACATGGATTTATTTGAATGTTACTCAAAATCAGCCGAACCAACTAAACAAAATTAAACAAAACATATAAAAAGTAAAGGGTTGTAGAGAACAAACAAAGCTTTTCCTGACACATAAATATTCAAGGTATTTTTACTTGTTTATCATAGCGAAGATTTATTAAAAGTTTACGCGTACACAACTATTCGTATGCAAAAAAAATGTGTATATCATCACTTTCAATGAGAGGCAATAAAACTCCCATCTCCAACACAATAGCCTTATATCTTCTTATGACTACACAACAAGCCGAGATTACGAAATTTAAAATACAGGCAAATAAAAAAAGAAGAGAAAGCAGATTCTCATCATGCTTTCTCTTCTTTTGAGCCTCTTGTCGGATTCGAACCAACGACCCCGAGATTACAAATCACGTGCTCTGGCCAACTGAGCTAAAGAGGCGGGTGGGCAAGCTACTTACATCGCGCCGCTACAACCAACTACCTTTGCTACGTTCCCGTCCTGGAGGATTCGAAGGGAGCTGGCCGTGCAAGACTTACCCATTTTTTTAGCGACTGCAAAGGTAATAGTAAAAAATCAGAATACGACAATATTGGCATGCATTAAGGCATCTTTTTAACTTTTTTTACCTTATTGTGCAGTCCACCGCCTGGCGGCAGAGAATATAATCATCCCAAATCAGTCATTAGAAGGTGGAAATAATATTAATTAATACCTTTAGCTCGTTTGCCTGTTCTTCTTGGCCTGTTTCTTATATTCTTCTGCCATATAGCCCGGTGAAATCCTTCCGAACATATAAGAAATCTTCTCAAAAGCAAACAAGACAAATACACTAAAATCCCACGATTGATTGGGGATTATGCAAATAAAACTAAAAAGAGCAGCACTTTTACACATTATATAATATAAAATGAGTAAATTTGCGCTACATTTCGCACAATGTGCGGTCGTTCCGCACATTTGCAATGAGGGAACAATGCCGCAACAGCGGAGAAAACAAACAAGGACATACATGATAACTGCGGAAGACATGAATCAGCTGAGGGCCTACGCACGAATTGACGGTGCGCTGACAGGCCTTATATGGATAGTTAGTTTCGGACTTTTCATCGGCGGACTGGAGACGCCCCTGATGGGTACGCTGTCGCTGATGGCAGGTGTGGCGTCGCTGATATACGCGGCTATGAGACTGAAGAGATACCGCGACGAGGCACTTGACGGAATAATGTCTTTCAGAAGAGGCTTCGCATATAGTGCGCTGACATACTTCTACGCTTCATGGATAATGGCTTTCGGGCAGTTCATATACTTCCAGTTCATTGACAACGGGTATATGCTCAGCCACTACACCATGATTGTAACAGACGGAGAGTTCAGCGATATGATGAAACAGTTGTACGGTATCTCGAAAGAAGACATGAAACTGGCGATGGACACAGTGTCATCGCTGCGACCGATAGAAATCGCATTCCAGTTTCTCACAAGCAACATGCTGCTGGGGCTGTTTGTCAGTCTGCCGGTAGCAGCGTTAATGTCATCCAAAGTCAAAAGAAGATATTAAAAGAAAAAAATATATAGAATATGGATATATCTGTTGTAATACCCTTGTACAATGAGGAGGAGTCACTCCCTGAATTGTTTGCGTGGATAGCGCGCGTAATGTCGGAAAATAAATTCAGCTATGAAGTGATATTCATAAACGACGGCTCTACCGACAAGTCATGGGATGTAATAAAGAGCCTCAGCGAGGAGCACGAGTGCGTAAAAGGAATAAAATTCCGCCGCAACTACGGCAAGAGTCCCGCTCTGTATTGCGGATTCAAAGAGGCACAGGGCGATGTGGTGATAACTATGGACGCTGACCTTCAGGACTCTCCCGACGAGATACCTGAGTTGTACCGCATGATAACCAAGGACGAATACGACCTGGTGTCGGGCTATAAGCAGAAAAGATATGACCCGCTGTCAAAGACAATCCCAACCAAGCTGTTCAATGCCACAGCAAGGAAGATCAGCGGCATAAAGAACCTTCACGACTTCAACTGCGGTCTGAAGGCATATCGCCGCGATGTCATTAAGAACATCGAGGTTTACGGTGAGATGCACAGATATATCCCCTACCTTGCAAAAAACGCAGGATTCAACAAGATTGGCGAGAAAGTGGTGCAGCATCAGGCAAGAAAATACGGAACATCCAAGTTCGGTCTCAACCGATTCGTAAACGGTTATCTGGACCTTATTACATTATGGTTTCTCGGCGGATTCGGCAAGAAGCCTATGCACGTCTTCGGATTCTTAGGAACAATAATGTTCATATTCGGATTCCTCGCTGCATTCATCATAGGAGTGGACAAGCTGTGGGCACTGGCAAACGGCATCCCGCAAAGGTTGGTGACAGACTCGCCTTATTTCTACATATCACTTACAATGATGATCATTGGCACTCAACTGTTTCTCGCTGGATTCCTCGGCGACCTTATAAGCCGCACATCAGAGAACCGCAACGAGTACCAAATAGAGGAGGAGCTGAGATGCGGAAACTGATATTCATAATATTCGCATCGGTGGCGCTGATGAGTGCCTGCGCCGGATACGACTGCACTATGAACAACATGGTATATACCATGTACAAGATATATGACAAGAGCGGAGCTGCAGACACACTGAGAGACACCATGAGTGTATGGACAGACCGTAACGACGGCAACGACACTGTGCTTATAAACCGCATGTCAGGGGTGACAGGGTTTAACCTGCCAATAAGCCATGCACAACCGGAAGACGTATTCTTCATACAGTGGAAGGGCAAGACATACGTGGCTTACGACACAATAAAGGTCACAAAGGAGGCGACACCGCACTTTGAGTCGGCAGACTGCCAGCCATCATTCTTCCATAAGATAACAGGTGTGAAGAGCACCGACAATATCATTGACTCTATAGTTATAAACAACCCTAACGTTACTTATGACAAATCAAAAGAACATTTCCGCATATATATCAAGTCTTCTGGTATTTAGTGTGATGCTGCTGGCATTTATGCCGACATATGCTTACGCACAGAAGAAGAGCAACGCCACAGAAAACGACAGCATTCCACTCTTCAGAGGATTTGCCGTAGGCGTGGACTTGGTTGGTCCGATACAGATGCTGATTAAGGACTATGGGCAGTATGAGGCTTCGCTGAGAGTAAATCTCAAGGACAAATACTTCCCCGTGCTGGAGGTAGGTCTTGGAAAGGCAGACCACACCGACGACCTCACACATCTGTCGTACAAGACGAGCGCACCATTCGCCCGTGTGGGTATGGATTTCAACATCCTCAGGAACAAGCACGACATCTACAGGCTTTACGCCGGTGCAAGATATGCGTTCACATCATATAAGTACGACCTGTCTCACCCTGGCATCGAGGATCCTGTATGGGGAGGAAACGCCGAATATTATGCCAACGACGTGAAGTGCTCTTACCACTGGCTGGAGTTTGGCATTGGTATTGACGTAAAGATGTGGGGACCAGTACATTTCGGCTGGAGCGCAAGATACAAGCAACGTCTCACCTATGACGAGGGAGAACTGGAAAAATCATGGTATGTCCCTGGATTTGGAGAGAGTGACGGCTCTGCCTTCGGCGCATTGTTCAACGTAACCATCGACATCTAACAACAAGGTATCAGCACATGCAGAAGTCAGGCAGTATAAAAAAGAGAGCGATACTATCGGTTATCATCACTACTGTGATAGTGATAACGCTAATAGCACTGAGCAGACAGAGACCTGTGCCATATCATGCAAACAGCGGTATGATATTCGGCACTATCTACAACATCTCATACCAGTATGACAGAGATCTAAAAAAGGAGATTGAGATGGAGCTAAGAAGAGTGGACAGTTCCTTATCCATATTCAACAAACAGTCCACCATATCAAAAATCAACCGTAATGAGCAGACTGCCACAGACTCTATGCTTGCTGATGTCATCACTCTGGCAGAGGAGATATCCGAGCAGACCGACGGAGCATTTGACATCACCGTGGCTCCGCTTGTCAACGCCTGGGGATTCGGTTTCAAAGGAGGCATGTTCCCTGGCAAAGCAGAGATAGACAGCATAATGAGTAGTGTTGGATACAAGAGAATAAGGTTAGAGGGTAATAATCTCATAAAGGAGAAACCAGACATAATGCTCGACTGTGGTGCTATAGCCAAAGGATACGGCACTGATGTAATTGCCAATATGTTGCGCAGACATGGAATAAAGAACTTCATGGTGGAGATTGGCGGAGAAATTGTCGCCGCAGGTATCAGTGAGAAGAGGCAGCCTTGGAGGATAGGAGTGATTAAACCCTCTGACGACAGCCTCAGCACAAACCAGGAGATTCAGACTGTGCTTAACATCACAGACAAGGCAATGGCTACCAGCGGAAACTACAGGAACTATTACTATAAGGACGGAAAGAAATATGCGCACACGATAAACCCACATACAGGATATCCCGTGGAGCACAGTCTGCTGTCGGCGACTGTCATTGCCGACAACTGCGCTACTGCTGATGCGTACGCAACGGCCTTTATGGTGATGGGACAGGAAAAGGCAGCCAGGCTGTTGGAGAGACATCCAGAACTGATGGCATATCTGATATACTGCGATGAGAACGGAGAATACAAGATTTGGCACTCACCTGCAATGAAAGGGAAACTAATTGAGAAAGAAAACAAATGACAAGTCCAGACAATTACACGGCACTGCTTGAACTTCCGTTGTTTCTCGGAATGAGCAAGAATGATCTGGCTTCGGTGATAACACTGATTAAACCGAGGATTTCTGTCATTGCAAAAGGAAACACGTTCATTAAAGAAAATGACGTGTGCGACTCTCTGTATTTCCTCATGAGCGGAAAGGTGAACGCCATAAGCAATTCCGACGACAAAGGATATACTCTGGCGGAAGTAGTAAACGCCACCGCAATATTCCAACCGGAGAGAATATTCGGACTGAAACAAAGATACACCAAGACATTTCAGACTGTAACGGAATGCAAACTGATAAAAATAAGCAAGGCTGACGTCATGAAATTGTCTGATGAGTACGAGATATTCAGACTGAACCTCCTGAATATCATCTGCGCACTATCGCAGAGGAACACAAGGTATCAATGGAGGAAGAGAGAGACAAGCATAAGAGGGAAGATAGTGAGGTTTATTGAGACAAGAAGCATCAGACCCGCAGGAGAGAAAAAGCTGACTATCAAGTTGGAAACATTGGGACTGGAAATAGGTGAAAGCAGACTTAACACATCCCGGGAACTGCATAAAATGCACGACAGCGGACTGATAATAATGAAAAGAAACGAAATTATCATACCGGCATTTGAAAAGCTTTTAATGAAATAACAGAATAGAATACTGAGATATGAATAACAATACAGAAAGCAGCATAAGGAAGAATCCTTTCTTTGAACCGTATAACACACTTCACGACACTGTACCCTTTGAGAATATCAGGGTAGAGGATTTTGAAGAGGCGTTCTTGGAAGGTATAAGGCGCGACAACGAACAGATAGAGAAAACCATCAACAACCCGGAGAAGCCTACCTTTGACAATACCATAATAAACAGCGAGGAGAACAAGGAGGGATACTACGACTTGCTGTCAAGGGTATCGACGGTATTCTTCAACCTTATGAGTGCAGAGACAAATGACGAGATTGACGCACTGGCAAATAAAATACAACCGATACTTACAAAACACGCCAATGATGTAAGACTGAACGAAAAGCTTTTTGAAAGAATAAAATATGTGCACAGACATCACAGACGACTGACACCAGAGGAGAAAATGCTGTTAGACAACTGCTATGATGGTTTTGTGAGAAGCGGTGCGCTGCTTGATGAGAAAGGAAAGGAGAAACTGAGAACGCTTACGGAGGAGGCAAGCATGCTGTCGCTGCAGTTCTCACAGAACTTACTCAAGGAGAACAAGGCATATTCTCTTCACATCACCGATGAGAGCAAACTGGAAGGTCTGCCCGACACCGCAAAGGAAGCTGCCGCCATGACCGCCAAGGAGCAGGACAAGGAGGGATGGATATTCACACTCGACTTTCCAAGCTACAGTCCGTTCATGACATATTCAAAAGAACGGGAGCTGAGGAAGGAAATGTACATGGCGAAGAATACAATATGTACACATGACAACAGCGAGAACAATATTGAGATTTGCAAAAGACTCATAAATCTCAGGCGCGAGATAGCACAGCTACTGGGATTCAAGACGTATGCCGATTATGTTCTGAAGAACAGAATGGCAGGAAACGCACGCAATGTGTACAGACTGCTGAATCAACTTATTGACGCATATAAGCCTACTGCAAACAAGGAAGTAGGCGATATAGAGAGAATGGCTCTTTCTGACCTCAAGAAAACACAACTGCCTGAGGAGGAAAACTGTATGCAGCCATGGGACTTCGGTTACTACTCACATAAACTTCAACTGAAGAAATACAATCTTGACTCAGAGATGCTACGCCCATACTTTGAATTATCCAAGGTTATTGATGGTGTTTTCGGACTGGCAACAAGACTATACGGAATAACATTCAAGGAGAACAGCAACATACAGGTATATCATCCAGACGTGAAAGCGTATGAGGTATTTGACAAGGACGGCTCATATCTTGCTGTACTCTATGCAGACTTCCACCCACGCAAAGGGAAACAAAGCGGAGCATGGATGACTGAATATCAAGGACAGTGGATTAGCAGAAAGGGAGAAAACGTAAGACCTCACGTGAGTTTGGTGATGAACTTCTCAAAGCCGACAGAGGAGAAGCCTGCCCTGCTGACATTAGGCGAGGTGGAGACGTTCCTGCATGAGTTCGGACATTCGCTACATGGTATATTCGCCAACTCACGCTTCGAAAGTCTGAGCGGAACAAACGTATGGTGGGACTTCGTGGAACTGCCGTCACAGTTCATGGAGAACTATGCCACTGAGAAAGGGTTCCTGCGGACATTCGCTTTCCATTATGAGACAGGTGAGCCTATACCTGATGAGCTTATAGACAGGATTATGAAAAGCCGCAACTTCATGGCAGCCTACGGATGTATGAGGCAAGTAAGCTTCGGATTGCTTGACATGGCATACTATACACAGAAACATGCTTTTGAGGAGGATGTCATCGACTTTGAGAAAAAGGCATGGGAGAAAGCAATGGTGACCAAACAGATTCCTGAGACATGTATGACGGTGCAGTTCAGTCATATCATGGCGGGAGGATATGCAGCCGGATATTACAGCTACAAATGGGCGGAAGTTCTGGATGCCGACGCTTTCAGTATTTTCAAAAAAAATGGAATCTTCAATCCTGAAACAGCACAAAGTTTCAGAGAAAACATTCTCTCCAAGGGAGGAACAGAGCATCCAATGACCTTATACAAACGATTCCGTGGCGGAGAGCCTACAATTGATGCGTTGTTGAAGAGAAACGGAATAAAGAAATTGAAAAAATAAAAAGCACAGACAGCATTTATCCCTAACATACAAATAAGAAACAAAGAACCCACAATAAAATGGAAAGCAAGGACAAACAAATAATCTTGGACGCAAGATATCTGAGAATGGCAAGGATATGGGCGGAGAACAGTTATTGCAAGAGAAGACAGGTTGGAGCACTTGTGGTAAAAGACAAAATGATTATCAGCGACGGATATAATGGCACACCAAGTGGTTTTGAGAATATCTGTGAGGATGACAATAATGTAACTAAGCCATATGTTCTGCATGCCGAGGCTAACGCAATAACCAAACTGGCAAGAAGTTCAAACAACAGCGACGGCTCAACACTGTATGTCACAGCGTCTCCATGCATTGAGTGTGCGAAGCTGATAATACAATCAGGAATAAAGAAAGTGGTATATGGAGAGAAATACAGACTTGAGGACGGCATAAACCTCCTGAAAAGAGCTGGCATTGAAGTAATATATCTAAATCCGGACACCAATGAGACAGAATAAGCCAAACCGATACACGCCATTGCTTATGGCTGTAAGTGTTGTCGTGGGAATATTGATTGGAACATTCTATGCTAATCATCTCTCCGGCAACAAACTGAACATTATAAAGTCAGGAAGCAACAGACTTAACAATCTGTTGCACATAATTAACGACCAATATGTGGACACTGTAAACATTGACTCATTGGTTGACAAGGCTGTGCCACAGATATTGTCTGATCTTGATCCGCACTCTGTATATATAAGGGCAAAAGACGTGCAAAGCGTAACAGATGACCTGAAAGGTTCTTTCTCTGGTATCGGCGTACAGTTTGTAATCCGAGAAGACACCATAAGAGTACAGGGCATCGTTAAGAACGGACCTGCAGAGCGTGCGGGCATCGTTGCCGGAGACAAGATTATAAGTATTGACGACAAGCCTTTTGTGGGCAAGGTTGTAACCAACGAGGAAACAATAAAAAGGCTGAAAGGTCCCAAAGGGACAAAGGTGAAAATCGGAATCCTGAAATATAAAGAGAAAAAGCCAACGATATATACTATTACAAGAAATGACATTCCTGTAAAGAGTATTCCTGCAACTTACATGCTGGATGACGAGACTGGATATATACGCATAAACAGCTTCGGAGAGACAACATATCCAGAGATGCTTATTTCGCTGGCACGCCTGTCTCAAGAAGGTTTCAGTAGTCTTGTCATTGACCTCAGAGACAACCCAGGCGGATATCTGGAGTCTGCAATACAGATAGCCAACGAGTTCCTACCGAACAACAAGCTTATAGTATATACAGAAGGACGTAAATCACCGCGTCAGGAGTACAGGAGCGACGGACATGGAAGTTATAAGAACATACCACTTGTTATTCTTATAAATGAGGGGTCCGCATCCGCATCCGAGATTATTGCAGGAGCCATGCAGGATAATGACCGTGCGACAATCATCGGAAGGCGCTCCTTCGGAAAAGGCTTGGTACAGCAACAGCTTGGGTTTACTGACGGATCACTGATACGTCTAACGGTGGCAAGGTATTATACGCCATCGGGCAGGTGTATCCAAAAGCCATATGAAGCAGGAAACAGCAAAGGCTACGAGGAGGATATCATTGACAGATATGAGCATGGTGAGTTTTTCTCACAAGACAGCATAAAACATACAGGACCGAAATATCACACTTCACTCGGACGTATTGTATATGGAGGCGGCGGGGTGACACCGGATATATTCATTCCAGAGGACACCACTGACATAACATCCTATTCAAAAGAGGCTGTCATGAGCGGTCTTATACAACAGTTCGCATTTGTGTACACTGACAACAACAGACAGAAGATGAGCAAGTATGACGACATGCACGCTTTGGCTGCTTATCTGAAGAAACAGAACATTGTGGATATGTTTGCCAGCTATGCGGACAAGCAGGGGCTGAAAAGGAGAAACCTCATGATAAAGAAGTCGTACAAAATGCTGGAAAGACATATTATAAGCAGGATTATTTATAATATGCTTGAGGAAGAAGACTGGACAAAATATATTAACCAGGACGACAATGCAATAAAAAAGACATTGGAGATATTCAAGAAAGGCGAGTCGTTTCCACAAAAACCAGAGGTAAAGACACAAGTAAAAAGCAGAAAAAACAATAACAAAGCATAACTTACAGGCACATGATGAGATAACCGGCATCATGTGCCTGATTCTATAATAATACTATGAACAAGAACGATTTAAGAGAATACATACGCAATATTAAACGTCAGTTTAATGAAGATCAGTTGAGAGATATGTCAACACCTATCATCGAACGTCTGCTCTCCCACCCTGCAGTTGCCGGAGCTAAGACTATCATGATGTATTACTCATTGCCCGACGAGGTTTATTCGCATGACATCATAAACACTCTTGTACAAAAGGGGAAGCGTGTCTTATTGCCAGCCGTCATTAATGACGACAGCATGGAATTAAGATGTTATGAGAACAAAAAAGACATGATTGAGGGATTCTTCAACATAATGGAGCCCGTTGGGAAAACATTTACAAACTACGAGGATATAGACGTTGCCATAGTTCCAGGAATGAGTTTTGACTTAAGAGGCAACCGACTTGGACGTGGAAAAGGATATTACGACCGTTTCCTCAGCAAATGTCCTTATATATATAAAATAGGTATATGCTTTGACTTTCAGAAACTTCCCGGAATACCAACAGACGAGAATGACGTGAAAATGGATTACGTTATCTAAGAACTACCCATGAGAGGCTGACGTGATGACATTCACTTGATAGTTCCTAATACACTCTGACATCAACAATTACCATTCCGCCAGATACCTCATTAAGTCTCTTTACCAGCTGACTCCGCATCATACTTAAATCCGCACGAAGCGCCGGATTTGTTATTTTCACATAAAGAGTCTGATTGCGAATATACTTCTCTGCCGTGTATCTGGCAACGACCTTGCCTGCCACAGTATCCCAAGAGTCGATAAGACGCATCTGCTTGAGTGGAGTCTCTAACCCATTCTGTCTTATGCATTGTGCCAGAATCTCAGAAAAGGATTTTACATCACGCTTAAACATCAGCCTCCCTCCTTTCTGTTATCTCACCATCAGACACATCAAATATCTTATACCCATAAGTACCTGCCCGCAATATCTTATCAAGATTCTCCCGATTGGTATCTGTAAGGAATATCTGTCCAAACTCCTCACTTGACACCAGACGCACAATCTGCTCCACACGGGACGCGTCAAGCTTATCAAAGATATCATCAAGAAGGAGAATCGGTTTTGTATATCTGCTTGTTCTGCAGAGGAATTTAAACTGGGCAAGCTTCAGGGCAATCACGAATGTCTTGTTCTGTCCCTGACTTCCCTCACGCTTCATCGGATAATCTCCTATGAGCATTTCCAGGTCATCCCTGTGAATGCCATGCAGGGAATAGCCTACGGCGCGGTCTTTCATACGGTCACGCCTTATAACATCAAGCAAACTGCCTCGCTGACAATGTGAGACATAGCGCAATGACACTTTTTCCTTACAGCCTGATATACTGTCATATAAATCTTGGAAGACAGGCACAAGCTCACGAATGAAAGCATCGCGACATGCATAAATCTTCTCTCCGTCAACAGCCATCTGCTCTTCCAGTATCTCAAGAAGCGCAACATCTAGTTCTTCTTCCTGCTTAAGAAGTATGTTACGCTGCTGAAGGGCTTTATTATAGCGGTTCAACAACTCAATATACTCATTGTCATATTGAGATATAACCACATCCATCAGCTTTCGCCGCTCCTCACTTCCCCCATCTATCAGCAATGTGTCAGATGGCGCCACCAGTATAAGCGGAATAAGTCCGATATGCTGAGAAAGCCGCTTGTATTCTTTCTTATTCCTCTTGAAATGTTTCTTCGTGCCACGCTTCATTCCGCAATATATGTACTCAACGTCAGCTTTCTCATCCTCATACAGCCCGTCAAGCACAAAGAACTCGCAGTCGTGCCTGATAAGCTGTGAGTCAACTGATGTTACTGAACTCTTACAGAACGACATATAATAAACCGCATCAAGAAAGTTTGTCTTACCAACACCATTGCTGCCGATAAGACAATTAATCTTCGGTGACAACTCAACTGTTGCCTCTTTAATGTTCTTATAATTTATAATGGATATATTACGGAGGATCATTGATATCTATCTTCTATCACTGCAAAGTTAGTTCATTTATCACTCAAAAACGAAAAAAGTCATAAAGAAATTTCAATATATGGGATAAAATAACTAATTTTGCTGCGCTTTATGCTTATTTACTTTTAACCGATAAAAATAAAAATAATTAGAATAATGGCAAATCTTAACGAAAAGAAGAGCGCACAGAATCCAGAAGAGTCGCTCAACAAGCGTGAGGCTTTCTTCATGAAGAACAAGAAAGCTATCCTTTACACTGTAGCAGCAATCATTGTTGCCATCGCAGGCATCATCATCTACAACAACCTTGTTTCTGAACCACGTGAGGACAAAGCAAGCACAGCTTTGGCTATGGGACAGGAATATTTTGCTAACGAGCAGTACGAGAAGGCACTTAACGGCGACAGTACAGGCTATGCAGGCTTTATAAAGGTTGCTGATGAGTACAGCAGCACAGACGCCGGCAACCTTGCTAACCTTTATGCAGGTTTGTGCTATGCACACCTTGGCAAATGGAACGAGGCTGTAAAATACCTTGAGAACTACTCTTCTGCAGACGACATAACAGTAAGTCCTAATGCAATGTCTGCCCTTGGAGACGCTTACGCCAACACCAACCAGCTTGACAAGGCTGTTGACTGCTTCAAGAAAGCAGCTAAGATGGCAGACAGCGATGCGTTTGAAGGCAAGAACAACACATTGTCTCCAACATATCTTATAAAGGCTGCGGAGATTCTTGAAAGCCAGAATAAGAAAGACGAGGCTCTTAAGATATACGAGGACATTAAGAAGAACTATACAAACTCTCCTCTGTCACAGGAGATAGACAAATACATTGAACGCGTTTCTGCAAAATAATGGCTACCGCTTTACATAATCTTTCAGAGTATAACATTGAGCAGATACCAGACGCAAGCAATATGTGTTTTGGTATAGTTGTGGCAGAGTGGAACCCAGAGATAACAGGAGCCTTGCTGAACGGCACTGTAAGCACATTGGAGAAGCACGGCGCACTGCCAGAGAACATCCATGTGAAAACCGTTCCTGGAAGTTTCGAACTTATCTATGGAGCACATCAGATGACACTTAACGGCAGCTATGATGCCATCATCATACTCGGAAGTGTTATCCGTGGAGAGACTCCTCACTTTGATTATATCTGCCAAGGTGTCACTTATGGTATTGCGCGTCTTAACGCAAAGAGCGAGACTCCGGTGATATACGGACTGCTCACAACAGACGACTTGCAGCAGGCAAAGGACAGAAGCGGCGGCAAATATGGCAACAAGGGTGACGAATGTGCCATTGACGCTATCAAGATGGCTAAGTTTTAACACAATAACAACAGTAAGGCTTGTGGTTAATCACAAGCCTTTTGTTTTACCTTTAAAGAACGAATACAGCTATGAGATTTATATCATGGAACGTTAACGGACTGAGAGCATGCGAGGGCAAAGGCTTCAGTGAGATATTCCAGCAGCTCAATGCCGACTTCTTCTGCCTCCAAGAGACAAAGATGCAGGCAGGACAACTCGACCTGCAATACGAAGGCTATCAGTCGTTTTGGAACTATGCTGAGAAGAAAGGATACTCTGGTACGGCGATATTCACGAAACACACTCCGCTGAACGTTACTTACGGAATAGGCATTGAGGAACACGACAAGGAGGGACGCGTCATCACACTTGAGATGAATGATTTCTATCTTGTCACCGTCTATACTCCAAACTCACAGGACGGACTGAAAAGACTTGACTACAGAATGGAATGGGAAGATGCTTTCAGAGTATATATCAAGAGCCTTGACAACAACAAGCCTGTCATCATATGCGGCGATTTGAACGTGGCACACAAGGAGATTGACCTTAAGAATCCTAAGAGTAACAGAAAGAACGCCGGCTTCACAGATGAGGAAAGAGAAAAGTTCAGCACCCTGCTTGATGCCGGTTTTATAGACACATTCAGACATCTTTATCCTGAGCAGACAGACATCTACTCGTGGTGGTCATACCGTTTTCAGGCCAGAGCAAAGAACGCAGGATGGCGTATTGACTATTTTGTAGTCTCCGAACGACTCTCCTGCAATATTGCGGAAGCCAAGATACACACAGACATTTATGGTTCCGACCACTGCCCGGTAGAGGTGGAACTCAACCTATAGAATCATTCCCCAGCCTGAGAAAAGAGACAGGCTGGGGATTTTTATTTATAACCTTTATAACAAGTGGCTATCACAGGCTTCTTGACTGCATATCACAAGCATGTCACTTTTGAGTCATAAGTATGCCATTTAGCCTCCTTAAACATATTACTTTTGCATCATAAGTGGCATACTTTTTATTCATGTAGCCCCGCCATTCTAACTATACTATTGAAACAAGAGGAAGAGAGAGAGCACAAAGCATCTGGAATACAATTTAATATTCTATCCTATTATAACCCACCATTATCCCATTTTGTAACAGAATTGAAACATCTGCTTAAAGAGTCTGTAACACAACATTATTAACTTTGCGGCAGAATAAATACATTTCAAATACAAAACATGGAAACATTCTATTTGATTATCGTTGCATTTCTGCTTCTTTTAGCAGTCTTCGACTTGTTTGTTGGTGTCAGCAACGACGCCGTTAACTTTCTTAACTCTGCCATAGGCTCAAAAGTAGCAACCTTCCGCACGGTGCTCATCATTGCCGCAGTCGGTGTACTTGTAGGCGCGTTCATGAGTGCCGGAATGATGGACGTGGCACGTCATGGCATTATGCGCCCCGATCATTACAGCTTTCACGAGGTGATGATAGTATTCCTTGCCGTCATGGTAGCCGACGTTGTAATCCTTGACATGTTCAATACACTCGGCATGCCGACATCCACCACCGTGTCATTAGTCTTCGAACTCCTTGGAGCCACATTCGTCCTTGCAGTCATCAAGATGACAAGCGACAACACCTTGACATTCAACGACCTCCTAAACAGCGACAAGGCCCTGAGCGTCATCATCGCCATCTTTGTATCCGTCGCCATTGCCTTTATCTTCGGTATTGCCGTACAATGGCTCTCCCGCATAATATTCAGTTTCAACTACAAGAAGAACCTCAAGTACACAATCGGCATTTTCGGAGGTATCGCATGTACTGCACTTGGTTATTTCATACTCATCAAGGGTCTGGGCAAGTCGCCATTCCTCAGCACAGAATTCAAAGAATGGATAGCAGGCAACACTCCATTGCTCATTGGCATAATGTTCCTGGGAGCTACAGTATTAATGCAAGCACTTCATTTCCTGCGTGTTAACATCTTCAAGATTGTCATACTCCTGGGTACCTTTGCCCTTGCCATGGCCTTTGCCGGCAACGACCTTGTTAACTTCATCGGCATTCCTCTTGCCGGCCTTGACTCTTATCTGGATTTCATGGCCAATGGTAACGGCGACTACAATGGTTTCATGATGGTTTCTCTTATGGAATCTGCCAACAGTCCGTTCATCTATCTCATCCTTGCCGGCATCATCATGGTCTTCGCTATGTTTACATCCAAGAAGGCTCAGAACGTTGTCAAGACAAGTGTTGACCTCAGCCGCCAGGACGAGGGCGACCAGATGTTCGGCACCTCAAAGGTTGCTCGCAGCCTTGTACGCGCCACACAGGAGAGCGGCAACACCCTTTCCCGCTTTGTTCCGAGGAAGTTCCAGCAGTGGGTTGACAGCCGTTTCAACAAGGAAGAGGCCATACTTGCCGAGGGCGCAGCCTTCGACCAGGTGCGTGCCTCAGTAAACCTTGTGCTTGCAGCCATGCTTATCGTCATTGGCACAAACTACAAACTGCCGTTGTCCACTACCTACGTAACCTTCATGGTGGCAATGGGTACATCGCTTGCCGACCGTGCATGGGGTCGCGAAAGTGCTGTTTTCCGCGTTACCGGAGTAATGTCTGTCATCGGCGGTTGGTTCGTCACAGCCGGTGTAGCCTTCGGAGCCGCCGCACTCGTTGCGCTTGCCATGTACTACGGAGGTATTGTAGTGATGTTAGGCTTTATGATTCTCGACCTATATCTTCTCTACAGAAGCAACAAGATGTATAAGAAGAAGGCTGAGAATGAAAAGAAAGACGACATCTTCCAGCTCATGATGCGTACCCGCGACAAGGAGATAGTATGGGACCTGCTCTCAAAGCATGTGTCACGCACGCAAAGTTTCGTAACACGTTTCACTCTTGAGCAGTTCAACAAGATTATCAGCGGCTTCGAGAACGAGAGCATCCGCGAGCTCAGAAAGTGCGACATGGAACTGAAAGAGGAGCAGAACCAGCTGAAGAAGTTCCGCCGCAAGGAGCTTCTTGCCATGCGACGCATACCGACAGACATCGCCATAGAGCGCAACACGTGGTTCCACCTCGGCGTAAACAGCAACCAGCAATACCTCTACTGCCTCAAACGAATGCTCGACCCGATAAAAGAGCACGTTGACAACAATTTTAGTCCGATGCCGGCTCTTTACAAAGAGGAGTTTGAGCAGATACGCCGCAAGGTGAATGAGCTTATGAACCACACCGAGCAGATGATATCAACCAACCGCTACAACCTGTACAGGGAGACGCTTATCATTGCCGACGAGTGCAAGGATGAGCTGTCAGAGGTGCGCAAGCGTCATATAGACCGCATGCAGCAGGATTCTGACGAGGCTACATTAAAGATTGCCCTGCTCTATCTGAACATCCTTCAGGAGACTCAGGAGTTGCTCAGCGTAATGCGTCATCAGCTCAGAGCCGCACACAAGTTTCTTGAGAGAAGATAACACTCCGAGTAAATATAAGATGTAAAACCAAACAAAATCATTTATATATTGTGCACATCCGCCAGTTATCATGCTGACGGATGTGTATTTTTTTGGGCCACTACGGCAGGCATCCTGACACAAGACCGCACACGCCTTGCAAGTAAGAATAACAGCAGGTATAAAAGAGCATATTCACATAAGAATCAAAGCCGAATTTAAAAAGGCATCAAACAGTTCGCAAGCAGGCATTAATCAATATGCGAAAGAATATGAAACAGACTTTAATTGATGCCTTTTCGCAAAGCACTATTTACACGTCTGCGGCGAGATGTACGATCTATGCCGTCACAGAATGACAATCAACGGAGTTCAGTACTATAATCAAGGCATTTTTATGTAAAACTCATCAGGCATCAGACAAAGGAGGAAACGAATCCTATTGTTAAAAAAGCATAAAAGAAAGTGTTATCGTGTAGCAAACCAACATAAACCTGCGTTTAACAATATAGAGGACATACAATGCTGTGGCAGATGAGACAAAGCATGACAGAACATCTGCTACAGCACATTTCTAAGATAACATTTAAACGCAATCAGAATGAGAATCACAAGTTACATCATCAGCATCATCGCCGCACTACTTATAACATCATGCGGCAAGAACGGCAATGACAACGGCAGTAAGGACAGCGCTGGCAACGGCAACGACACAATATCCAAATCGTTTACCATCACCGACTTCAACGGCATCGATATTGAGGGTGCGGCAAGTGTACACTTCACGCAAGGCGACAACTACGCAATCACAGCCAAAGGCAAGCAGAAGGACATAAGCCTTCTTGAACTGACAAAGAAGAACAGGACGCTTGTAATAAAGAAGAAGATTGACAAGGAGAAACTCATAACAATCAACACCAGCGACATCCACCTATACATCACGGCTCCAGAGATGGAGAAAGTGAGAATAATTGGTTCCGGCGACTTCATCTGCCAGACGCCTCTCAGCGCTGGAAAGTTCAGTGCAATCATAGCAGGCAGCGGCGATGTGCACATGGGTAAGATAACAACGGAAGCGCTGGAGAGCAAGATAGCCGGCAGCGGAGACATAGTTATTGAGCATGCCATCACCTCTGGCATAAATCTGGATATTGCCGGCAGCGGAGACATCAACATCAGCATGGAGAACAGCGGGGATGTAATAAGCTATATCTCAGGCAGCGGAGACATCACGCTTAGGGGACAGACCATGGGCGAGCTACACCACGTAAGCGGCTCGGGAGATGTCAACACCGACGGACTTGAGGTAAAAAACAAACAAGAATAAATACATATTGAAATACTAAAATAAACTTAAATGTTTTAACCTCTCGCCAAATATGTATATCTTTGCACCTTATTAATAATAAGGCTGAATATGAGATATGCGATAATTGCCGCCGGCGAGGGTTCAAGACTGGCACAAGAGGGCATCAATGTGCCCAAGCCTCTTGTCGAGGTTTGCGGCGAATGCCTTATCGACAGGCTCATACGCATATTCATGAATAACGGCGCAACACAGATCACTGTGATATGCAATGACATGGATAAGCGTGTGAGCCGTCATCTTATGGATATACAGTCGGATGGCATCAGCGGCACGCTGCCGCCACTGAACATCATCGTAAAGAGCACACCAAGCTCCATGCACAGTCTGTATGAGATGAGAACGGCACTGCAAGGAGAGCCGTTCTGCCTCACAACGGTGGATACTATATTCAGCGAGGAGGAGTTTACAAGATATATTCAGGCATTCAGCAGGATTGCCGACAGCAGCGACACCGACGGCATTATGGGCATAACAGCACACATTGACGACGAGAAACCGCTCTATGTTGACACCGACGGCAATGGTAATATCACTGCCTTTCTTGACCATTCCGACACTTGCCGCAACATATCTGCCGGCATCTACGGACTAATGCCACAGTCGCTCAAGGTCTTGGAAGAGTGTGTAAACAACGGAGAGACACGCATGCGCAACTTCCAGAGGGCACTTATAGCGGCAGGAATGCGTCTCAAGGCGTTCTCCTTCGGCAAGGTTCTTGATATCGACCACGCGTCAGACATCAGCAAGGCCGAGGTGTTCCTGAAAGGAGAATGACATGAAACGTATAGCAGCAATATACAGGGCGGAGAGATTTTCGCCAAATTCCACAGACAAAGACCATAGGATAATGGACGCCGTCTGCAACCTGCTGGAGCACAGGGGATATGCCATCACACGCATAAGAGAGGAAGACTTCTGCCATACTGAGGACTGCGACATCTGCATTTCCATGGGAAGAGCGGCGCAGACGCTTGCCCTACTGGAGGCAATGCGGCTGACAGGAACACGCATATACAACTCGCCTAACGGCATAAGAAACTGCAACAGGGCTATCGCCGACGGCATAATGCGACGCAACGGCATACCTGCCGCACCGCTTCAGGGCGGCAACAAGTGGTGGGTAAAACGTGCTGACGAATGCGCACAAGGCGAGGACGATGTCTGCTTTGCCGAGAACGACGCGCAGCGCGATGAGATAATAGCCGGCATGAGACAGCGCGGCATACGCGACATCGTGGTGACGGCTCATGTGGAGGGAGACCTTCTGAAATTCTACGGAGTAGCAGGGAGCGGGTTCTTCAGGTACTTCTACCCTGCCGATGACGGCGAATGGAAGTTCAAGAGCGAGCAACATAACGGGCGCTCGCAGCATTATGAGTTTGACACAAGGCAGCTGCAACAGGACGCCCTGCGGCTATCCGAGCTCACCGGGGCAGAAATCTTCGGCGGAGACTGCATCATACGTCCTGACGGCAGCCATGTAATAATAGACTTCAACGACTGGCCCAGCTTCTCAAGATGCAAAGACGAGGCGGCAAAGGCCATCGCCGGGATAATAATAAATCAAGAGTAACACCGACGGCAGACATTAACGGATATGAACAGAGAGAGATTCAAGGAACAGCTACATGCCTCTTTCAAGTCGGAAGACACAGAAGAGTGGCTTGACGTGCACTTCACACGTCCTGTAGGACTGGTTATAGCGCTTGTCTGCAAGCGTCTTGGCATTCACCCAAACGCCATTACCATAGTGTCAATATTCCTCGGAATGGGTGCGGCATGGATGTTCTGGCATACCGACATAGCCCACAATCTGGCGGGAGTGGCACTGCTTATGGCTGCCAATTTCTGCGATTCCGCCGACGGACAGCTGGCGCGCATCACCGGTCAGAAGACTCTTGTGGGGCGTGTTCTTGACGGATTCGCCGGCGATGTGTGGTTCTTCTGCATCTATTTCGCCGTCTGCATGAGAATGATGCCGCAGAATATCCCTGGCACTGAATGGCAATGGGGAATGTGGATATGGATACTTGCGTATATATCGGGCATCATCTGCCACACAGGACAAAGCTCACTGGCTGACTACTACAGGCAGATTCATCTGTTCTTCCTTAAAGGAAAGGAAGGCAGCGAGCTGGACACCTACCGACAGCAGAGGGCCATTTATGACTCACTGCCGCCCAAAGCATGGCTGGGAAGAATATTCTATTACAACTATGCCAACTACTGCAAGAGGCAGGAGCGGCGCACTCCCAAGTTCCAGGCAATGATGCAACGCATAGCAGAACACTATCAGACAGCAGACAAAATGCCTGCAACACTGCGACAGGAGTTCATTAGCGGCAGCCGTCCTCTGATGAAATACACCAACATTCTGACATTCAACGTCAGGGCTATATGCATATATATAAGTTGCGTTATTAACTGTCCATGGCTCTTCATGGTAGTGGAGATAACGCTGCTGGCGGCTATTTACATACACATGCACAGCAGCCATGAGGCTGTTTGTGAATCAATAACGAGGAAACTGAATGAGTAAAGGATATATTTTTGACTATGGCGGCACGCTGGACACTGGCGGATGCCACTGGGGAAAGGCAATATGGCATGCTTATGAGAGGCAGAATGTGCCCGTGGAAGAGGAGCAGTTCAGAGAGGCTTATGTATTTACTGAGAGGACTCTGGGCGGCAACCCCATCATACAGTCTGACTATTCATTCCGCAAGACGTTGTCGGTTAAGGTTCATATCCAGCTGAAAAGACTCACAGACCTTGGTCATCTAAGCCTCAACGAACAAGAAACTGAGGATTTGCACGACAGAATACTTGAAGATCTTTACAGCAAGGTGGAGGAAGAGACGGCACGAAGCAGAGAGGTACTGCTGGCCCTCAGGAAGGAGCACAGGCTTGTACTGGTGAGCAATTTCTATGGGAACATCAACGTTGTGCTGAAAGAATTCGGGCTTGATGATATATTCTGCGGCATCATTGAGTCTGCTGTCGTAGGCATAAGGAAGCCCGACCCGCGCATATTCAGCATGGGAGTAGAGCTTCTTGACACAGAGGCGGATGACGTTATCGTTGTCGGCGACAGTGTGGACAAGGACATTATACCAGCCAAGAAGGCAGGATGTGAGACCGTATGGATAAAAGGTGAGGGATGGACTGAGCAGCAAAAGGAATGTCCGCAGGCTGACAACATAATATATAGTCTGCAGGAATTGCTGTCATAAAATAAACCAACAAACAATAAAGGATAATAACAGGGAAAAAGATTGTTATGAGAAAACTATTTATAATATTACTTCTCGCACTGGTACAGGTGGTCTGCGCACAGCAGATAAACGGTGTTGTCATTGACGAGAATACAGGAGAGAGGATTCCATTTGCCTCCGCTCAGTACAAGAAGAGCAAGGTGGCGGTATCCGGAAACGCACAAGGTGAGTTCTCTATCAGCAGACTTGACGGCAAATATCTTACTTTCAGCGCTGTTGGATACAAGTCGTTGAGGATACTCATTGGCAGCAACACGCCGCTGAACATGCGCATTCCGCTGAAACCTGACACAAAAACTCTTGACGAGGTGAAGGTGAAATCGAAAAGGAAGAGATACAGAAGAAAGGACAATCCGGCTGTGGCACTTATGAGAAGAGTTATCGCCGCGAAAAAGAAGAACGACCTGAGAAACCATGATTACTATAGTTTCAACAAGTATCAGAAAATCACACTCGCGGTAAATGATATCCAACCAGCTGAGCTTGAGAGTGATTTCTTCAAGAAAAGAGAGTGGCTTACGAAGCAGGTTGAGACCTGTCCGTACAACAACAAGCTGATACTTCCGCTGTCTGTTGACGAGACCGTGACCCAGAATATTTACAGAAAGAACCCAGAGACAGAGAAAACCATTGTGAAGGGAACCAAGTCTACGGGTATAAACAATCTCCTTACCACCGGTGAGACATTAAGTACCATGGCAAAGGATGTGTTCACCGACGTTGACTTATACGATGACCAGATACGCATTCTGCAAGCACCCTTCACGAGTCCGATAGGCAAAGACGCCATTGGTTTTTATAAATTCTACATCATTGACACAGTTGCCGTTGCCAAAGACTCATGCTATCACCTTCAGTTTCTGCCCAACAACCTGCAGGATTTCGGGTTCAGGGGCGAGATATGGATTATCGCCGACTCTACGCTTCATGTAAAGAAGTGCGAGCTCACTTTACCAAAGCAGAGCAATGTGAACTTTGTTGACAACCTGCATATTAAACAAGAGTACAACAGGCTGCCTAATGGTGAATGGGCACTGACGACAGACGACATGCTGGTTGAGCTTGAGCTGGTGGACTTTCTCACAAAGGGCGTGGCCATAAGAACGACAAGACGTGATGGATATTCGTTCAAGGAGCTGCCTGATAAGATGTTCAAAGGAAAGGCAAAGGAGAAGTATGACACTGACTATCAGATGAAAGACGAGGACTTCTGGCAAGAACACAGAGGCGTGGAACTGACAAAAAGCGAGAGTTCTATTGACTCATTCCTTAACAGCATGAGGAAAACCAAGGGCTTTAACATTGTCATGTTCGGTGTAAGAGCTCTGTTTGAGAATTTCATTGAGACAGGAAAAGAAGGCAAAGACAGCAAGGTTGACATCGGACCTGTCAACACCTTTATAACCAAGAACTTCATTGACGGGGTGAGAACACGCTTCAGTGCCCAGACAACAGCTAACCTTAACAAGAACTGGTTTGCATCAGGCTATATCGCAAGAGGCTGGGACAGCAAGAAGAACTACTACAAAGGGGAGGTCACTTACTCATTCAACAAGAAGAAATATCTGCCGAGAGAGTTCCCGAAACGCACCATAACGTTTACCTCAACATACGATGTCATGTCACCGTCGGACAAATTCCTACGTACCGACAAGGACAATGTATTCACTTCTTTCAAGTGGACAGAGGTGGACAAGATGATGTTCTACAACAGACAGAAGCTGAGTTTTGAATATGAGACAGACTGGGACTTGAAGTTTGGAGCGAGCATCAAGACTGAGAAGAATGAAGCATGCGGAGAGCTTTATTTCCGTCCTGTATGGCTTAGCGACACTGATGCCGCATCGTATGGTCATGGGGCGCTGCGCACTACAGAAGCAACCTTTGAGGTAAGATACTCCCCTGGAGAGGAATATATTAACACAAAGCAGCGCCGCGTGGCAATAAATCACGACGCTCCGGTGTACACCATAAGCCACACTGTTGGTCTGAAGGGTTTCCTTGGAGGTGAGTATAAGTACAATTTCACCGAAGCCAGCATATACAAACGTATATGGCTGAACAGCTGGGGACGCCTTGACATGCTCATAAAGGGCGGTATCCAATGGGACAAGGTACCATTCCCGCTGCTCATAATGCCGCCTGCCAACCTCTCGTACATAGCACAGGACGAGATGTTCAGTCTCATAAACAACATGGAATTCTTAAATGACAGATACGCAAGTATTGACTTATCGTGGGACCTCAACGGTAAGATATTCAACAGAATACCATTGTTCAAGAAGCTGCAATGGCGCGAATACATCGGGTTTAAGTGTCTGTGGGGAACGCTCAGTGACAAGAACAACCCCACACTGACAGAGAACGGAAACGACGGCATACTGATGCGCTTCCCTGACGGCACCTACATAATGGACAAGAACAAGCCATACGCCGAGTTTGCCGTCGGCATTCAGAACATATTCAAGATTCTCCACGTTCAATATGTGAGACGACTTGGATATGAGGACCTGCCTACCGCCAAGAAGCATGGTGTGAGATTCAAACTTGTCTTCACATTCTAATGAAACTGTTTCAGTATTAAACGGAGGGCGTTCAGGCATTAAACGGAGGCTGTTCGGGCATCAAACAGGAGCCGTTTCAGCATCAATCAGAAACTCACCAGGCAGAGGGCAGGCAGTAAGCAACAGCCTGCCGCTGCATAAAACATATAGGAGCACAAGATATAATATGAGAAAGATAAAGAATCCCTGGGTTGGAAAAGAAGGCTACAACTGCTTTGGCTGCAGTCCGAACAACCCGTTAGGCGTCAAGATGGAGTTCTATGAGGACGGCGAAGAGATTGTAAGTTTCTGGCGCCCGCAGGCCGATTACCAAGGCTGGATAGACACAATGCACGGCGGAATATTAAGTACCCTTATCGATGAGGCCGCCGGATGGGTTGTATTCCGCAAGCTACAGACAAGCGGCATGACAACGAAACTGGAGGTTAAGTACAAGAAAGCCGTCGCAACCAATGAGCCGCAGCTCACCATAAGGGGAAGACTCCTCTGCCAGAACAGGAAGTTTGCCGACGTTGAAGTCACCATAGAGAATGCCAAAGGAGAAATATGCTGCGAGGGAAAGGCCACCTATTATGTCTTTGACAGAGCCAAAGCAGAAGAAATGGGATTCACCTCTTGCGAGCTCGAAGGTGACGAGATGCTGCCGATGTAATCAACAAACGACATGAGAAGACACACATCACTGAAAGATATCGCACAGGAGTTAGGCGTAAGCATAGCAACAGTATCACGCGCACTGCACGACAGTCATGAGATAAGCAATGAGCTGAAAGAGCGCGTGAGGGATGTTGCCAAGCGCTTAAACTACCGCCCTAACCCCTTTGCCCGCAGTCTGAGACAGAACACTCCACGCATAATCGGCGTCGTGGTGCCCAACCTTGTGACGCATTATTATGCCGCAGTGCTTGACGGTATAGAGGACTATGCCACCCAGAACGGCTATTCTGTGATATCAGCCAACAGTCATGAGGACCATGTGAGAGAAGAGAATGCCATTGAAAACTTCGTCGGCATGCATGTGGAAGGCATCATAGCATGCCTTGCCCAGGACACTATCGACTACTCACACTTCAACAAGATACACACAATGGGAATACCATTGGTATTCTTTGCAAGAACATGCCTGCCCGAACTGTTCTCCTCTGTCACAGCAAACGGCGATGAGGCAGCGAAGAAAGCGACACAACACCTCATCGACACAGGCAGCAGACGAATAGCATTCATCGGCGGCCCGAACCATATTGACATGGTGAAGAGACGCAAGCATGGATACATCGAGGCCCTGAAAGACAGCCGCATCGCCATAGACCGCACATTGGTTGTGTGTGACAAGATAGACTATGAGGTGGCAAGAGAAGCCACACTGAAACTCCTGCGGCAGGAAAACAGGCCCGACGCCATACTTGCCTTCAACGACATCATAACCTACGCTGCCTTTGACGCGATAAAATCCGAAGGCCTGCAGATACCGCAGGACGTGGCGATAATAGGCTTTACCGACGGCGACACATCAGCATTCGTCACACCAAAGATGTCGGCTATCGTTGACCAGGCACATGAGACAGGACGCAAAGCATGCGAACTGCTTATGCGAAACATCAATGGAGACAGGAAGATTTACAAGGAAGTTGTTCCCATGATACTGAAGATAAGGGAAAGCTCGGCAAGAAAATAAAACACATAAGAAAAACAATAACATAAAAGTTGATACCATGAAAAAGACTATCCTATCATTACTGTCACTGCTATTGACAGTTACAGCGACAGCACGCGACGTCAGGAATTTTGACGACAACTGGCTCTTCACACTCGGCGACGCGGCCGCCATGGCACAGCCCGACTATGATGACAGCGGCTGGCGAAGGTTGAACGTGCCTCACGACTGGGCCATAGAGGGTGACTTCTATGCCAGCAACCCCTCCGGAGCAAGCGGAGGCGCACTGCCAGGAGGCATAGGCTGGTACAGGAAACATTTCCAGCTGGAGCCGAATGACAACCACTCAAAATACTATATCGCATTCGACGGCGTGTATATGAACTCCACCGTATATGTAAACGGTCATGAAGTAGGCACACGTCCTTATGGATACAGCTCCTTTGAGTATGACATCACCAAGTATCTGAACACCAACGGCAAGAATGTCATTGCCGTAAGAGTGGACAACAGCGACCAACCCAACTCCAGATGGTATTCAGGATGCGGCATATACAGACATGTATGGCTCACCAGCACAAGCCGTATCCACGTGTCACACTGGGGCACTCACGTTGTGGCTGATGCCAACGAGAAGTCAAAGAAGGGTACACTGACAGTCAGTGTGAAACTCAACACCAACGGGACAAAGGGCGAGAAGATAAGCGTAAGGAACACAGTCATCGACCCACAGGGCAAGATTTGCGCGCAAAAGACAAGTTCGGTGATAACAGAAGACGGTAAAACAGTTACCCAGCGACTATCAGTTGCCAACCGTAAACTATGGAGCATAGAGACACCTTATATATATAAGGTAGAGACAGAGGTGTTATCTGGAGGCAAAGTTACAGACACATACACAACACATACAGGTTTCAGATATTTCAAATTTGATGCTTCCACAGGCTTCTGGCTCAATGGTAAGAACATGAAAATTAACGGAGTGTGTAACCATCATGACTTAGGCTGCCTCGGAGCAGCACTTAACGAGGATGCGCTTCACCGCCAGCTAAGCATGCTTAAAGACATGGGCGTGAACGCAATAAGATGCTCACACAATCCGCCTGCACCCGAACTGCTTAACATGTGCGACACTATGGGATTCATAGTGATGGACGAATCATTTGACATGTGGCGCCGCCGAAAGACCAAGAATGACTATGCACGCTTCTTTGACAAGTGGCATGAGCGCGACCTTACAGACCTTGTGCTGCGCGACCGCAACCATCCAAGCATACTGATATGGAGCATTGGCAATGAGGTTCTTGAGCAATGGTCTTCGGCAGAGGCTGACACCCTGACCCTTGAGGAGGCAAATCTGATACTGAATGCCGGTCACGACGCATCCACTCTGGCAAAAGACGGCGAGACAAGTGTCAACTCCCTGCTTACACGTCACCTTGCAGACATCATCAAAAGATATGACACCACACGTCCTATTACAGCCGGATGCAACGAGCCTTCACCAAAGAATCACCTCTTTAAGAGCGGTGCTATAGACATAATAGGATACAACTATCACAACAGTGACATAAAGAATGTGCCGGAGAACTTCCCTGGCAAGCCTTTCATCCTTGCCGAGTCAGTATCCTCTCTCATGACACGCGGACACTATGTCATGCCAAGCGATTCGGTAATAGTTGCCCCAAGCCGTTGGGACAAGCCATATGCCGACCCTTCTTACATGTGCTCAAGCTACGACAACTGTCATGCCCCATGGGCTAACAGACATGAGGACACATGGGATATTGTCAAGCACAACGACTTTGTTGGTGGTCAGTTCATGTGGACTGGATGGGATTATTTAGGCGAGCCGACGCCATATGCCTATCCGGCACGTAGCAGTTATTTCGGAATTATAGACCTGGCTGGATTCCCAAAGGACATCTATTACATGTATCAAAGTGAATGGACGGAGAAGGATGTGCTGCATATCTTCCCCCATTGGAACTGGATTGAGGGTCAGACTGTTGACCTCTGGTGCTACTATAATAATGCCGATGAGGTTGAACTCTTTGTCAACGGTTGCTCGGAGGGTATCCGCCGCAAGGCAGACTCACATCAGTTCCACGTGATGTGGCAAGTAGAGTTCCAGCCGGGGGAGATAAAAGTGGTTGCAAGGAAAGACGGAAAGGACGTCAGAAGCAAAACAGTCAGAACCGCCGGAGCTCCTTACGCCATCCGCCTTACTCCAGACCGCGCCACGATTGACAGCGACGGCAAGAGCATGTGCTTTGTTACTGTAGAGGTAACAGACAAAGACGGCAACCTGTGTCCTCTCGCAACAAACCAGATTTTCTTTGATATCGATGGCGAGGCTGTTATCGCCGGCGTTGACAACGGATGCCAGACATCGCTTGAACGTTTCAAAGCCAATAACCGAAAGGCCTTCTTCGGCAAGTGTCTTGTTGTGCTGCAATCCACCAAAAAGGCAGGAGACATAACACTTACAGCCAAGAGCGCAGGCCTTGAGAAAGCCGTATTATCTATAGGCAGCAAATAAAAGGGGCATGCTTTTTAGCATAAATATGATTAAATATGCAAAAAATCATCAAAACGAGCATAAATAATCGCCATTGATATAATAAACCACTATCTTTGCAGAAGATTTCCGGTGTGCCATATATTGCCACAGGCTACGGCTCACCATATGATGAACAAAACATATAAATAATATCAAACAAAATGGTAAAGAATATTTTCAGCGCACTGATGACTATCGCCGCATGCATCATCACATCATCTTGCGGCACAGCAGGACAGGCTACCGGCATTGCCGCTCTTGACGGAGAATGGGATATAACACAAGCAGGTAATGTGACAATAGACCAGAAACAAGACATGGAGCTGCCTTTCATAGGCTTCAGCTGCAAGGAGAACCGCGTCTATGGCAACACCAGCTGCAACAGCCTTACAGGTATACTGAATGCTGATGCGAAGCAGAAGACAATAGACTTCAGCACTCTTGGCAGCACAAAAATGATGTGTCACGATATGAATACAGAGCAAGCCGTGCTTGAGGCTTTGGCCAAGGCAAGGAAATACAATATCAAGGGAGACAACACTCTCATCCTTGAGAATGACAACAACCAACCTGTAATGACCCTGAAGAAACGTACTAAGTAAACACAAACTAAAGTAAATGGAGACTGTCAAGCATGCCTTGACAGTCTCTTTTTTTATATTCCGCGATGCAGATACACATACGTCAGAATGCCATATAAGGCGATACGCGCCAAAATACATATTGTCACAAAAAGCCAACAATATCTGACATTCTGCTTTTCAGGAACTTGATATTTCCCGTCCGATTGCCACTAAAGAGCCATTTGCCTTGAAAACGCACGTCAGAACAGCAAACGTATAACTATCTGTAATACAGGAATTTATAACATTTCATATCCTGACACGAAACAAATGCCATCTTCAAGCCTTGCATTATGCCCTCAAACGCACTGCGGAAAGGCATTAACCGCATTTCATTCTGGCATTTCCCGGCTCATGAAAGACGCCTTAATGCAACAAGAGAAGCAGCATTGCGGACAATATCCTATAAAAACACACTCCCGATTTATGCCCTTTCCGTAAAATTGCTTACGATAAAACGCATTGAAGATGATTACAGCATGCATGCTGAGCGCTAATTCCCTATAATCACGGCAGGCATCAGAAATATCATATTGTAAGCAAAACCAGCCTTATAGATAACAATCTGACACAGCAGCCTCAGCATAAAACACAGTATGGGCAGCATGCTTATTTTTCTTGTCTGACAAAACAAAAGACACAAAAGGTTTGCATAACAAATACAAAGTGAGTAACTTTGCAAGAGAACAAGGGACCATAGTCCTAAATGCTGTGATAAAAATAACATACATACCTTAAACATATCAGACAATGAGAAAAATCAATATACTTACCGTACTTGCGGCTATTGCAGTAAGCATGAGCATCACATCATGTAAGGAAAAGAAAGAGAGCGAGGTTATCATAACCAAGATGCCGGTTGCGGAGGTGAAGAGCAACACCCCTACTCAGCTGCAAGACTTTGACTACAAGGAAGACATTGAGTGGCTGGGAAAGACCTACAGCCTCACGATAGCAAGACGCACCGACCAGAGTCTGCCTGTGGTGACTGACGAGAACGGCAACAAGAACTACGACAACAGGATAACACTGAGGGTCAGCAGATATGACGACACGGTGTTCTTCAGCAAGGACTTCACGAAAAACGAATTCGCACAACATTGCGAGCAGTCGTATATTGGCAAGAGCGTGATGCTGGGCTTTGTGTTCGAAGGTGTTGAAGGAGACAACCTTGTGTTTACTGCTACCATCGGTTCTCCCGACATATTGAGCGAGGACTATATGCCTTTCAGAATCACACTGAGCCGGCTCGGCAACCTGAGCATCAGCAAAGGAAAGAGCAATGAGACTGCCGACAGCGACGGATACGACGAGGTTTAGGCACTAAGAAAAGTAACAGCCACGCACATACAGACTGCAGTCATATAAAGCCTTTGCATGAGGCGCATCATGACATCACAACATCCGCTACGCACACAACACCCGCTAATGTGTGTTGAAAACACAATATTTCTTGGCATTTATACCTGATTTATTTGGCATTTAAAAGCAAATAGAGTAATTTTGCAGGAAATTATTGCGACAAGTTAATGAGTACTGATTACCAAACGCAGATTCTGACTCAGTCGATAGATGAACTGTCGAAAGAGGAATCATTAAAAGGAATCTTCCATCAGCACCACGACGGGCACCCGATGCCTTCCGGCAAAGCCCTGACTGAGATAATAGAACTGGCACGTTCTATTTTGTTTCCAGGATATTACGGAAAGTCATCCGTAAACATCAAAACCATAAAATATCACATAGGAGTAAACGTGGAGCGGCTGCATAAGTTGCTCTCCGATCAGATAATGGCATGCCTCTGCTTCAACAAGGAGCACAATGAGGACGAGAACGGAGAACTGTCCGGACTCAGAGAGAAGTCGGGAACACTGGCAACCGAGCTCATTGCGCAGCTTCCAAAGATAAGGAGCATACTGGCAACAGACGTGGAGGCGGCTTACAACGGAGACCCAGCGGCGGAGAACTATGCAGAGATAATATCATGCTATCCCGTCATAAAGGCGCTCACCAATTACAGGCTGGCTCATGAGATGCTGCTGCTTGGAGTGCCGCTGATACCACGCATACTCACCGAGATGGCTCACTCGGAAACAGGTATAGACATTCATCCCGGAGCACAGATAGGCAGATACTTCACGATTGACCACGGAACAGGTGTCGTTATCGGTGCCACATGCATCATAGGAGACAACGTCAAGCTGTATCAGGGCGTCACTCTGGGAGCAAAGAGCTTCCCTCTCGACGACAACGGCAACCCCATCAAAGGCATACCAAGACATCCTATACTGGAGGATGACGTCGTAGTGTACTCAAATGCGACAATACTTGGACGCATAACAATTGGAAGAGGATGCGTGATTGGCGCCAATATATGGGTGACGGAGGACATGGAACCCGAAACAAGAAAATACAAGAAATAAACATATAGAAACTTACTTAAGATGGAACAAGAATATAACAGCATCAACAAAAAGGATGACAGCCAGTTTGAACTCATAGCAAAGACATTCATGGGACTGGAGCCTGTGCTTGCAAAAGAGCTCACACAGATGGGCGCCGACAATGTGGAGATAGGCAGAAGAATGGTGTCGTTCACTGGAAACAAGGAACTGATGTACCGTGCGAACTTCCAGTTGCACACGGCAATAAAGATTCTCAAGCCTATAAAGCACTTCAAAGCGCAGAGCGCTGATGACGTATACAACAGAATTATGGAGATAGACTGGAGCTATTATCTTGACAACGACAAGACATTTGCTGTTGATTCTGTGGTATTCTCAGAAGAGTTCAGACATTCAAAGTTCGTGGCATACAAGGTGAAAGACGCCATCGTTGACCAGTTCAGAGAGAAAACCGGCAAACGGCCAAACATCTCTGTGGCTAATCCAGACATAAGACTGCACATCCACATAGCAGAGGATAAATGCACATTGTCGCTCGACTCAAGTGGAGAGAGCCTGCACAGACGAGGCTACAGACAAGAATCGGTGGAGGCTCCGCTGAACGAAGTGCTTGCAGCTGGAATGATATTGATGAGCGGCTGGAAGGGAGACACCGACTTCATCGACCCTATGTGCGGCTCGGGAACATTGCTCGTAGAGGCTGCCCTGATAGCAAGAAACATGGCGCCGGGACTGTTCAGAAAGGAATATGCTTTTGAGAAATGGAACGATTTTGACAAAGACCTCTTTGATGACATATACAACGACGACTCGCAGGAGCGTGAGTTCAAGCACAAGATTTACGGATATGACATTGACATGAAGGCCGTAAACACCGCAAGACTAAACGTGAAGGCAGCCGGACTGACCAGCGATATAATAATTGAGAATGCCGACTTCAAAGACTTCAAACAGCCTGAGAACAAGGCTATCATGATAACCAACCCTCCGTATGGCGAGAGAATATCAACGCCTGACTTGCTCGGAACATACAAGATGATTGGCGAAACGCTGAAGAAACAGTTCAAGAACAACGAGGCATGGGTGCTTAGCTACCGTCAGGAATGTTTCGACCAGATTGGCCTTAAACCGTCAATCAAGATACCGGTTTACAACGGCTCACTTGAATGTGAGCTCAGAAAATACCAGATGTTTGAAGGAAGGCTAAGGGATTTCAGGGAAGAAGGTAACATTCTTAAGACCGAAGAGGAGAAGCGCGCAATGGCTGAGAAGCACCGGTTCAAGAAGAACAGAGAGTTCAAGAAAAGGCTCGAGGAGGAGGAAGAGAATGAAGAGGGAGACATAAGAACATTCACTTTCCACCGTCATGACATTGATAGCTTTATGAAAAAAGACCGCGAGGGCAGAAACATGCGACGCAACCGTGAAGACCGCGAGGGAAAAGGCTACCGCAGAAATGACAAAGAGAGCAGAGGCAAAGGCTTTGGAAAGTCATTCCGCAAGGATGATGACAGACAGGGAAAAGGCAGAAGAGACTCTGGAAACAAATACAAACGCTTCAGCAAGAACAATGAATAGAATATCTGATATCAGGATTATCGCATCCTTTTTAATAATGTTTGCGTTCTCTACAGCAATGGCACAGGACAAGAAGTTCACCCTGGACGACCTCAATTATGGTGGTAACAACTATCATAACATGACCCCCAAGAACCGCTATGCGACATGGTGGGGCGACATTCTTGTGAGAACAGACGCAGAGGAATGTATGACTGTTGACAAGAAGAATGGCAAGGAAACTATGCTGTTCAGTATTGATGACATTAACAAATGGGCTGCTACTGACGAAAAGACGAAGATAAGAAGCTTGTTCGGAGCAAAGTTCCCCTACTCAGAAAAGCCATTGGTGCTTGTAAGAAACAGAGCCGAGCGTATGCTCATTGACTTCAAAGCAAAAAAGGTTGTATGGCGACAGACCTGCGAGAATGAGACATCTGCAGACTGGAACGAGGTTTCAAGAAACGTTGCCTTTGTAAAAGACTACAACTTATACGTGACCGATGACAATGGTGATACTCACCAACTGACTAACGATGGCTCACGTGACATTGTCTATGGACAAAGTGTTCATCGCGACGAATTTGGCATTTTCAAAGGAACATTCTGGAGTAACAACGGTAAGAACCTAGCATTCTACCGTATGGATCAGAGTATGGTTGCAGACTATCCGCTGGTTAACATTGACACACGCATTGCCACAGAAGAGCCAGAGAAATACCCTATGGCAGGAGAGACAAGCCATGAAGTGTCAATCGGTATATATAACACCGTTACGAAGGAGACGACATACTTGGAGACAGGCGACCCTAAAGACCGCTATTTTACGAACATAACATGGAGCCCGGACAACAAAACCCTGTATCTGATAGAGGTAAACCGAGACCAGACAGACATGTCGCTTGACGCATACTCCGCACTCACCGGCAAGAAGATAAAATCACTATACAAGGAGCATCACGACAAGTATGTACAGCCGACAACACCTATAACATTCCTTCCTTGGGACGAGAACAAGTTCATTCTGCAAAGCCAACGCGACGGATTTAACCATCTTTACCTGTTCGACACAGAGGGGAATGAGATAAAACAACTGACAAGTGGCGAATGGGTTGTCATAGACCTGATGGGCTTCAACTTAAAGAACAAAAGCGCGATAATATTGTCAACAGAGGCAAGTCCGATACAGAACAACATCTATACCGTAAACATCAAGACCGGCAAACGCACGCTGATGGACAACGGTAAGGGATGTCATGCTAACACTTACGATAATGGCGGGCATCGCACTCCTGCCGTAAGCAATAGCGGAAGTTATATAATGGACAATTACACGGAGCCTGAGGTGCCGAGAAAAATAGACATAATAAACACTAACACGGCAAAAGTCACAAACTGGTTTACCGCAGACAATCCTTGGGAAGGATATGCAGTGCCGGAGTTTAGCTGCGGAACAATAAAGAGCGTAGACGGCACTACCGACCTGTTTTATCGTATGGTAAAGCCTGCAGACTTTGACAATACCAAGAAATATCCTGCCATTGTGTATGTATACGGAGGACCTAACGTACGTAATGTAGAGGCACGATGGAATTACTGGAGCCGTGGCTGGGAGACTTATATGTCGCAGAAAGGTTACGTTTTATTCATCCTTGACAACAGAGGCTCATCCGACAGAGGACGCGACTTTGAGCAGGCTACATTCAGAAAACTGGGAGTTGAGGAGATGAAAGACCAGATAAAAGGAGTGGAATATCTAAAATCCCTCAACTACATTGACAGCACACGCCTTGGTGTTCACGGATGGAGCTATGGCGGCTTCATGACAACATCGCTTATGACAACATATCCAGATGTGTTCAAGGTTGGCGTTGCAGGTGGTCCGGTTATTGACTGGAAATTCTACGAGGTGATGTATGGTGAGCGCTATATGGACACTCCGCAGAACAATCCTGACGGCTACAAGCAGACAAGTCTTATAAACAAGGCAAAGAATCTGAAGGGCAAATTACAGATAATAACAGGTATGAACGACCCTGTTGTGGTTCCTCAGCACTGCCTTTCGTTCATAAAAGCCTGCATAGAGGCAGGCACTCAGCCTGACTTCTTCGTATATCCGGGAGAGCCGCATAACATGAGAGGCAAGCAAAGTGTTCATCTGCACGAAAGGATTACACAATATTTCGAGGACTATCTGAAAGGAAAAAGTGAATAACAATCAGCAAGAAAACCCATAAGGCATATGATTTTCACGAGACCTACGAGCCCCATGAGGCCTATAGGTTCCCCAAAAAACAACAAGCCCAGGGAACTCCTACTGAAAGAAAAGAAGATTAAGAATTAAAAGCAAAAATTTAGCATATATTATGAAAATATTATTATTAGGCAGTGGCGGTCGTGAACATGCAATGGCATGGAAGATTGCACAGAGCGCAAAAGTTGAGAAATTGTATATCGCACCGGGCAACGCCGGAACATCAGACTCAGGCGAGAATGTGAATATTAAGGCAGATGACTTCGAGGCATTGAAGGACTTTGTAGTTGAGAAGAATATAGACATGGTCGTTGTTGGACCAGAAGACCCACTGGTGAAGGGCATCTACGATAATTTCAAGAATGATGAACGCACATCACGCATACCTGTAATCGGTCCGTCAAAGCAGGGAGCCGTACTTGAGGGAAGTAAGGATTTTGCCAAGAGTTTCATGCAAAGACATAATATTCCAACAGCAAAATACCGCACGTTTAATGGCACAAACATAGAAGAAGGACTCAAATTCTTAGAGACGCTGAGCGCACCTTATGTACTGAAAGCTGACGGATTGTGCGCCGGTAAGGGTGTTCTCATCCTTCCAACACTTGATGAAGCGAAGAAGGAATTCAAGGAAATGCTTGGCGGTATGTTTGGAAATGCGTCTGCCAATGTTGTCATTGAGGAATTCCTTAGCGGTATAGAATGCTCTGTCTTTGTTCTGACAGACGGTAAGAACTACAAGATTCTGCCAGAGGCGAAGGATTACAAGCGCATCGGTGAGGGAGATACCGGTCTGAACACAGGCGGCATGGGTAGTGTTACTCCTGTGCCATTCGCTACCGAGGAATGGATGAAAAAGGTTGAGGACCGCATCATACGTCCTACCGTTAACGGACTGGCAGAAGAGGGTATCGACTACAAAGGATTCATATTCTTCGGCCTTATAAACGTTCAGGGCGAGCCAATGGTTATTGAATACAACTGCCGTATGGGTGACCCTGAGACCGAAAGTGTAATGCTTCGAATAAAGAGCGACCTTGTAGATTTGCTGGAAGGCGTTGCAGAAGGCAACCTTGACAAGCGCGAGATTGTATTTGATGAGCGTGCTGCCGTTTGCGTAATGCTTGTCAGCGGAGGCTATCCACAGGAATATGTTAAGGGCTATCCTATCACAGGAATAGAGAATATAGAGGGAAGCATCGTATTCCATAGCGGCACAGCCATGAAGGACGGCCAGACAGTTACTGCCGGAGGACGTGTGATTGCAGTAAGCTCTTACGGTCAGAACAAGGAGGAAGCCCTGATGAAATCATTCAAAGAGGCACAGAAGATTCTGTTCACCGACAAATATTTCCGCAGCGATATAGGTAAGGATCTATAATGTACACAAAGAGGAGACAGAATAAGATTGCGGGCAGTAGGTTTGCATTGCCCGTAACAGGCTGCATAGCATTGGGAATATGGCTTATTGCCATGTTCCTTAATCCTATGCAGACGATGACCAACAGCAGCATATGGACCTCGTCCGTTTTATTTGCCATCTCCACTTATCTTATCATACTCCTGAACAACTATAATGCCCTTATCAGGACATATAGCCGTATGGTGTCATGCTCATTCATCATCATCGGATGTATGTGCGCGCCACTTTTCACATCGCACACACCATACATTGTACAACTGTGCCTCATCGCTTTCTATCTGATATTATTCAGCTGCTATCAGGACAAGCGCTCTCCCGGGAAGGTGTTCTACGCATTCTTATTCATAGGCATTGCCAGTTACTTCTTCCCACAGATATTATACTTTGTCCCATTTGTATGGATAATGATGACATTCAACCTGATGACATTCAGCAGCAGGATATTCTGGGCATCCCTGTGCGGTATCGCCCTGCCCTACTGGTTTATGCTGTCCTACTGTATCTTCACAGGCAAAAAGGAACTTATACAGAGCCATTTCACAAGACTCACAGAGTTTGAGATTCCTGTAAATCTTGACAACATATCAACCCATCAGGCCATTACGTTTGCATTCATCCTTATTCTTACCATTACAGGAATCATTCATTTCCTGAACAACAGTTTCCAGGACAAGATTCGCACACGTATGCTCTATGAGATATTCATTACCATGAGCATTCTTTGCAATGTGTTCATTATCTTACAACCACAACATTACGACATGCTGTTAGCCATACAGGCGGTGAACACCTCTGCCCTGATTGCACATTTCATAGCGCTTACACACACACGCATCACAAACATATCATTCCATATTATAGTAATCATCAGTTTCCTGCTAATAGCCTATAATATATGGATGCCATAATCGAACTTCTCACAACCTACGGCTATATGGGCATGCTCATAGCCGCATTCCTGGCTGGAAGTTTCTTCCCTTTCAGCAGCGAGGCTATCATGTTAGCACTCCTTGCCACCGGTTTAGACTCATGGGGACTCATCATTTACGGCACCATAGGCAACATCCTGGGCAGCCTTTTCAACTACTGGATAGGCCGGATGGGGCGTCTTGACTGGATAGAGAAGTATCTCCATGTGAAAAAGAAAGATATAGACAAAGCACAACGTTTCATGGCCGGACATGGCGCCTGGATGGGATTCTTCGCCTTCCTGCCGCTACTCGGCACCGCCATAACCATCGTTCTCGGTCTCATGCGCGCCAATTTCCTTATTACGATAATAAGTATTTCCATTGGCAAGTTCCTGAGATATCTTCTACTTATATACGGCATAGAGAGCATAACAAGCATTTTCTAAGCCCAGAAGCAGCTGAACCACAACGCAGGTGCGGGTTAAAAAAAACGTGTGTTTTTGCATTTTTTAATATAAATATAGTACATTTGCATACAGTTTGGCATTAATTAGTGCCACAGAACAGAGGAAATTTTAAATACAGATATTTATGAAACCTACATTATTGTTATTGGCAGCAGGCATGGGTAGCCGTTATGGCGGTTTGAAACAGCTTGACGGACTGGGCCCCAACGGTGAGACAATCATGGACTATTCCATCTATGACGCCATAAAAGCCGGCTTCGGAAAGATTGTGTTCATCATAAGAAAAGACTTTGAGGAAGAGTTCCGCACAAAGATACTCAGCAAATACGAAGGTCACATACCAGCAGAGTTGTGCTTCCAGAGCCTTGATGCGCTGCCAGAAGGATTCACTTGTCCTGCAGAGCGTGTTAAGCCATGGGGTACCAATCACGCGGTGCTGATGGCAAAGGATATCGTAAAAGAGCCTTTCTGCGTTATCAACTGTGACGACTTCTACAACCGCGACGCATTCATGGTGATGGGCAAATTCCTTGCAGAACTGCCTGAAGGATGCACCGACACCTACTCTATGGTAGGCTATCGCGTAGGCAACACACTGTCAGAGAACGGCACCGTGGCACGCGGCGTATGCTCAAAAGACGAGAACGGCAATCTCACAACTGTTGTTGAGCGCACAGAGATTATGCGCATAGACGGCAAGGTGTCTTACAAGGACGAGCAAGGAGAATGGGTTGCAATAGAGGACAACACACCTGTGTCAATGAACGTATGGGGCTTCACTCCTGACTACTTTGAGCACAGCGAGGAATATTTCAAGGAGTTCCTGGCTGATCCTAAGAACATGGAAAACCTCAAGGCTGAGTTTTTCATTCCGCTCATGGTAAACAAGCTTATCAATGAAGGAACATCCACCGTCAAGGTGTTAGACACCACAAGCAAGTGGTTTGGCGTTACTTATGCCGCCGACCGCGACGGTGTTGTTGAGAGAATCCAGCAACTCATAGATGAGGGTGTTTATCCAAAGGAATTATTTTAAGTAAGCAGATGCTGCCCCTTACACTCTACTAACGGGACTGCAGCATACAAATAGGTATTATGGGAGTATGCGGGTATTATTTCTGTCCGCTTCTCCCATTTATTAATACAGAACAAACATGAACATAGACATTCTGACAAACGAGAAAGCCCAGCAGCTGCGCCAGATAATAGACCAGGCCAACGGGATAGTAATCTGTTGCCATCAGAATCCTGACGGAGACGCCATAGGCTCAAGTCTTGGACTTTACGAGTATCTGCGCGACATCGGCAAGAACCCGTTGGTTATCGTTCCCGATGCCTTCCCCGACTTCCTGCATTGGATGCCTGGCACCGAGCGCATCATACGCTATGACAGGAAGAAGAACCTTGCCGATGAGTATATCAGCAATGCCGACCTGATATTCTGCCTCGACTTCAACACGCTTCACCGCACGGGCGACATGGTGCAGGCTCTTACCGACGCCAGGGCCGACAGGGTGCTCATCGACCATCATCTTGACCCGTCCATAAATGCTGTGATAGAGATAAGCCATACGGAGGCAAGCAGCACGAGCGAGCTGGTGTTCCGGCTCATCAATCAGCTGGGGGGCTTTGAGCGCATGACAAAGAAAGGAGCCGTGCCGCTCTATTGCGGAATGATGACAGACACCGGCGGCTTCACCTACAACTCCACCCGCCCAGAGATATTCCATATCATCAGTCTGATGCTGACAAAGGGCATCAACAAGGACAAGATATACCGCAATGTATATAACAACTACAGCGTGTGGCGTCTGCGCCTCGTGGGCTATGTGTTGCTTGAGAGGATGACCATCATGAAAGACGGCACTGCCTCATACTTCGTTATCACCAAAGAAGACCTCAAGGCCTTCAGATACAACAAGGGCGACGCCGAGGGACTTGTCAACATGCCGCTTCAGATTAAGGGCATGAGGCTCAGCATATCACTACGCGAGGACACCGAGAAGGAGAATCTTATATGGATAAGCCTACGCTCGGTTGACGACTTCCCATGCAACCTGATGGCAGAGAGATACTTCAACGGCGGAGGACATCTGAATGCCGCCGGCGGAAGACTATACTGCAGCATCGGTGAGGCGGAGGAGTATGTGAGAAAGGCAATAACAGAGTTTGAATGGTAAAAGCAACACCGCCACAACGGCAAATAACAGCGATAAGGCATCTATTCACGTTAAAGTAGCATAATATACGATACCGTATTGATGTTTTTTATCATGTTTTTTGTAATTTTGCCACAATATTTAATTATCAAACAAGCAAATGAGAAAAGCAACATGTTTTTTTATCGCACTCCTCTCACTCTTCATTGCGACATCATGCGATGACACAGAGACCTACGCAGAGCAGAAGGATGAGGAGCGTAGCGCAATATCACGATTCATCAAGGATTCGGCCATAACAGTAATCAACGAGGCCAAGTTCAAGGAGCAGGGCTATAAGACCGATCTCAGCAAGAACGAGTATGTGCTGCTGAACAAGAGCGGTGTGTATATGCAGATTGTCCGTGAGGGATGCGGAGAGAAGATAAAGAACGGCGAGACAACAACCGTGCTTTGCCGCTTCTCGGAGAAGAACATCATGACAGACACCCTGCAGCTTACCAATGACGTATTGCAGTTTGCATCTATCGTCGATAAGATGAGCGTGACAAACAACAGCGGTACCTTCACCGGCTCGTTCATCTCCGGCGAGAGCATCATGGCTTCGTTCTACGGCAGCACCTCGGTGCCTGGCGGATGGCTCGTGCCGCTGACATACATCAAGGTGGGACGCCCAGAGAACGACGGAGACGAGATAGCGAAAGTGAAACTCATCGTGCCGCACACACAGGGTCACACATACGCGTCTTCGGGCGTATATCCATGCTATTATATCATAACATACGAAAGGGGAAGATAATATGACACTTATAAAATCTATCTCAGGCATCAGAGGAACCATCGGCGGACATACCGGCGACACTCTCAACCCGTTGGACATAGTGAAGTTCACCACAGCATACGCCACATTCATACGCCGCAGCGGTAAGTCTGCAAGCAACAAGATTGTGGTGGGACGCGACGCACGCATCTCGGGAGCCATGGTGAACAATGTTGTATGCGGAACGCTCATGGGCGTAGGATACGATGTGGTGAACATCGGACTTGCCACCACTCCTACCACAGAGCTAGCGGTGAAGATGGCTGACGCTGCAGGTGGTATCATCATCACAGCAAGCCACAATCCAAGACAGTGGAACGCGCTGAAACTTCTTAACAACGAGGGAGAGTTCCTTACTGCCGCTGACGGCAAGGAGGTGCTTGACATAGCGGAGAGAGAGGACTTTGAGTATGCCGATGTGGACCACCTCGGACACTATTATGAGGACAACAGCTTTGACGACCGTCACATAGAGTCGGTGCTCAACCTGCGCCTTGTTGACACAGAGGCGATACGCAAGGCTGGTTTCAAGGTGTGCGTTGATGCGGTGAACAGCGTGGGCGGCATCATCCTGCCTAAACTGCTGGAGAAACTGGGCGTAGAGTATAAGGTGCTGTATGGCGAGCCTACGGGCGACTTCGCACATAACCCGGAGCCTCTTGAGAAAAACCTCAGCGGCATCATGGATGAGATGAAGAAGGGATGCTACGACCTGGGTATCGTTGTTGACCCAGACGTAGACCGTCTTGCCTTCATCAGCGAAGACGGCACCATGTTTGGCGAGGAGTACACACTGGTGTCTGTGGCTGACTACGTGCTCAGCAACACACCTGGAAACACAGTCAGCAACCTCAGTTCCACACGTGCCTTGCGCGATGTCACAGAGAAGCACTCGGGTGTTTACTCGGCGGCGGCTGTCGGCGAGGTGAACGTCACAACAAAGATGAAGGAGGTGAACGCTGTGATTGGCGGCGAGGGCAACGGCGGCGTCATCTATCCAGAGAGCCATTACGGTCGCGACGCGCTGGTGGGCATTGCTCTCTTCCTGTCGTCACTGGCTCACAAGGGATGCAAGGTGAGCGAGCTGAGAGCATCGTTCCCAGAGTATTTCATCGCCAAGAACCGTATAGACCTGACACCATCTACTGACGTGAAGGCCATTCTCAACAAGGTGAAGGAGCTTTACAAGGATGAGCAGATAAACGATATCGACGGTGTGAAGATTGACTTTGCCGACAAGTGGGTGCATCTGCGTGCGTCTAACACCGAGCCTATCATACGCGTTTATAGCGAGGCTGCTACCATGGAGGAGGCGGACAAACTGGGAAAGACTCTCATGCAGGTGGTGTACGACATGCAGGGATAACAGATATCACACGATATTTTCATAACTCCAGACTGAACAGGAGTGGAAAAAATTCAGGCTTGCAATATTCATTATTGTGAGCCTGTTTTTTTATATTTACAGCATAAAACAACGGCTTTAATACCACAAAAACGCTAAAAAACCGTCATTTCATATCTTTCGCCGCGTCATTTCTATTCCATGACGCCATCATGGCTACGTCATGATGCTCTGTTTGATGCCCGAACAGGCTGCGTTTGATGCCCTTTCAGAGCATCGTTTCTACGGGATGACGGCGCCATATGGTATAAATCACGGCATCAGGCAGGCCATGCCGCTTCATGATTACTATGCCATCATGCGGCGATGGCATATAAGTGACGGGGAAATACAAGTTCCGCGAGTCGCCGATTTCATGAAAAGGCGTCTGAAAAATCCGCCATTTCGCTGCATTAAGGCATCATTCATATTTGTTAACATGCAGAAAATGCAAATCCCTTATGCGCCCTTTTATGCGAAAGGACATCAAACGCACCGCCTTTTTTTCTATTTTGAGAGTTGCGTTTGTCAAAAAAAGTGACATTTTTAGGGGCCTCACCCCCAACCCCTCTCCTTGGAGAGGGGAGTAGGTTGACGAGTTGAGTGATTAAGTGAAAAGTGAAAAGAAGATAGAGGGAGGTAGAGGAAGATAAAAGGAAATAGAGGACGTATGCGTGTCAAGCTATTGTCTGAACTCCTGACGTGTTGTTGAGCGAAAGCGAAAAACTCCTGAACTCCTTGGGTAAAGTTGACAAGGTTGATGAGGAAGCAGAAATGATAGAAATCTATATTGACATAAATGATAGTTTTCACCATGGGACATCATGTATTACATTTAATAGATAGACATGTCCACGTCTCAGAACAACGAGACGAGCCACTGTCCGAGATATATCAACAAGAACACCATCCCCACTATTACACCCACAAGCAGTAGCATAACAATAGCCGAAAGCCATGCCTTGCGGTTTACCGTGCGTATTATCTTCTTGTCGCCCTCAACAAATCCTTCTATAAGAGTCATGTTCTGCTGATATGAGTTATGGAAGATGTCAAGAATGTTTCCCACGTAGAACGGAATCATTCCTATGATGATGTCGCGCAGAGTATTGTTGATGATGGCAAGGGTAAGAGGCAGGGAGCGCAGACAGAAGATGCAGAAGAGAATATATACGACGGAGACCACGGCTGACAATATGTCCCCAAGGCCACCGGGAATGGCGAAGCCAAGAACGGCATCGATATAATACTTGTCCATATATGTTGACAGTTTGCGCAGTAGTGCGTATATGCTGCTTTCTCTGAGCTTATCCTGTAATATTGCTCTCTTCTCCTCTTTCATCGTTGATAGGAATTGTTGTTTGTTGTATTGTTCCGGTCATCGCTATGACTAACCTCTCTTATCTGTTCTCAACTCTCTTGCCGCAGCATAAGCCTTGTTCATGATATCGGCCGTGAGCTCCACAGCCATGGCATGCTCCATAACCCCAAGCGCCTCACATCTTGTGAACATACTGTCGTGCTCCTCCTGAGTGGCAAGATGCCCGGCAAGAAGGAACTCAAAGTTACGCTTATATTCTTCCACCATGCAGTTGTAGAAGGCATCTGTCTTGCAGGCCAGACGCACCAGGTCCATATATGTGGTGGCAGGCGTGATGAATGTCTTCAGCTTCTGCTGCAGATGGTCCATGTCATAGTTCATACGTGCGAAAATATAGAACGCCTCTTTGTTGAACACCGCCGACACATCCTCGTAGTGCTCAAGCATCATGCGCTTGATGTCTCTCGGTTCAAGTGTATCCATGCCGCCCTTGTCCTGCTCAACAATGCCGAGGGTGAAATAGCGGAAGAACGTTTTTACTATCATCGCAACCACCCTGTCAGTCCTTATTGTCTCCATTATTGTTTTCCTTATTTGTTAATACAGCACTTATGTTTCTCATCAGTCCCTCATACTTGGCTCTCTTAACAGCACTACCCTTGAAGAGAGCACGGTATTGGTCTGTCGTAAGATGTCTCCACTTCTCTTCCGTCATGCCAAGCAGATGGTCGGACGGCAGAAACTCCGCTACCGTAGTGGGCTGCGCCTGCCTGTTCCAAGGGCAATGGCGCTGACATTCGTCGCATCCATAAATACACCTGCCGAGTTTCGCCGCCACGTCTGCATCAATATCGCCGCGGTTCTCTATCGTCTGATAGGATATGCATCTGTGTGAGTCGAAGGAAGTGGTGTCTGACGTCTCCTGCCATATTGCCGCTGTAGGACAGTTGTCTATACAGGCATGACAGTTGCCGCACATATTATCGTGAGGGTTGTCGTATTCAAGCTCCGCATCTACCATAAGTTCACCGAGAAAGACCATGCTTCCTGCCTTACGCGTAACCAACTGATGGCTCTTTCCTATCCAGCCAATGCCGGAACGCTCCGCCCAGTATCGCTCAAGAACTGGTGCTGTGTCACAGAATGCCCTGTAGGTTACTGGCGCTGTGTCACATAACACGCTATCGGTTTCTGGTGCTGCGCTATTGCAAGCACTATTGCCCTTTAATGCTGTGTCACGGCAAGCGCAGCCCTCCCGACAGACATTCTCGTTATTATCCGCCGCCGTTGTCTCTTCTTTATTATATCTATAAGGAACAAGTCCCAGCCTTTCGGCAAGCTGATGAAGCCTCTCACGCATCACGTCGTGATAGTCTTTGCCAAGGGCATATACGGATATCTGTGGTTCCTCCTCGGGCATTCTCTTCACCGGAACATAGCTTAACGCCACACAGATAATGCTTTTGGCACCTTCCATCAGCAGCGTGGGATTGAGCCGCTTGTCCATGTTATTAGCGAGATAAGCCATTGAGGCATGCCTGTTCCTGCCTATCCAGTCCATATAGGCGGCTGCCGTCACCGCGTCAACAGGCTCCGCCTTTGCTATGCCACAAGCAATAAAGCCGAGGTTTGCAGCCTCGGCTTTTATCTTATCACTCGAAAGTCTTGAACTCATATCCCTCATTCTTCAGCCACTCCAACACCTCGGGCAATGCCTTTTTAAGCTTGTCGATGCTCTTCAGCGAGTCATGGAATGTTATTATTGAACCGTTGCGGGCATATCTCTTGACTGTTCTCACAACATCTTCGGACGTCGTCCACTTGCTGTAATCACGCGTAAGCAGGTCCCACATCACTATTCTGTATTTCCTTCCAAGCCAGAAATACTGCTGCCAGAGCATCCATCCATGCGGAGGTCTGAAGAGATTACTCTTTATAAGCTCGTTTGCCTGCTCCACATTGGCATTGTATTTCAGCGTAGCATGCCTGAATCCGCCCCAATGGTTAAAGGTATGATTACCAACCCGATGACCGTCCTCCTTTATTCTGTTATACAGATCATGATATCTCAGGACGTTCTCTCCTACCATGAAGAACGTTGCCTTGGCATCATACTTGGCGAGAGTCTCAAGAATAAACGGTGTTGACTCCGGTATCGGACCGTCGTCAAAGGTCAGATAAACGGCCTTCTCGTTCTTATCCATTCGCCATGTGGCTCTTGGATACAGCCATTTCATCCATATCGCCGGTTGTTCTATTATCATCAGCCTGATATTTATTTTACTCTCTTATTGCGTTATCTCTGCAAGCTGTTATCTGTACTCTGGCATCTGTCCGCCCTTAGCCATATACACTTCCATGATGCGTGAGTATTCTCTCAGCATATTATCATAGTATGCAGCATCACCGATAGACTCGGCAATTCTCACACAAGAGTCGATATAATATATCTTCTCCCAGCAATCCTGCTGCGACATAGCGAATCTGCTTGGGCTGAGTGAGTTATACCAGTTCATATAGTCACACTCGTTCTTGAAGACTGCGCTGAGTATTCGCTTCGCATTAGCCTGGTCGCCAAGTGCCGCATAGCCACGTGCGAGATCTGCCGCTCCACTTACGAATGTCAATGGAACATTATATGCCGGTATTGCTTTCTCCGCATACGCAAGAGCCTTTTTCGCCATGTCTTCCTTACCTTCAGTCAACAAGTTCAGAACCAGCTGGCCGAAGAGTCTTCTGTGAGTATAGCACATGCGCATTGCCGTCTCGTCAAGATATATTCCCTTCTGGCTGATGTTTCCGTATTTATAACGGTTCATCATATTGTCGTATGTCTTGTCCGAGTCAAAGCCCTTTGCGCCAGGCAGCGTTGTCGTGAACGGAGAGAAACGCTTCACCAGACCTTCCTGTATGCAATTCTCATCCAGGTTCATATAGTTGTCTGGTCCCACGGTGTATGCAACATATATAGGTCTTGTCCAGTTGCATTGTGCCAGCATCTCAAGAATCATCATGTCGCCCTTGTAGAGAATGCTCTTTCCGCCGAGCGAGATAACCATCTTGTCAGGGATACTGTCGGATGCCATCATCATACCGCTCTTCTTTACCGCCTCCTTGTCTATTGTAAGATAAAGAGTGTCGGTCGGTATGTAATGCAGGTTCTTGTCCTTGTTCCTGATCCAGTATTTAATGATGTTCTTCAGCTCAAAAGGCTCGTCACCAAACTCCGCCTTTGCCGCCTCCGGATTATTAGCATACTGCTCAAGTACCAGCTGCTTCATCTCCGGTCTCACCTCTATATAGTCGTTTGTTCCCGAACAGTAGTCAAGGCGCGGCCATGTGATTGGCACAGACGGCGAGTCGTATGCCGGGCGGCGCATCTGGTCGATATACCAGTCTGTCTGCAGATATGACAAGTTGCACACGCGCACATCAGTACGCACTCCCTCCACCTCCTGGTTATACCACAATGGGAAGGTGTCGTTGTCTCCGTTGGTATATATGATAGGATTTCCCTGGTCTGGCAGAGACATCAGATAGTTCTGACCGAAGTCGCGGCATACGTATCTTCCGCTGCGGTCATGGTCATCCCATGTCTGACTTGCCATCTGCACCGGCACAAATATTGCGGCTATGGCAACAGCCAAGGCTATTCCTGTCTCCGCATTCTTGCTCAGCGCAAAGCTCTTGTCCTTCTTCGCCATTACTCCTCTCACGCCTTTCTTTATAAGGTCAATGATGGCAGCCACACCCATACCGCACCATATAGCAAACGCATAGAACGAGCCGGCATAAGCATAGTCGCGCTCACGTGGCTGTCCTGGTGTCTGGTTCAGATATACCACAATGGCAAGACCTGTCATGAAGAAGAGGAAGAACACCACCCAGAACTGACGTATTCCTCTCTGTCCTCTGTAAGCCTGCCAGAACAGTCCGATAAGACCCAGCAGCAGCGGCAGACAATAGAACACGTTATGTCCCTTGTTTGTCTTCAGCAGCTCAGGCAGCTTGCTCTGATCGCCAAGACGCCAGTTGTCAAAGAACGGGATACCCGTAATCCAGTTGCCATGCTCCAACTCGCCGTGACCCTGCACATCGTTCTGTCTTCCGGCAAAGTTCCACATAAAGTAACGCCAGTACATGAAATTACACTGGTAAGAGAGGAAGAACTGGATGTTCTCCAGCTGTGTAGGCATCTTCACCGGAACCACCTCGCCACATCTGTTATACAATTCCTCACGGCCCTTCACGCCTCCCATCCAGCTCTCATAGGAAGCGGCATGGTCGCTTGAGTGCATACGCGGGAAGAGCATATTCTGAGCATACTCATAACTGCGCTTATACTGCACTATGAAGTAAGAGTCTTTCTCGTCCTTGCTTGCCTTCTCTTTCTGCTGGTACACAGGTGCGCCCTCCTTCATCTTCGGTCTGCAGTATTGTCCGTCCTCCACATATTTCACCTGCGAGGTGTATGCCTGTCCATAGAGCAACGGCCTGTCGCCATACTGCTCACGGCTGAGATATGAGCCGAGGGTGAAGATATCCTCCGGAGAGTTCTGGTCCATCGGGGTATTAGCCGACGAGCGGATAACCGTGATGGCATACGTAGAATATCCAATCATAAGCATCAGCAGGCAGAGCAACGTGGTGTTCATAGCACGTGCCGTAACAATGAATTTCTTGTCTTTCTTTATTTTCAGGACAAAGCAGAGTGCCGCAAGAACAACCAATCCTATCATCCATGACATAAAGCCATGTCCGTAGAATGGTATTCCGAGCATTGCCACAGAAGCTACGAAAGAGGCATTGCAGCGCTTGCGGCTCTTGTTTGTATAACTCTCATATATAGCCCATGCCACGATGCAAACCAGCATGAAGATATACACGATAAGACCTGTGTTGAACGGCATGCCGAGCTGGTTCACGAACAACAGCTCAAACCATCCGCCTACGGTAACGATGCCCGGCACCAAACCATAGAGGATTACCGCCACTATCACAAACGACACAAGCAGCGCGAGCAACGAGCCCTTGAGGTCGGCATTTGGGAACTTGCGGTAGTAATAAACCAACACGATGGCAGGCACGCACAGAAGGTTCAGCAGATGCACACCAATACTGAGTCCTGTCATATACATGATAAGCACGAGCCACCTGTCGCTATGCGGCTTGTCGGCATTGTCCTCCCACTTCAGGATAAGCCAGAACACCACGGCTGTGAAGGCTGACGAATAGGCATATACCTCTCCTTCCACCGCACTATACCAGAAGGTGTCGCTGAAGGTATATATCAGCGCTCCCACCAGTCCGCTCGCCTCTATGGCGATGAGCTTTCCAATACTTAGGTCTGCCCAGTCTTTTAATATCAGCTTACGTGTGAGGTGCGTGATACTCCAGAAGAGGAAGAGGATACACGTTGCGCTCAGCAGGGCGCTCATGATATTCACCATATACGCCACCTGCGTTGGGTCGCTGGCAAACTGCGAGAAGATGTTCGCAGTAAGCATAAAGAAAGGTGCGCCAGGCGGATGTCCTATCTCAAGTTTATAACCTGCAAGGATAAACTCAGGACAGTCCCAGAAGCTGGCTGTCGGCTCTACGGTACTGCAATACACTACGGCAGCGACAAGGAACGCCGCCCAGCCAAGTATATTGTCTACCAATCTAAACTGTTTCATTATATATTTCTTTTTTATTATTTCCGAAATAATCATGCAAATATACGAAGAAACAAACTATAATAAGGTTATTTATTATATTTTAACGTGAATGGGAGGCATTTCATTCGTAAAGACAGCATCCCTGTTTCTGTCCAAAAGACAACTCCGCATGCCCCTCAAAGGTTAAATAACAACATTAAAACAAGAGAGGAGCATTCGGATTACCTACTAACACCTCTCTATACATGGGAAAGAACCCCTCATTTTTTCTCTCCAATAAAGAGAACGGATGACAATCTGTTCAAGTAGGGCATCCACCCTAATTGAGCTTATGAGGGGAGACACACCACCCGGAATCCGTAGTTGTTGTTGCGGTTCGACGGAGTATTGTTGTTGCGATTAGAGACACGGCAGTTACCAGCATTGTTGTTCCAGCTACCGCCACGCAGCACCCTCCAAACGACTATCACCCTCTATTGTTGAGCAAATACTATTACACAAACAATATGTATTTGCCTTTCGTGCAAATGCTATCAGCGAATTTACTTGATGTAAATATCTTTCCTGACTCCATACCCCATCAGCTAACAGCTGACCATAAGATATCATTTTATTTTTAAACCGCAACTTACTTCTGCGATTAAGTAAGATATTATCTTTATTAATAAAATATCCCAAGAAAGAAACTCCCTGCTCTGTCTTTACTATCTGCGGAGTCTTTAGCTTTAATCGCAATACATTTTCCACAAAATCAGTCACTGACGAAACATATTCTTTGACTTTCTCTCTATCATTATCGTATAACAACTTATCATCCATGTATCTTACGTATATAGGTACAAGCAAGACCTCTTTAATATAATGATCTAAGGGCGACAGGTACAAATTCATAAAATACTGGCTTGGCAGATTACCTATAGGGATCCCACATCCTGGAGTCACTTCATATGAATCTATAATTCTATCAAACAACTGCAATAAACGCTGATCCTTAAAAATTCTACGTAGCAGCCCTTTCAACACTTCATGGGAAACAGAATCAAAGCATTTCCGCACATCTAACTTCGCCACATAAGCATATCTCGCCATTCCCAAGCGTGCTCTGTCTATTGCAGCATATACACCTTTGCCGCTGCGAGATGCATAAGAATCAAAAATAAGATTACTTTCAAATCTGGGCTTGCAGACATTCATTATCGCATGATGCATTACACGCTCTGGAAATGATGCTGCACATATAAGCCTTTCTTTGGGATCGTATATCTTAAAATAATGATAATTGCCTATTTCCACAGTTCCAGTCCTAAGGCCATCTCTTATCTTCAGAATATTATCATAAAGATTTTCCGAGAATTTAATTACTTCTTTCTTTCCTGTTTTTCCACGACGAGCCTGATGATAAGCCAACAAGATGTTATCTATGCTCTCTATCTGAGACATTAGGTTACCCTTGCGTTTCATCCCTCTGTTCATTAAACATTTCGCACAGAATTTTACCGTACTTCTCCATTCGCTTCTCTCCTATCCCAGATATTCGTGCTACAAGTGTCGCATCTACATTCCCCATTTTTGCAATCTGCGCCAATTCCGCATCAGTAAACACGGCATATGCCGGGACTGCATCATCAGCCGCCAACTTCTTCCTTATTGCACGTAGCTTGGCAAAACGTTCAAAATCTTGCGGTGACAATAACTCTCTATAATCCACCTTCTCACGCCGATCCTGCTGACCAGATACAACCGTAGCTGGCAGATACGTCACGGCTATAGACCAATGTCCAACATTTCCAGACGACACATAAAATTGTCTATCTATGTCAAGAACCTTATGCCCTCTTAGAAACTTATTCAGTTCTTCCTGTTGCTGTTCACTACCTCTTGAGGACAGATCGAATATTTTAATCTGCATGCTCCATTTCCCTTTCGCCCCATTTCCTCGCTTCGCAGGATTAGTCCCTTATCCTGCTCATACTCATAAATGGGATTGTTCTACTTTTCTTAGGGGAGACACACCACCCGGAATCCGTAGCTGCTGCCGCGGTCCGACGGAGTATCGTTGGCGCGATTAGAGACACGGCAGTTACCAGCATTGCGGTTCCAGCTCCCGCCACGCAGCACCCGGTATTGACCAGAGCCGGCACCTGTTGGATTGCTCTGCTCGCTGTAGGAATAACTGCCATACCAGTCGCTGCACCATTCCCACACATTGCCGCTCATGTCATAAATACCGAGTTCGTTGGCTCTCTTCTGTTTCACCCAATGGGTTGCACTGCCGCTGTTGGAATCATACCATGCCACGGCATCTATTGCATAACTGCCGCTGTATTTATATCCCCTGCTCTTATTACCGCCACGGGCCGCATACTCCCACTGCGCCTCCGTCGGCAACAGATAGGTCTTGCCCGTCATGGCGCTCAGCTCACGACAGAAGGCTTGCGCCTCTTCCCAATTAACATAATACATCGGGTTGTTATCACCAACGCCACGCATAGACTGAGCATTAGCCTTATCACGCTGCTGATATATGGTGGTTCCCATTATCTTCTCCCATTGCGCCTGCGTCACCTCGCATTCCGCAATATAATACGAGTCAAGCCGTACTGTGTGTACCGGGCTTTCATCACTATCCGCATCGCTGCCCTGCTCTGGTGTCGCTCCCATACGGAAGGAGCCGCCCTCCACATATACCATCTTCATGTTCAATCCGCAGCCCGCATCCTCAACATAACTCTGCGGAGTCTGCGAATACGTCGGCTGCTGGTATGACGGTTGCTGATAAGTCTGCTGTTGCTGCTGGTAAGGCTGCTGATAAGATGGCTGCTGATATGTCTGTTGCGACATCTGCCTGTTCACCTTTACACCCAGCAATTCGCCCACCATGCGGTCAATGGCTGCCATCACGGAAGACTGGTCCGCGTCTGCCTCAGCAAAAACTGTATTCACCCTCTCGCCTGGGTCTATTCTATACTTTTCGACATCTATTAAAATCTTAATACCTGGAACACCTGCCACTACCTTCTTATTTATCGACACTTTCGGGAACAATATATAGTCGGCATTTGCCTTCTTCACCATCTTACATATATTCTCAAATGTATCCGACTTGCCGCTGTTTTGCAACTGACGCTTTATGTCATTCATATTAACCTCAAAGACCTCATAGCCATCTGATGCTGTACACGCGTCAACAATGCTCTGGCGTATCATCTTCTTTAATCCATCATCCAAAGGAGGATAGTTATTATCCTTAATATCAGCCACAATAACCTTCTGAGTTGCAAAGATTCTGAAGCCTTGAGCCACGGCTACACTCGGTAACAGCACAGCCATACCGAGCAAAAGAAAGAATAGTTTTGTTCTTGTCATTTTTCAATCAAATTTATTTAAATAGCTCCCACAAGTTTACAACACAGGCTGTTGCATGCCGGGCGCAGATAGTCTATATCGGCATAGGCACGAACCGACGACGATGCTACAATCTTACCCGAAGAGGTGTTCACGATGCGTGCGCTGAGCAGCACAGTCCTCTTGTCCAATGGTGTTATCTCTGTAACGAGGATATAGTCCATCAGCTGCTTCTTCACGTAAGTGAGAGTGCCGGATGAGATATTTCCCGTCTTGTCGAAATTCATTTCAAGAGACACGAAACTTATCTTGTCATATCCCTCATAGCCGTCAGAATTGGTTATGGCATCGGTAAGCGCGCTGCGCAGGAACACCTTTGTGCCATTGGCAACATCACCGCTGCGGTCCACCACCTCGGTAATAGCCACCTTCTTACGGTTATAGAACTGTGCTGACATTGTAGAGCATGACAGGAATGTGAAAACCAAAGCAAATAAATAAACTTTAACCATACTGTTATAAATAATTTGTCGCCTATGGACTCCCCAAAGATTCGGCATATTAATTAAACAGGTATTAAAAAAGACGTGGGAGTCTGTACTAACTTATCCCAAGTCTTCAGGCTTCTCGCATTGCCCACACTCAAAGGATAAGCAACACATTAAGCCCACGCCGTGACATATTATAAGAGCCATCGCAATACGGAAGACGCATTGACAACGGGATATAATACACCCAACGCAGACGTTGCGATTGCCATATCTTTATGAGTGTTGTCAAACTTTGCGAGAATTTGAAGACTCAAAGATAACGTATCGTAAACGTCCTTCCGAGACGTGCCGCCAGAAGCAGCATACGCCTCTATTCCATCGATGTCTTGACACCCCTGACCGCAAGGACAGGTTTTGTCGTTGGCAAAATTAAATAATATTTTGGAATTATCAAATAAATTTATGTAAATTATGTGGTTTGGGGAGGTAAACCATTTTTTTTGAAGTTGATGAGGGGCCTCACCCCCAACTCAAAAACTCATTAACTTGTTAACTTATTAAAGGAGTGTAGGAGTACAGGAGTGACTTCTCACTCCTAATTATGAATTCGGAATTATGAATTATGAAGAAATGACGCTTCGCTTAGGAGTTCAGGAGTATACTTTTTAGGAGTGTAGGAGTATAGGAGTGCAGGAGTGCAGACAATAGTCCTGCTACAATCAACTTGTCAACTTTACCCAAGGAGTTCAGGAGTTCAGACAATAGCTTGACACGCATACGTCCTCTATCTCCTTTTATCTTCCTCTACCTCCCTCTATCTTCTTTTCACTTTTCACTTAATCACTCAACTCGTCAACATACTCCCCTCTCATTATGGAGAGGGGTTGGGGGTGAGGCC
>JAFQGS010000050.1 GCA_017415455.1 Prevotella sp.
CATAAGGAAGTTCTCATAGTAGCTGTAACAGCGTCGTGCCAGTTCTTCTATGCCGTGCTTATGTACAGCCTCTGCCTGTTGCAGTTCTTCTTTCTTCTGTCTTATAGTTTCCCCTCTCTTTAGCTCCGCCTCTATCTGACTGCCAACATCGCCACGGCTACGCAGCATGGAGTCGGCTTTTGTGAGTTCTCCTTGCTCTATAAAGTTGTTCACCTGCCTGTAGAACTCATTCATCTGGTCGTAGTCCAGCTCTGAATAGCGTTTCGCCATATCGCTGATAAGCTTCTCGTTGTTCTCCTGGTCAGCATAGAGTTTCTGTAGAGCCTTCTGGTATTCCTGTTGCGAAATCTTGTTTGCAGCCTTCAATGCCTCAATCTCGTCCTCTCGCTCCTGTAACTGTCTTTGCAGTGTGCGTCTTATCTTTTTCTCAGATGTCAGTTTGTCCTGCGTCACCTGTTCCGGTGTTTCCATTACGAGGTAAAGCATATTAGCAGAATGCATATATGTCTTCGGTGCTGCATCCGCATCCACAAGCGTATAGCCACTCTTCTTCACCGTCTGCACCATGAACTGCTTGCCATTTACAGGAAATGAGAAAGTTCCGTTGCTGTTCTTTACTCCAATGGCTGTTCTTCCCTTTATTGACACCACAGTCCCAGGCAGTCCCTTTCCTGGTACATGCTTGCCGTTAACCATTCTTCCGCGCGTCTTTACAACACCCTGCTGTGTCTGCGCAACAGAAATCACGCAGAGGAATAATGCTCCAATAGCCGTCAGTATTCTTGTCCCTATTCGCATATTTTGATATCGTTGTTTCAGATTAGGTAATAACTTCTGCGAGGTGTTAATATTCGCAAATATGAATTCTGTAAAAACTGTATTCTTCACAATATTTTTGAGTGTCAAGGAACAACACTTGCAAATTGTCCTGTTCACTATCCACAAAGTTAATGAATTATTTTCTTTCGCAAGCAATAAGTATAAATAAAAGAGCAGATTTTTCTCTTTTTACGAAAAATCAAAAAGAAAAAGATATGCTGTCACTTTGTTATTTGGAAATCGTCAGTCAATGGCATCCAGCAAGATGAATGCCGCCCAGTATTTTGGGTCGTCCCAACCTTTTTCTTTATGTGAGCGCACTGTTTGTTTCGCTTCCTTCAGTGCCTTTTGTTTTGTCATTTTCTTTGATATCCAATTGTTGTAGAACTCGGTCATGAGCAGGCAGGTGGCGTCGTCGTCAACTTTCCATAGTGGCGTCGTCGTCAACTTTCCATAGTGACATCATGATGCTGTTTGCTCCTGCCTTCTTGAAACCGCGTTGCAGACCAAAGACACCTTCGCTGTTTATCTCGCCAGTCGCTGTTTCGCATGCAGAGAGAACAACGAGGTCAACAGTGCGCAGGTCTATCCGTGAAATCTCCTGTGCCGTCAGAATGCCGTCATCCATGCTTGCTGGTATGTCATCGCCTTGCAACGTGTTGTTGGCTCCTGCGAATAGCAGTCCGGTGCGTGTCAGCGAGCGGTCCTCCTGACCTACGGTGCTTTGCTCCCCCATCATTTCTATAAGCGATTGCTGCATGAACGCCAGGTCCTGATACTCGTGCACCTGCTCCTCATTCCAGAAGAAACCGTGGGTGGCAATATGCAGCCAGGTGGGGCGGGTATGCTCCTGTGCCTTGAAACTCTCCTCGCTGGCTTGCTCGTCCATATAATGCATGGTCTGTACGCCGTTTTTTTGCAGCAGTGTGTTAATTTGTTCCACCTCCTGTCGTGTTCCGGGCAGCGGCGATACCCCATCTTGCATCGCAATGCGGTCGGTGGCACTGCGTGGCCTGTATCCGTTGCCTGTAGATGCCAACGCCTTGTTCTGCTGTGCAATGGCATCTACATCAGCGTCATACTCAATACCTCCAAAAAGTGTAATGCAAGGTTTCTCTGTGGCATGACGTGTAAGTGCCACCTCGCGGGTTGATGATACACGCAGCAGCTCGTATTGCTCACCTGCCGTATGTGTCCCGTTGCTCATTACCAAGTTCTCTATACCGGTGCTGTATAGCATACCGGCAGGAGAGAAGAATATGCGGTGCACGCCAGAGAGTTCCTCTGACATAGGCTTCCAGATGAGTTGGCCGGCAGCTGTCGATTTATAGAGTTGGTCAGCTGATATGCCTTTAAGTTGATTCTCTGTGAATAGAGGTACCAGATGCGGTGCGTCGTAGCCAGGCTTGAGGATTAGTGCCGAGTAAACTAAAGAGTCGGTAGTCAAGGGTGATACGATGAATTCAATTGCGGCTTCGCCTGTCTTCAGGTGCCGGCACACGTCATTCCATGTAACGTTGAGCCTTTTCGTGTAATCACCGAACTTCTCGTTCAGCATTAGCATTACCTCCTTCTCCTCCAGGTATATCACCTCGCTCAACGAATCACACTGCTCGCTGCTCAGGCTTTCCGTCTGCAGTTTTGCCAGCTGTGTCTTATGTTGTATAAACTGACTGTACAATTGCTGGGCCTGATGGTCGTTGCTGTTGTCAATAAGTCGCTTCAACTCAATCTCTGAGTTAAGCAGCAGTCCCTTGCTTAGCAGCAGTCCGTTATATGCCTCGCACCGCATGGTGTCGGTAGGGATGTGATATACGGCATTGGGCAGTTGCACGTTGAACCATTCATTGTATTTTGCCCAGAAGTTGCAACGCTCCTGGTAGGTCAGCGTCTGAAAGTGGGAGCGCACAAAACTGCGTAGAAACGAATTCTGCTCGCTTACAGCCTGCATCAGAGTGGGCATGTCGCCAGCCTGCCATGCGTAGGTGGTGAGACAGTTAAGCAAGTTGAGTCGCATGGGGTTGTTTTCGCCCATGTTAAGCTTGTCGTATAGTTGTATGGATTGTCTGATGTCGGCTATTGCGCTGTTATAGTCGCCGTTTGCCATTTTCTGGATGGAATTAAGTGCAAGCGACATGGTAAAGGCATACTGTTCCGGCTTGCCCGAGTTGCCCGTCAGGCTTACGTCGTTCATCTGTCGCAGAGTCTCCCATGCCAGTTCTCTCTTGCCTTGTGCATTATAGCATTGCACCAGCAGGAATGTTCCGCTCGTTTTTAGCATTTCCTTGAAGTCGCCGTCTGTATTGCTTCCGCTGTCAGCCAGAGCCAGCATCTCTTTGGCGTTGGTGATGGCTTGTGTAAAATTCCCGTCTATGACAGCCCGGTTGGCCTCTGCCTGCAGGAAGCGGGTGTAGTTATAGTCTGCTCTTGGAAGTGCTGGCGCATCCTGATAAGCCTGGCGCGTGTCCGCTATCAGCTCGCGCAGTCGCTTCGTGTTGCCAAGCGCGTCATAGACATTTAAAAGAGATACCAATGTTGTCACATAAGTGTTGTCCACAGGCCAATTGTTCGTCTTATATATCTTTATTACCTGTTCGCCTGCAGCGGAGGCGTCATCCAGTCTGTCTATGTTGCTGTACAGGCTGACGATGTTGCTCAACAATATGGTATAGTCGCCGGTAACGGGTATGTTGTAGTTCAGATATACGTTGTAAGCCTTGTCGAACATCTCAGCGGCTTCGTCCAGTTTCATGTTGTTGGAATACATCTGTGCCATTCCTTGATAAACCAGCGCGGCGGTCTGTGGTGTCGGTTGCTGGTTGCTGCGTTCCACAATTTCGTATGCCTCCTGTGCCTGCCGCTGTGCCAGTTCTGGGTCTTTATAGCTGTTGAGGCTTGCCAGATATTGCAGCGAGCGCACGTAGTATTCATTGTCCGTTCCCTGATTCTCTCTCACCAGCCTGAGGATAAACTCCTCCTGAGTTATCGCTTCCTCTACAGGCATCAGCTGAGAGTATCCTCCTGCCAATACGGTCAGGTGGATGATGTCAATATATTCGCCAGTCAGTGTCAGCTGGTCGCTCTCATAGCGTCTGCGCAACTCCTTGCCTGTGTTGTATACATATTTCCAGTCGGAATCAAAGAAATAGCTGCAGCCTAAAAGATAGTACAGCACCTGGTCATACTCATAACCACTTGTGATGCCAATTGCCTCCATTGAGGTCTTTACATCAGATAACAACGTCTTTGCCTCCGGATTTCCATCCATGTATGCCACTATGGCCCGGCAAGTCTTCAGCGGAAGGTCTATATCCGAGACGCTCTGCTCGTCGCCAATCAACCTGTAGCCCTGCTGCGCCCTCTCCAGATAATGACATGCGCTGTCGGCCTGTCCCTCATAGCGGTAGCACAATCCGAGCATCCCTTCTGTCATGAGGCAACCATAGTCACAACCTTCTTCCTCGTAAATGCCCAGCGCATTTAGCAGCAACGGCTTGGCCTCGTCGGCCCTGCCCATATTCATCAAACAGTCGGCACACATTCTGAGAGAATTGGCATAGAAGCTGCATCGGCCTATGTTCTTAAGTTCCAGGGCAGCACAGCGTTGGAAGTATTCCAATGCCTTCTCATAGTTGCCTGCGGTGTAGAAAAACACACCCTGGTCGCTCAGGCGGTCGCTCTCCACTGTCAGGCGGCGGTCTATGGGTGTCACCTTGTAAGCGAAAGGCTGCAGTTCGTTGGCTTTTACCGTATCTCCCGTCTTATAGTAGCATGCGGCCAGCCATGCCTCTCCATAGCCACGGCGGGCTGATGTCTCGCCAAGCTCTTGGTTGTCTAAAGCTGTTACCTGCTCAAAAAGAGTGATTGCATCGGCATATTCCCCCTTGTTGTAGAGTTCCACGCCTTGTGCGAATAAAGTGTTGCTTTGGTCGCTTTGTGCAAGACAAACCGACTGGCAGACTGCCGCAAACAGTATGATTAAGCCGAATCTCAGTTTGCGGTGTGTGCAGCCAGTGCAAAAAGCAAGTCTCTTCTCTTGTAGGTAACGTCTCATTATTCAGTTGTTAGTTGCTGATAATAACAAAGCTGCAGTCTTTCTTGCCGCAGTTCACAATCTCCAGTTCAACGGTGTTTCTCTTGTTGGTAGGAAGTTCAAATGCGGTCTTTCGTTGCGGGAGTCCTTTCTTTACAAACTTGGTGTCGTCATAGCGCTTGTTGAGTCCTGCGCTGTTCGTAACATGAATCCTCATGGTGACAAGTCCGCCAGCCTCTGCCACAACAGCTATTTCCTGATGCCCCTTCGATGCGAATGACCATTTAGTACTCTTGCCAGCTTTCACAAAGCATGTCTTGGTGAGATAACTGCCGCTGGCTGTCTGTCCGCGGTGAGCTGTAGAGCGGTTTATGTCATCTGCGTCGTCATAGACAGACGTCTTGCCTTTAGCCAGACTGTCTGCAAACGCCTCATTGAATACAAGATGCCCTTTTAGCGAACCGATGCTGTCATCCTTGCAGCGTAAGGTTTTGAAGTTTGTCGCACCAGACTCCTTTAAGTCCTGTGCCGACTTGCTGATGGCCGCAGTGTCGCCGGCAGCCACGGCATCGCGCATGGCTATGCATGCGTCAATGACGCCCTGTATGGCCATGTCCTCAGTGTCAGACTTCTGTGCAGTGACGTTGAAAGCACACAGTAATGACAGAATGATTATTGATATTCTTTTCATATCCGGTTGATTTTTTACTTATGGTTTTCTTATTGTGATTCGGAAACCTACATGCTCATCCTTTGCGTCGGTGGCAAATCCTTTTCGGGCGTCGGCGGTTACCTCGGGGGCAGGGGAGTCGTAGTTGCCGCCACAGACAGTATATAGCCCGCTGTCCTCAAATGGTGTGTTGCATAATTCGCTCACATTGCCGCTCATGTCGTACAGGTCAAGCATATTGGGCTCTTTCCCCTGCTGTCCGTCGCTCGGATGAGCCTTGCCTCCGGAGTTGCCCTTATACCATGCCACCTTCTCCACGTCGTCATTACCTACATACTTTGTGGCCTCGGCATTCTCACCTCCATGTGCCGCATAGCTCCACACCTCAGTCGACGGGAGCTCTATGTTGAGGTTTGTCATGTCGCTAATATCACTGAGGAACATGTAGATGTCTGCATACGACTTGCTGGTGACCGGGATGTTTTTCTGCGCCTCGTCATAAGCTTCGCCTTTTATTCCATGCCATAGTCCAATGGTAAACTCAAACTGGCTCATCCATATGGAATCAGGATAGACTTCCGACATATTTGTCAGCATATTGTCAATGGCTGTCATCTGTTGTTCGGTTAGGTCGGGGTTTAGTTGTAGCATAAGGTTGTTGTGCCTTGTCTCTATCTCCGTGCGCATCTCCGTAAGGCTCTCGCTGTTTCTTATGTGTTGCCAATATAGAGCACAGGCAGCGACCACGATTATCATTATGGCGGCAATACCGGCGATGCACAATCGTTTCATGAATTTGTTGTGCCTGTCTATCTTACGAAGGGTCTCTTGCGCGGCGTCAACGTCAGCGTCTTTTTTGTCGAGTGGCATTCTTTTTCCCACCTTATCTACCAGGCGGTCTGCTATCATCTGGTCTATACTGGCACCCAGCAGTTGCCCGAATGATATTTCCGAATGCTGATTACCCTCAATGGCATTCCGCAGCACATCGGGAGCCTCTTCGGCACCGCCGTCAAACGTGCGGTCGGGATTGATGGGAACAATGGGCTTGCCCTCCTGAACGGCAAGCAGTATCTCCTTCCTTACCCAGTCGCCATCGTTCGCACATCTCTTCATAGACCCTGCAGACAGTATGGGCATGAACACCGGAGCATCCTTGATGGCAGATTTTATGCGGTCGCTGAAAGTACCGTCTCTCAGTTCGTCATAGTCAAGAAAAACCTTGTATCCACGTTGTATTAGCATCAACTGCAAGATGCGTGCATATTGCGCTCCTCCGTCTCTGCGGTAACTAATAAAAATGTCATATTTCATGCTTTGTTCCGTTCTGATTTTGAGTGTCAGAATAATATTCCAACATTAATATTACATGCGTATTTTTCATGCGTCACCAATCATATCCAGTATCATTCTTCATGGTGTGAGTTCAACGCATCGTATCCATTGGCAAACCCCATGACTGGCAGGGTAGATTCTTGCCCCAATTTACCGTTTCCCATCCAAAGCGTACTCACTATCCACAAAGTTAGTGAATTATTTTCTTTCGCAAGCAATATGTATAAATAAAAGAGCAGATTTTGTTCTTTTTTTTTGACAAACGCAACTTCCGAAATAGAAATTCCAGCGGTGCGTTTGATGCCCTTTCGCACTTTTTTCATTGCTCCGCCCTGTCTGTTTTTGCGTGTTAACAAATCCAAAAGGTGCCCGGATGCCGCCGGCGGGCGTTTTTTTTAGCAAGATTTTTATGGTTTTTATAGTCTCTATAGTACCTATGGTTTCTATATTTCTATTAAAAATGGCAGTCATTGCTATGCCATGGGCTCGCCGTTTCATATGAGAAGGCGGTGCGATTGCTATGTCATGGTGCTATGATGGCAATTTTATCGCGCTATGATTACGTTGTCATCGCACTGCGATAAAATAGCATCGCACCGCCGTTACAACGCCATCCTACCGCCGTCTTAATGCGATGCTGATGCGATTACTATGTAATGCTGTCGCCATAACTATGCAATGGCTGCTTCTCCCTGTATTTGTCATCATCAGATATCCATGAGTGGCGTCGCTGCGTGACTGCAAAATATTTTTTTGAGTCTTGCTTGCAAAAAAGGCAATCTCTTGCGGTTGCCCTTGAAAGAGATTGCCTTGAAATGTTTCTGAAATTTGCCAGTTATCACAAAGAAATATCCCATTTTTTATTTCTGTGATATTGTTAATGATAACAGTCTGGGTTATTGTTGATTTTTACCTTTCCCAGACTTAGCCGGTCCTGCGGCACCGCCAATATCTCCCATGCCAGGCATGGATGCTGTGCCTGCTCCGCTGCCGTCAAATAGTTTCTCGTGGGTATCCTCAATCCAGTTGTTAAGTTTCTGGGTCTCCCAACTGTAGAGGGCAGTGGAGAGCGGGTCGGTAAGGGTGGCTACCCAGCCGTTGCCCTTATATGCGGTGATGATGCATTTCCATGCGTTGTTCAGGAATGTGTCGCCTTTGCGGCGTTTGTTCATAGCCTTCCACTCAGTTTTCCATTTCGCCTTGTCCCATTTCCACTTCTCCGGATTTGCGGTGTTGCTGTCGGGCGTTCCTGCTGTGGCGGCAACAATATCTCCCTTGCCAGACTCTCTTATCTGGTAATAGGAATCTACTATCTCGCAACGCTCAGACACCTCCATCTCTATGCGGTATTGGCCTGTTCCCCATGACGGCTGATAGTTGACGCCGTCGATGGTGCCGGTATATGAGCGAGGCACTATGTAGCAGTCGCCGTCTATGCTGATAAGTTTCTTGAAGTCGGGGTCGTTCTTGTCATATACAAATACTCCGTCTTTGTTCAGTTTGTTCTTGTCGACATCTATATTGACGACAAACTCGCCCAATTGCTGGTTATTGGTAATCATTGTGGCCTGATTCATCCATGAGGAATAGAAGCGCACTTTGAGTTGCAGGTTCAGATTGTCGCGCTTCTCAAAGTTGAAGCGGTTGTCGGCATTGCCTGTAGAGTCGTTAGGCAGATTGCAATATGTTGGGTTTAATATCAGCGAGTCTATCTCTACAAGAAACTTTGAATGATTGATGATATGACGCAGCCCGATACTGTCGCGGCGCATCTTGCAGAAGATGTAGAAAACGCCGACACCCTCTTTTGAGTCGTCGGTTACCTCTATGTAGTTCTTACATCCGAAGCCTTCAAACTTCAGATTCTCAGGGTCCATGGCTCCCTTGACGGATGGCAGGGCGTAGAAATCATTTATCTGCGACTCCGTGGACAGCAGTTTCTGGTAGTAGCATTGTTGCTTGGCACGTTTGTACCACTTCTCCCTGTCGCTCTTGACGGCCTCTGAGAGGTAGCTGATACCCAGACTTACGATGTTGGATGTGGCGTTGACCGTCTTCTGTGTGAAGGCACTGGTATATCCTGCCCATAGCAAATCGCCAAACAGGCCGCGCTGGGCGTCGGTGCGTGAGGCATCCTGAAGTGCAGACAGACGGTTGTTGGTATCCTGAACCTTCTTGATGTTTCTTTCGTTCTCCACCAATATCTGGTATTTGCGTTGTGCCGTGCGGGGCTTGTGGTTAGCGGCACGGCCTTTTGTCATATGAGACTGTGCAGATATGGTTCCTGCAAACAGAATCAGGATAATTGCTGATAATACTTTATTCATGATATCTTGTTTTTATTATATTGCGTCAATAATGATGAAAGGGTTAATATGTTGCGGCGTATCATATTTGATAACTTCTGTTTTCATGGTGAAGTCAGACACGTCAAACCAATAGATAACAATTTCTTCCTGCTCCAGCTTCTTACGTGCCTTGAGGAATGCTGAATGGATGTCCTTGGTTGTCTGGCTCTCCAGCTCTTTGTAGAAATGCCGCATCAGTACACTTGCTGAGTAGTCGTTTACGTTCCAAAGTGAGAGCATCATAGCATTGGCGCCTGCCTGCTTCAAGCCTCTTTGTATGCCATGTACACCGTCGGCAGTGAGATGCCCCAGGCCAGTCTGGCATGCAGACAGGACAATGAGCTCGCTGTGGCTTAGATCTTGCTTGGATAATTCTGCGGCAGACAGTACTCCGTCAAAAAGATTCTCATCAAAATCTTTGTCTGTCAAGGTGTTTGCCACTCCTGCAAATAACAGTCCGCTTTGGGACATTGAGTCGTCGTTAAGAAGTGGCTTGATGTCATTGTGTATTCCTGTTCTGCCTCCAAAATATCCGTGTGTGGAGATATGTATGACATCATAATTGTGCTTTAATAATTGCAGGAAAGCCTTGTCTGTTGCATCTCTGCCCACGAGTAAGGTGTCGTTGGGATTGTTGCGTAATGCCAATATTGAGTCTACCTCTTTCCTTGTCCATGAAAGGTCGTTGATTGTTGTTGTCTGTGGTGCAAGGAAACGATAGGCTACCACGTCGTTGTTCCTGTCGGCGGGATGTACCACGGAGTTGTACTCTATTCCTCCGCACAGCAGCGCACTGCTCATCTTTGGTGCTGCCTTTCTTCGGGTAAGGACACGTGTTGATGACAGGCGGCAACATATCTTTGTTGTATCTGGCATGAGATATTCAATAGCCAGTTGATGAAGTAGCCCGTCTGGTGAGAAATAAACTCTCTGTGCGTTGCCAATGGCTTTCATTAATGGCTCAGACCATATCAAGGCAGGTAGTCGGCGATCGTTGTAAAGGGTGTCCTTGATTTCGCTGATAGAAAAAGCTATAGCGCTGCCAATGGTATGGATATCAGTAAGAGGCAGGTTGAGCAGACTGTCGGTTGCGAACAGGTCGATGAAGAGAGGCTTGGGGCTATTATTTCTAAGAACCATGCAGCCGAGTCTCTTCTCGTCATTACGGCCGAAATATTGAACAAACTCTATTGCGCAGTCTTGCTTTCTCAATGCTTGTCTTACCTGTCTCCATTTTGTCATGTCGGCATCTTTCCTTACAAGATAGTCCTTGCTGAACAATGTCAGGTCGTACAGCATCTCTGGAGCTCTGTTGCCAAGTCTGAAGCAGTCGTAAAGAAACTGATGAGTGGACAGCCAGTATTGGTTTCGTTGAGAGTCGTTCATTGAGCCTAATTCTCTGGCAATGGCGTCATATCGTTCGTTGATGTACCTTTTGTAGGAATTTATCGCTTCCTTATAGTTGGTGCTGCCGGTGCTGTCTGCCTGAAGCATTAATATCTTCCCACGCTTTCTTAACGCCTCGTAGTAGTCGTCATATTCCTGTCTTTTATAGTAATGGATAGCCTCGTCAATCTGATCTAATGCCAGGCCAAAGTCTCCAAGGCGGGCGTTGCACATCGCAAGTTGTGAGAGCGACTTGTAATATTGTGGCTCATACGAGCTGATACCCATGATGTTCACGCGTTCGTCATAATACTGATAGACAGTGTCCAGCTCTGTCTTTGCCTTGTCGTATGCTCTCATCTTATAATAAAGCTGTGCAAGCTCCTCATGCAACACCATTGCATTTGTGACGCTATTACGTTGGTTGAATATGTCCAGGCTCGTTCTGTACATCTGCTCAGAATAATAATCGCATGAGTCTATGCCGGTAAGCCCATAATAATATGCGCCGCACATTTTTGCGTAATAAGCTCTGTACACATCGATGGAATCTCCAAGACTCTTCGGGTGTGCGTTAAAGACATCCGCATATTGTTTGATGTATGACTCCAGCTGCTGATAGTCGTCTATCAGATAGCATTGCTCTGCCTCTTTGAAGATAGATGTAAGTTTCTGCCTGTCACTATTTTGTGCGGATAGTGTTATTGCAAACAAAAGACTCAATATGTTTGTCACAATCCGTTTCATCATTTCTGTGGGTTATGATTGAGTATTACAAATGATTCGTTAGCACTGGAATTGTTTGTTATTGAGAATACAATCTTCTGGTCTTTAGATACATATGGCAGCCGTATAAAGAGAACTCCGTTCTTCCCAACAGCCGGTTTAGCTTCCTTTCCATTGACTTTTGCGGAGAATCTTGTATTGGGATTATATGATATGAAAACAAATTCCTGTACCCCGATATGCCCTGTAAGTGTATATGTCACAGTGCTTTTGCCCTTGATGTTTTTCTCAATGGCCGAGTAATGGATATCTTTCTCTGTACTGTTGAAATAATCTCCCTTTGACACCATCCCTGTATTTTGGCGATTATAGACATGTGTTATAATCTGGTTTATCTTAAATCTGTTGGCACCATTACCGCGATATTCGTTTTTGTCATCCCGTTTGATGTTGTCCATCAGCGTCATCTTGGGAACTCCGGAGGCAGACCAGTTAATAACGGTCTTGTTCAGGATATTGTTATTTGCGGCCTTGCGAAACTGTACCAAGTCATTTGCCAGTCTTACAAGATGAGTGTCATGCTGGGCAAAGCTACATATACAAGAGAATGCCCAAATACATATTGTTGAAATTATCCTTCTTCTCATATCTCTGTCATTTCTTCCGGCCATTTCTCACCGATATGTTTTACATTTTCCTTGCGTTCTGTTTTTATGACATATGCTTTTCGCTCTTGTCTTTTGCAAATAGTCAGTCCTTCCAATGACTGCAGGTGCAGCTCATTCATGCCGATTCGCTTCTGAGGGTCAGCGCACAGACACTTGTGTGTGACAGATGTGAGAGCCTGAAGTCCTTTGGGTAAAGTCGGTAAAGATACGTACTCATGCTCTTTTTGATAACAGCCTCCATGTCCTCCGAATATTATATGTCCTGTTGCCATATAATAAGCCAAAGCCCCTATACTCCATATCATCTGCGCTTCTCCAGGTGTCATGCTTTCATTTTGCTCTGGCGCATAAAAGTCTGAGTCTGTCTCGTGGTTTGACTCAATGATAAAAGACTCTCCGGCGACTATTATATTATGTGGTGATAAGTTGTAAGCGTTCTTCTCTTTAATTAAGAAAGCGCTTACGTCTGACATCATCTTCCATATAGCCTCTTCCGGACAGAATCCTGCTATGTCTTGTAATGTTATTTTTTTATTTCTCATCTTTAATTTCAGAGATAGGTACTGCCAATTTATATAAACCGCTGCTGATGCTGTCCACGCGAGATACAACCCCAATGGCAATGATGTCCGTTCCGTCCTTCATCAGTATGGGACCGCCGGAGAATCCATGATTTATGTTGCTCTCAAAGAACAAATTCTCATTTTCTGTAGATGTGTTCCGTCTGATAGTACCTTCGGTAAAGGTCATCTTCCGGTCGCCAAAACCAGTCATTGGATAACCGCAGACCATCAGTTTTGTTCCGTTTTTCACTTTGCTGATTTGTTCAGGTGAGGCAGTCGTTATTTTCCCTTGCTCAGGAATACTGTCAATCCAAAGGATGTCGCCAAGCTCCATCTGACGGTCTTTGAAGTATGGGCGTACAGAACGCCAGTAATAGTCGTGGCTGAAATCTGCCAATAAGAAGATTCCGTCTTTCTCTTTGTTGATATGCACATTCTTGTCAGTTGAGCTGAAAGAATATTTCTTATTGCCCATAAAATCAAGGACAGAGAAGAATACCCTGAGCGTCATAGCAGAGTCGGAGTCATGCGTCTGATTAAAAGTCTCGGTCTCTATCGCCCATCTTACTATATCGTCTTTTCTCAGTTCCTCAACCCTGGTCGTAAGGTCCAGATTCTCTCCAATCCAGTATTCCACGCAGTGTCGTGCCGTTATCAACCTGCCCTTCGGTGTCAGGAAAGCGCTGCCTACCGGAACGTTGCTTTCTAATACTTTTGTAGGCGGCAGCCATTCTTCCTGTCCATTGTATGTCAGGATGCGTCTTACAGAATCAACCCTTATAAGATAAACAGACTCTTCCAGCGGCTCAACGTCCTTACCTGTGATGTCGTCTTGCCTGTTGTTTAATCCCAGTGCGACAATGATTATGGCTAACAAGAATAACGTAGCAACAATGGCAAGTCTTTTCACATTGTCCTGACGGGCATCATCGTAATTGTTGTCATGATGTGTATGAAAACATAATGCCATGTCCTGATTGTCAAAGCGTATCCTGTCTCCGCTTGTCAGTTGCTGTGCATATCCTACAGGCCCTTTACCCTCTATGGAAACATCAATATGCTGTGAGCGTTTTACGATGCGCCAGCTGTCACCATCTTCATTTTTTATGATGGAGGCATAGTATTCCGGGGATAAGCCGTTTGCCTCATACCTTACATCACAGTCGGCCGTCTCTCCAATGTTGATGATACGTTCTGTTTGTTTAAGGCACTTGCCGTTTTTATGGTATCTGTTACCGCCTTTGAAACTCAATGATATGTAATGCTTTTTCACTTTCATGCCTTGCCTCCTTCCTCTTCTGTGAAAGTCTTGGAAATCAAAGGCAGACATGAACTGAGGCAAAGGTCATACACCTGAACACCTCTGCCTGTTTTGTCAGCTCTTAAGTCATTATATGCTCTTAGGTCATAATGTATCTTTTTTGCTTTATATGCGTCTTTCTGATTTGTCACATCTGCGGATATTATCTTCTGCTCCTCGTCAGTGCATGGTCTGAATCCCAGAATCAATTCTTCAACGCTCCAACGGTTATGCTCCACTTGCGCCAGTAGTCTGATGTCTTGCTGTGTTATGTCATAGAACTTATTCCAGTCGGTGTCTGCCAGTCCAATTGAGCGCATCTTTGTCGGGATAGTCATTGCGTTGTAAATGCTTGAGAAACGTTTTGCGGTTGGAAGCTTGTCCCATGAGGCATCCCTCTTCTCCTTGTCAATGTCAACAGCGTGTCGTAGTGTTCCTTTCCAGTCTTTTATGTTCTCGTTGTAGCATTGGTCGTAAATGTAGTTCACGTTCTTAGCCATTCTCACAAGCGGCTGTGTTATGTCATATCCGCTATTCTGCTGTTTGTGTATATGAATAGGGATGTTGTGCTCGTAAAGCTCCTGTGGCAGAAGTAATGAGTCGCTTGTGTTCTTATTGCCATCATTGTCAGCCAGTACGATTGTCAGCAGCTGTTTGCTGTCGGCAGCCCATAGCCTCAGTTTGTCTCTTAGCTCAGCACACCAGCTCTCAGCCTCCACGAACTCCCATTCCACATCGACAAAATCCTCTCTCTTCCCCTCATATATGGGTTTGTGGAATCTTACTATCGGTTTCTTCTCTGTGGGTATCACTGTCCGGTAATAGCTGTTGTCAAACAGATGCTTATATTTCCTTATCATCTCTTCGCTTTTCCTCGTAGCATCACAGTCAATCATTGTGATGCGTGTTCGCAGCGAGTGATTATGTATATAGTTGGGGAAGTGTGCCACATGTGCAGTGTGTATGGCAAGTGTCTCTGCAGCCTCGCCCATTCCGAATATAACCAGATGTATGTGTTTTTCAGACTGAACGGTTACAGGCTCGTAGTCTAATACAATGTTCTGTGCCCACACCTCATCCATGGTAAATGGGTAGATGTCCAATGTCTCCTTTATGCTGTTGTGGAAATCCACCCTTTGCAATAGCTGCAGAGTGTCCTGACATTGTACCAGCAGGTGGCATTTCACCTTCTTCTGTGCGTCCGCGTTTCTTGTGTTTTCTGCAATATCTGCAATCTTGGCAATGATGGCGTTATCTGCTTCTTTGGGGCAGCGACTGCCGGCATCGGACAATAAGAATATCTCGTCGTAAGTATCCTGCATGCCCATCTCTGTCACAATATCATAGTCATATGCCTGATACTGCCTTATTAAATCGTCCTTTACAGGATGGCTGCCTATTATCATTACCTTTCTCTTTGCCATAATATGTCCGTCTGTTTACAACCTTATTCTATTTGTTCCGCTTAACTATGTCAAACCCCAGTTTCCTCACCAGTTTAATGGTATCCAAAGCCATGATTCTGTCATATTCCTTCTCGCTGTCGGGCAGCGATGAGTATGGTATGAGGTCGGGGTGCTCCTTGTTTGCGTCGTCTCGTTCCTTTCCATAGGTCCATCCTTCCTTCCTGCGGGCGGCAGCCCATACCTCATGAGCATTCTCGGCTATTGCCTCGCGCAGCTCTGTCAGCTGCTCTGTGAGCTGTATGTCATCAAGAGTTATGGGTTGCGGCTCATAGTCGTCAACGGTCTGTAGTACACGCACCATGTAGTAGTGTGATGTGCTCCATGCGGTTTTAAAGGCGTTGACGGGAACGGATATGCTTGAGTTTTCCTGTGGGTCGAAGATTGTTACCGTGTCATTGTCAATGGATGTCACGATTACAGCATGGTTAGGCATGTCGTCTTTGTCTTCTCTTTTGTACAGCTTGTCACAATCCACTATGGCTATCACGTCGTTGTCTGATGACAATGCATTGCAGATGTCTTCTGTGCCTGCATAGTATCTGCGTGTTACCATCAGCCCGTAGTGTGAGAGCAACTGTCCTATGGCATGTAGCGGAGAGCCTTGCGGAGTCAGCCAGTGGCTTGTACGTGCCAGTGACAAGAGGTCTTCTTCCTCAAAAGGTACTCCTCTTCTGTGCAGTATGTATGCCTCGCACATCACACTGCATATGTTGTCGCCGCTCTCAGCCGCCATGCTCAGCATCGGCAGTATACTGTATGACTGGCAGAAGGTGTCTTCAGTATTTACGGCAATGCTCATAATCTCCTGCAACTCCGGATTGTTTTTTATGGCATCAAGCACCATCTGAGTCTCTTCCTCGTTAGTATTACCTTCCAGATAAGCTGCTAACATGTCATCTGATATGTGGTTATCTCTTGTCATAGCGTTTAATGTCTGTTAGAGCGACACGGGTGAGTTGTGTCATCGCCCTCCGTTTAATATTGTAAAGATTAGATGTCTCAATTCCCATCTCCCGTGCCAGCTGCTCCGGCTCTATATCATCTATGAGCAGTCGCTTGATTATATAGGCATAGCGCTGGTTGGGCATAGCGGCGAGCAAGTGACGCAGGTCAGCACTTGCACAAACGCTGTCATCGGCTTCGGTGGTACTTGCCTGCTCTTTATAAGGAGTGTTTGCGCTTTGGGCATCTATCATGCTGTCTCGCTTTGATATGAAATAGCGTATGGCGATGACCTTTAGCCATTGGTATAGCGAGCTGCGTCCTTTGAACTGTCTCAGCCTGTAGGCGTCGTTCTCCATAAGGTAAAGGTACAGCTCGTTGACAAATTCGTCGTAATCCACCTCATAGGAGAATATCTGCCGGATGATACTCATGAAGAGCGGGCGGCAGTTCTTGAAGAAGAATTGCCGTGTCTTTTGCTCGTCACGCATTATCAGTGCGTTTATGATTTCTCTGTCGGTCATGCTGTGTCTTCATATTATTTGAAACCTGCGGACATTCTTCTTGCAAGGCGTCCGTGCTGATAGCAATGGTCTTACAAATGTATTTCCTTATTGCTACAGAGGTTTCATAGATTGCAAAAATAGCAAATATATGCGAAAAAAGAGATATAAAAATAAAAAAATAAACGTTGCAGAATTTTCTCTTTCATTTTCCAACACCCTGCATCCGAGTGGAAGAGTGAAAAAACGGCAGTGGCATGAGTGCAAAAAAGCGGCTCAGGAATCGCAAAATCCTAATTTTTTTCTCCGCAGATTGAAATGTCGCGAATAATATGGCGATGTCACGTCCGGAAATCTTTTGGCTGTGTCTTTTGAATGAAAGCATATCAAAAAAATCACCATCGCATAGTTATGGCGGCATCATCGCATAGTAATCGCATCAGCATCGCTTTGAGATGGCGGTAGGATGACGTTGTCATGGCGGTGCGATGGCAATTTAATCGCACTGCCATGACACAGTAATCATGGCACGATAAAA
>JAFQGS010000051.1 GCA_017415455.1 Prevotella sp.
CTTTTATAGGTAATGATCAATTAGATTCTTTTGATTTTAATGACGATTCATTGTCTGATATTTGTGCTTTGATTATTGTTATAGCAGATAATAATCATGCCATATCTCTTTATAAAAAACTTTCTCCTGTTGAAGTTATTGGTAGAGGTAGTTATATACTTTGGAAAGCAAATCAAAGATTTGAACGTTTTAATAACCAATTATTACGCATTAGTGGGAATTTTCAATTAATACGTGTGGAAAGTAAAATTGTTATATTAGATTTAAATTTAATTGAAAAAAGTTTTGGTTTCCATGATGTTATAAAACGAGAGGCTATTATTGGTTTAAATGTAATTAGAGAAAAGGGGATTGTAAGTAATATTAATGTTTTAGAAGATTTAATAGATAATGTTAGCTTTGCTCGTAAGTTAACTAAAATAGCACGTAATTCACCTGTAATAAAAGAAAATATTCCCAATGTAAATATTATAAAATTCTCAAAGAATCATCCTGCTGTTAAAGGAAAGATAAAATATACAGATGATGGTGGTCAATTTAAATTAGATACAAAAGCATCAAAGAATTTATTTATAAAATTGTTGAATGATGATTTTCTGACTTCTGAGTTAACAAGTTTGTATTACGATAGTTTAGCTAAAGATAATATTGAACTTCAAAAAGAACTCGTTAATTAACTATTTTCAATTACAGTTTAATGACTATGCCAATCCTTACCGAATCCAAAATAGAAGAATTTGCAATCGGGTTATTTGAACAACTCGGGTATCGTTATCTTTATGGCCCTGACATTGCACCGGATGGAACAAATCCCAAACGTGTATCGTTTGAAGAGGTCGTAATGGTGGAATCATTGCGTCATGCAGTTTATCGAATTAATCATAAATTGCCTACAGAGGTGTGTGATGAAGCTATCAGCCAAGTTCTCAGGATAGCTTCACCTGATTTATTGGCTAATAATGAAACTTTTCATCGGATGCTGACGGAAGGTATTTCGGTATCGGTTCATCAAGATGGGGCAGAAAGAGGGGAGTTGGTGTGTTTAGTGGATTTTGACAATCCGCTAAACAATGATTTTACGGTAGTCAATCAATATACCATTGTAGAGAATAATCATAACAAGCGACCTGATATTTTGTTGTTTGTCAATGGATTGCCTTTGGTCATAATAGAGTTGAAGAATGCTGCTAATGAGAATGCTACGGTGCAAAGTGCTTTCCGGCAGATGGAGGCTTACAAGGAAACCATTCCTTCCTTGTTTACCTATAATGCCATTATTGTGGTTTCGGATGGATTGGAAGCACGTGCTGGTTCGTTATCAGCTGGATTCAGTCGTATGATGGCATGGAAAAGTGCTGATGGGAAAGCGGAGGCATCTCGTCTGGTTAGTCAATTGGAGGTTCTAATAAAAGGAATGCTGAACAAAGATACTTTGTTGGATCTTATCCGTTCGTTTACGGTATTTGAAAAGACCAAGACGGAAGACAAGGAAACGAGTATTACTACTTTGAAGACGGTAAAGAAAATTGCGGCTTATCATCAATACTATGCGGTGAACAAGGCGGTGGATTCAACGGTTCGTGCCACGGGTATTAATCTGAATGATATTTTAGTGCTAAAAGAACCGCCTGGTAATTATGGTCTCAAAGATGTAAAGGAGCAATCGAGGGGAGACCATAAGGCAGGTGTGGTATGGCATACGCAAGGTTCTGGAAAATCACTTTCAATGGTGTTTTATGTAGGAAAGATTGTTCGCATATTGAGCAATCCTACCATTGTAGTAATTACTGACCGTAATGACTTGGATGACCAATTGTTCGGTACGTTTGCTGATTGTCGTCAGTTATTGCGGCAGACACCTGTACAAGCAGACGACAGAAATACATTGAAGAATTTGTTGCGAGTGGCTTCGGGAGGGGTGATTTTTACTACCATCCAGAAATTCCAACCTGAAAGTGGTAATGTGTATGAAACGTTGACCGACCGAAGCAATGTGATTGTTATTGCTGATGAAGCTCATCGTACTCAATATGGGTTCAAGGCCAAGACGGTTGAAGTTCGCAATGAAGCGGATGAGGTGATAGGTTCGGAAATCAAATATGGTTTTGCCAAATATTTGCGTGATGCCTTGCCTAATGCTACTTATTTGGGATTTACCGGAACACCGATTGAAGCGACGGACATCAATACACCGGCTGTATTTGGAAACTATGTGGATGTGTACGATATAGCTCAAGCGGTGGAAGACGGTGCAACGGTACGTATTTTTTATGAAAGCCGGTTGGCTAAAGTAGAACTGAGCGAAGAGGGACGTAAATTAATCAGTAGTCTTGATAAGGAACTGGAAACCGAAGAACTGGATGAGGTACAGCAAGCAAAGGCTAAATGGACTCAACTGGAAGCACTTATCGGTAGTAAGTCGAGAATTAAGAATATAGCCAAGGATATAGTTGCTCACTTCGAACATCGGCAAGAGGTATTTGAGGGAAAAGCGATGATTGTAGCTATGAGTCGTCGTATTGCGGTTGAATTATATGATGCGATCGTGGCTTTACGTCCTCAATGGCATAATGATGATTTGGCGAAAGGGGCAATTAAAGTGGTGATGACATCAGCATCTTCAGATGGAGCAAGCATTTCAAAACATCATACCACCAAGGAGCAAAGACGAAAATTGGCAGACCGAATGAAAGATCCGGATGATGAGTTGAAATTGGTCATTGTACGTGATATGTGGTTGACAGGATTTGATGCTCCGTGTCTGCATACACTTTATATTGACAAGCCTATGCAGGGGCATAACTTGATGCAGGCTATAGCCCGAGTGAACCGTGTATATAAGGATAAACCAGGTGGTTTGGTTGTAGATTATTTAGGCATTGCTTCGGATTTGAAGAAGGCATTGTCGTTCTATTCGGATGCGGATGGAAAAGGTAATCCGACCGAACAACAGGAGCAAGCGGTAGCCTTGATGATGGAGAAGTTGGAGGTAGTTCAGCAAATGTTGGACGGTATGAGTTATGTATCTTATTTCAGTGCGGACGTTTCTACCAAGTTATCTTTGATTCTTCAAACGGAAGATTATATCCTCGGCTTGGATGATGGAAAGAAACGGTTTGTCAATGAAGTCAATGCGTTATCCAAAGCATTTGCAATTGCCATTCCGCATGAAAAGGCCATGGATATAAAAGATGAAGTGTCTTTCTTCCAAGCGGTAAAGGCACGTTTGTGTAAGTTTGATGCTACATCGTCGGGTAGAACCAGCGAAGAAATAGAAACAACTATCCGTCAGGTCGTAGATAAAGCATTGGTTTCGGAACAAGTGGTAGATATATTCGATGCTGCTGGTATCAAAAAACCGGATATATCCATTCTTTCAGAAGAATTTTTAATGGAATTGCGAGGAATGGAGCATAAGAATATAGCTTTGGAAGTCTTGAGGAAGTTGCTGAATGATGAAATTAGTGTTCGCATGCAGCGTAATTTGGTACAAGGGAGGTCCTTAATGGAAATGCTGGAGCATTCAATAGCCAAATATCACAACAAGGTGATTACTGCCGTTGAAGTGATTGATGAATTGATAGGGTTGAGTAAACACATTGTTGCACAAGATGATGCAGCCAAGACATTGGGGCTTTCGGAATATGAATATGCTTTCTATTCAGCGGTAGCAGATAATGATAGTGCCATGGAACTGATGGGAAAAGACAAACTTCGTGAATTGGCTGTGGTATTGACTGAGACAATACGGAATAATGCGTCTATTGATTGGGAAATTAAAGAAAATGTACGTGCAAAGATGCGTGTAGCCATCAAACGTTTATTGCGTAGATATGGTTATCCGCCTGATATGCAATTGTTGGCTACGGAAACGGTGATTAAGCAAGCGGAAATGATTTCTGCAGAACTGATCAGTACAAACAAAGAATAAAATAATACAAAACTCAGAATAGATAATAGCCAGATAAATTATGGATAATAAAGTTAATTCATCACAGGAACCCAAGTATGCGAAATTATTCTTAATTGTATTAAGTCTATATACTATTGTATTTATGGGCTATCAAATATTTGCAATATGTAGTCTTAATACATCTCAGGATAAGATTAAAAACTATTACCTTGATCATATAGAAAGAGTAGATAGTTTATATTGTAATTTAGGTAGCAATAATAAAGCCATATTATCGACCTATATGCAAGATTCTATATATAATAACAATATAGAACAATTGTATATGGAATACGAAAAAGTATTAAAAGAAGACTCTTTGCGTTTATGTAATGAACGGACCTTGTTGGAAATACAAACCAAATCTATGATTGATTTACATCTTAATAAGGTAGAACATGAATATAGTAACTTAACTATATGGGCAGCCATTCTAACCATATTATTTCTTGTTTTCAGTTTTTATTCTATTTATAAGATGGACGAACTGCTACAGCAAGGAAATGAGGGTGTAAAAGACATTCGTAGCCTAAGGAAAGACGGTGAAATTTTAATTGAAAAATTAGAGACAACAAGTAAATCTGAGTTTGAAAAGACGCGTAACCAAATAGATGTTTTTATCGAAGAGCAACAAAATAGAATGATACAGACACTTAGTTATTTTGAGAACGAAAGCACAAAAAAACTTAATGAAATTAATAAGTGTTTTGTTGAAGCCTGCAACATCGTGGAGCAAATAAAGAATGTGGAGGATAAAAGTAGAAACAATCAATCAAAGAAGTAAACTATGGATTCAACCTTAATAAAGATTTTATATACAAACGCCTTTAATGATATTGAGTCCGCTAGGAGTTGTCAAAATTCCATTTCTCAAAAAGAAATGGAATTACAAATGATTAATATCAATAGTAAATATTCATCATTTGATAATTCTTATTTGAATAATATGAAAAAACAATCTCTTAAAATGGAGATTGTAAATCTAATGAACAAACGGAATAATTATATAAATAGTTCGATTGGATATGCTTTAACAATAGCGGAAAAAGAAGTCCAAGAAAATAACACATTCTCGACTGCAGCTATTGTTATAGGGAGCATTTCATCTTTTATTTCTACAGTCAAGAATAGTTTTAATATATCAATCACAAATAGTACAAACCTGTCTCTATTATCCAATAAACTTGTACTTTCAGGTTTTCATATGTTCCAACTAGAAAGAGCAATTGATGACTTAAAATCTTCATGTAATGTATTTTAATTTGCGTATATTATATTAAACTTATGACAGAAACTAACCGCATAGAATATAAAAGAGAATTGACCTCGTAACTTTATATTGAGAAGGAGTAGTATAAGTAAAGAGTAAAAGAGTGGAAATCAAAAACGAAATAGCAGTATGACCAAAATATCCATTCGATTCTATAATGACCGTGAGGTGCGAGCTGTTTGGGATGAGGAGAATTCCAAGTGGTGGTTTTCTGCTATTGATATAATTCGTGCAATCAATGAAGAGACAGATTATGTCAAGGCGGGTAACTATTGGCGTTGGCTTAAAAAGAAACTGGCAGCCGATGGGGTTCAACTCGTGAGCGTCACTCACGACTTCAAATTTGAGGCACCCGATGGCAAGAAGCGTGCTGCCGATGCACTCGACAATGAGTGTGTACAGATATTGGCAAAGCACTATCCCAACAATAAAGCTAATGAGTTTCTCGATTGGTTTACATACAGCGACAATACCATCGACGGACAGAGCCGCAAGAAGGCATATACACTATGGGAAAGCGACCTTGTGGCAGACAAAGATGTGGGTAAAGTAAAATCATTACAGCAGATACATGCCTATCTCTTTGGCGGTCTCTATGACTTTGCTGGTAAAATACGAACAAAGACGATAGCAAAGGGCAATACGCTGTTTTGTCCGGCAGAGCATCTGCATAATTATCTAAAATTAGTAATGGTTATATAGAACTTACAATTCCAGATAAGCCCAATAGCCGGAATCAAAAATACCGTCTTACAGCAAAGGGTATTGCTTTGAAAAATAGCCTAATAAACAACAAGTAATTTTGCTCAACCTATCATATAATATACAAGGCCACGCTTTTCCTATATTTTATGATAGGTTGTAACAATTGGTTTATTAAGAAAATATCGGACACCTATAGTTTTTACATACCCACTGCATATACCATCATCAAGGGATGCGACTTCTAACTGTAACTTCTAAAAAAACTATGGTAATAGGATTGTCATTTGATAACTTTTCGTATCTTTGAGGTAAACTTCGAAGATAGTGTGCACTCGCTGTGAAAAATATTGAAGTAATCTTCATATTTCTCGCTCTTTTCTTCGTATCTTTGTCGCAAATAGACATTTCATCGCTATGTTTGTATAAGACATGCAGTGTGATAGATGTCTAAAGTTATAAATCTATTAAACAAATACAACTATGGGAAAATTTGTAATCAAAAGACGTAAAAACGGAGAGTATCAGTTCAACCTCAAAGCCACAAACGGTCAGGACATCCTTGCCAGCGAAGGCTACACCACACTTGCAGCCTGCAAGAACGGCATAGAGTCGGTAATGAAAAATGCTGCTGACGAGAAACACTTTGAACGCAGAGAGGCAAAAGACGGCTCACCATACTTCGTGCTGAAAGCCGGCAACGGACAGGTCATCGGTCAGAGCGAGATGTATTCAAGCGCAACAGCCTGTGAGAATGGCATCGCCTCAGTCATGAAGAATGCTCCCGAAGCAGAGATCATCGACGAAAGTGCTGAATAAGAGAGATGTTATATTCTTCTTGTAAATTCAACATATTTAATACTTTATTCTTGCATAAGAGACATATAAGTGATACTTTTGCAGCCGAATAAACAAATCAGAATAATGAAGAAAATTACACTAATTGCTATGTCACTGCTGACCGTAGTCATCTCGGCCGTGGCAGAAAACTACAGTAAGTATTACCAGAATCTACCCGTGGAGATGCCCGTACCCGTGTTGGCATCAATCCCTGACAACACCGTAAACATCAAGGATTTCGGAGGCATTGGCGACGGTATCACTCTCAACACCGAGGCATTCCGCAAAGCCATCAGCGCACTTGAGAAGCAAGGCGGCGGACATCTTGTCGTACCCTCAGGAGTGTGGCTCACCGGGCTTATATCCCTCAAGGACAACATCGACCTCCACGTAGAGAAGAATGCCATCATCATGGCAACACCCGACAAGAGTCAGCACTTCAAGGAGAGCAAAGGTGTAAGAGAAGATAAGACATCAACACTCATCAGCGCAAGCAAACGTAAGAACATAAGCATCACCGGCGAAGGTGCTATCGACGGCAACGGTGCCCAGTGGCGTCCTGTGAAACGCTCCAAGGTGAGCGACGACGAGTGGAAGCAATTCACATACATGGGTGGCACCATCACAGACAACGGCACCATCTGGTATCCATTCAACCTGAAACACTATGACAACATCGCAGACAGCTATAAGGCACAGGAGAAACAACGCACTCACATGATACGCTTTACCGACTGCGAGAATGTCTTCGTTCAGGGCGTGACACTTCAGAACTCACCCAAGTTCCACATCATCCCGACTCGCTGCAGCAACGTCATCATAGACAACATAAAAGTGCGCTGCCCATGGAACGCACAGAATGGTGACGCCATAGACATCAGCAGCTGCAGGAACGTACTCATCGTAAACAACACTGTAGATGCCGGCGATGACGGAATATGCATGAAAGCAGGCGCAGGCGAGTCTGGTGTCAAATATGGTCCGTGCGAGAACATCCTTATCCAGGACAACATCGTCTATCATGCCCATGGCGGTTTTGTCATCGGCTCAGAGTATTCTGGCGGCATGAAGAACATCGTTGTCCGCAACAACCGCTTCAGCAACACCGATACCGGTCTGCGCTTCAAGAGTGGCATCACACGTGGCGGCAAGACAGAGAACATCTTCATCAGCAATATCACGATGACCGACATCAAGGACGAGGCGATAGTCTTTGAATGCACCTATCAGGACAAGGCGGTAGGAAAGAAGGTAGAGGACAATACAACCGTAGCCACATCGGCACCGTTCGCTCCAGACTTCAGCGACATCCACATCACCGATGTGGTATGCCATAACACCAAGACCGCCATATCCGCCCATGGCATCCCTGGTATGAAGTGTATTTATGATATTAACATTTCTAACAGCACCTTCTTCTATAGCAAGGCAGCCAAGGACGTCTCAGATGCCGAACTTAATATCACAGGATGCAAGTTCATAACATACGATAAATAACACAACCCTATAAACGCAATTACGGCGCAAGGTATATCACCCTGCGCCGTAATTGTTTTGTAACTATTAAAAGGAGTTAAGATGAGTATTCTTAGTGTTGGTAACAAGTTGACAAGTTGATGAGGAGCCTCTCTCCCCGCCCTCTCCTTGGAGAGGGAGCTTCAATACTTTCGGAAGTTGACGAGTCTTTATAAGAAGGTAGAGGAAGATAGAAGGAGATAGAGGACGATTGCGTGTCAAGCATGCGTCTGCACTCCTACACTCCTACACTCCTACACTCCTTAGTGTTAGTTGACGAGTTATTTGATTAGGGTATGAGTTTGTGAGGTTCTCGTTAACGTTCTCGTTCACGTTAAACTTTAAACGCTTCTGCGCGTGTCAAGGACATGTCCTCTACCTTCTTCTAAAAAAGCACATGGCTTAACTTCCCTAACTTCTTAACTACAAAACTAAAAATCAACCAACCCTCCTTCTCCAGAAGAAATGATACAGTCTGAAGAACGGTTCCGAGAGACATTCTGACGGGAAGTACGACATCATCCTCACGTCACGCTTCAGTCGCAGAATATTCATCCTCAGTTTACTCTGCCTATCCCTCTCCCCTATTCTCTCGTCATAATGCCCGAAGTTTCCTGCCTTCATTATCTCCTCCAGCAGCATCCTTCCACATCGCTCATGCGGTTCCACAATAAGCCATTCGTCAGGCATACCAAACACCTCACGCAACACATACATCACCGCCCCAGACATCTTATACATTCCGAAACGCCTCATCAGCCCTCTGTACTCGCTGCGGTCCTCATCTGTAAATCCCTGTTTCAGAAGGAAGTAATAATCCAACAGCTGTCGCAGCCCTATCCCCTCATGCAACACATGATTAGCGATATGACTCATCTGAAACACCCTGTTGAATCTTAACGTAGGCATCGCTATCCTACCAGCCCCGTCCGCCAGTTCCACAATATTCCCAAACTGCTCCGGGGCACACTCCCTGAACCATTTCTGCAGACGTCGGTTATGTATAAAGTTAAACTGAAACGACGGTCTGTAATGCACCTCCACCGGTGTGCCCCCGAAAGCAGGCGCATCAATATGATGATAATACGCCACCGCCGTTGGCATTATCCTTCTTATATATCCTATTATTCCCCTGTCGTCACCCTCTATCCACGCATCAATATCACCTGGAGTACGCATAAAGGCGTCAGGGTAATATGTGCAGTTTCCTTGTCCCTTAAGCACACAACACCGCATGCCATCCTTAGCAAATCTCTCCGTCTGCCTTGCCGCATTCACATTCGCCTTTCGGTTCATGCCCACGATACGCTCACTCGCCATAAACCACGGCACAGCGACATCCCTTGCCGGCTGCACCTCATGCGGCAGCCTCTCTATTCCCCGGTACAACACCCCCAGCAAGGCATGCCGCTTAGCCAGCTCATACAAATCCAGCCAGTCATCCTTGCCAATACCCTCGGGCAGCGGCGCATCCGCAGAAATAGAAAAACGTATCAGAGAGAAAAAAAGCTCTGTCTTATTCACCATTATCTTTATGATAAGAAGTTAAGAAGTGAGAAGTCTTCTCACTTCTTAATTATGAATTGGGAATTATGAATTATGATTTTTTGCAGGAGGGATTAAACGAAAAGCAAAATTGTACTTTTCACGATTCACAGTTAATTGTTCACTTAATCAACTTGTCAATTTTATTAAGGAGTGCAGGAGTGCAGGAGTTTTTCGCTTTCGCTCAACAACACGTCAGGAGTTCAGACAATAGTCCTGCTACAATCAACTTGTTAACTCGTCAACTCGTTAACTTGTCAACTTAATCAATCAACTCGTCAACTTTATTTAAAACACTCCTCCCCTGTGCATTACTCAATTTTAACAGCTTCTATAAATCGCGCCTGTGCCAACGTTTTTTTTGTATGAAAAGACACTTGATTATATAACACATGTGTTTTCAACTGCACAATGGCAGCCTCCACACTCAACTGACCATTTTCATACATACTGATTGTGGCATACAAATTGTCGTTTGCCACAGGTCCTAACACTATATCATAGTTATGCAATGCAGCAGAACGTCTGTTTGCCACCACAAAATTCAACCATTCCTCTGTTGCACCATTATATTCCATAATGTGTAAATCCTCATTTGAGAGCAAAGCGTCATCAACCTCATACACAGAAACAACAGCCACTTCCGCTCTTGCCCGTTCTCTTCGTATGCGTGCCCAACGGGCAGCTTGCTCAAAATCGGTTGTCGTATAAAATCCCTTCCCAAAATCCGTATTTACACGTCCTGTACGTAATGCCGGTCGCTTGACTGCTACTGTTGAACCATGATATAATCTCATATAGCACAATAATTTTTCAAAAATATTTCTATATCATTCAATATCGTGTCCTTTCCCTGCGTATGAAGCACATCATAACCCTTTATCAAGTAATCATCAACCTTATGCTTTCTAAAAAGAGCATACGATTGTAGGGAAGAGATGTCATGCTTTTGTGCATAACGCTCAATACAGAAAGTGAGAAACGTCACAACATTATCTGAGACATTTATTTGAGATTGTACCCTTGCCCGTTCTATTTCCTGATAAAGGGACTCTGTATCAAGATACCACCATTTAGCTTTCTCGTCGTATAATCGTTCATAGAAAGGAGAATCATAAATATAACTGAGAGCCGCAGAAATAGGAATATGTTTTTTCTTAGCAACAAATATTGCTATTTGTGATATTTTCAGAGGTATAATAGCATTATCCATATCTTTTAGTTTTATTTCCTAAATATATCATCAACGACATTCTATTACATCAACGAAAATCGTTTGCATACCAAGACGTTGCAAATATACAAATATTTTTTCACAAATAAACACGATAACCGAAAAGTAAAAGTGAGAAGTCACTTCTCACTCTTAATTATGAGGAATTATGAATTATGATTTTTTGCAGAAATGTTCCTCTCTTAGGAGTTCTGAAGTTCAGGAGTTTTTCGCTTTCGCTCAACAACACGTCAGGAGTTCAGACAATAGTCCTGATACAATCAACTTGTTTACTTGTCAACTTGTCGACTCGTTAACTTGTTAACTTTACCCAAGGAGTGTAGGAGTGCAGACGCATGCTTGACACGCAATCGTCCTCTATCTCCTTCTATCTTCCTCTACCTTCTTCTAACTTCTTATAAAGACTCGTCAACTTCCGAAAGTATTGAAGCCCCCTCTCCAAGGAGAGGGGTTGGGGGGGTGAGGCCTCCTCTTTTCACCTCTCCTTCCATACATTCCACAAGAACAATACATTTCCCACGAGATAGCGCCTCCACATACGCTTCGGTTCCTTCAGCAGACGGTAGAGCCATTCCAGTCCATGCCTCTGCCACCACAGTGGAGCCCTTTTCACCATACCAGCGAAGAAGTCAAACACCGCACCAACCGTCCCCACATGACAGGCAATCTCCAGTTCCTGCCAATGCTCATACGCCCACTTCTCCTGCTTCGGTGCCGTCATGCCGATCCACAGCAAGTCAGGCTTCGCTCTGTTTATAGCACTTATCATCGCCGCATTATCCTCATCCGTGAACACCGGTTTATATGGCGGCGAATACGTTATCACCTCAATATTACGGAACGCATAAGACGCCTCCTGCCTTATCTTCTCAAGCACCGCCTCGCTGCTCCCCATAAACATCACCCTCTTCTTCCTTCCACGACTAACGCCCACGTTCCCGTTATCGTTCACGTCCTCGTTATCGTCATAATTCCTAATTACTAATTCATCATTAACGGCAACGCCGTTAACCCTCTCCATCTCATACACAAAGAGGTCCCATCCCGCTATACGTTCCTTCGGTTGCGACTTAGCCCCCAGCCATTTGCAAGCCATCACTATACTCGCCCCATCCGGAATCAGCACATCCCCCTTCTGCAGCGCCTCCGCAAACTGCACATCCTTCTGCGCCACATTATACGAGTGTGCATTAATGGTATTTATCAGCAACTTACCCTCAGGCAAATTCCTCAGATCCTCTTTGCTTTCAAGAATCCTTATATCCTTAAGCTTAAGCATATTCTATATTATTTTATGTTCAAGGGTTAACGAGAACGTCAACAATAACGATAACAAACCTTAAAACCTAATCAACTCGTCAACTGATTAAAGGAGTTCAGGAGTTTTTCGCTTTCGCTCAACAACACGTCAGGAGTTCAGACAATAGCTTGCCACGCAATCGTCCTCTATCTCCTTCTATCTTCCTCTACCTTCTTCTACCTTCTTATAAAGACTCGTCAAATTTTGAAAGCATTGAAGCTCCCTCTCCAAGGAGAGGGCGGGGAGAGAGGCTCCTCGTCAACTTGTCTACTCACAAACTTATCAACTTGTTCACTTAATCAATCAACTTGTCAACTTGTCTACTTGTCAACTTTAACCCTTACCCCTCCTTCGTCTTTTCACTTTCCTTATCCTGTCCATCCTTGCGAAGTACCATCTATACATATAGTCCGCCTCCTCAGCAGTATATCCGAGGTCACGCTCTATGCCCCAGCACTGCTCCTGAATAGACAGATGTCTATGCCTGCGTGTCCAGTCCAGCATCTTCATTACCGAACCCGGAATAGGCGAAGCCATATACATCTGTCCCCTCTCCGCAATCTCCTCAGATGACATCGGCGACAACCTGTCCGAAAGAAACTTAGCCTCCCATCCGGAGTCCCCCTGTATTACATCCACGATGTTCGTATCATCATCACCGATATCCTTCAACTCCATATCCTCAACCTGATCCAATATAGAGCGTTTCAGTTTCCAGAACTCAAGAAACGGTATCTCCACACATACCTCATCCTGCAGATACGTATTGTAAGTCTTTTTCTTATTACGCTTTATCGACTTATCATAAAGCACCACAACATAATTGCCTATGATAAGACGATAAGGAGGATAACTCACATGATTACCCACCAGTCCCGTCAGTTCCCCTTTTATATTCTCACAATGATACAGACAATACCTGTAGTCGCCCAAGGCATCATCCGCTTTCAGCGAAGCCACATCCTTTGGATTATCCGGCAGATGCCTATCTAATATGTCACGGATGGCATCCTCATCCTGCTTAGACAATCTCACGCACATGTTAGCCACCGACAGGCGCCAGAACACAGACAGCCAGAACAGATACGCCACAACAGGGTTCAGCGCTTTCTTTCTGCCATTAAAGAAATCCGAATAAGCCTGCTCCAGGTAAGAGAAACGCTTCTCACAATGATTACAGAACAAGAAGTCACGCGTCAGAGCATTCTGTTTCAGCTCCGTCTTCTCCTCCTCCGGCACCTCCTCGCCAAACACCCTGTCAATCTCTTCCGCAGGCACATTCCTTCCCCACTTCCTTTCCGTCTTCAACGACGCCAGCGTCTCTTCATTCACAATCTCCTTGTCACGTCCCTTCGAGCCGTCATAACTCAGAAAAGACTGTATAAGAAAATGCGGAGCCAGATGCGACCCCTTGCATAAGTCCTCACGCTCATCACAGAGGATACACCTCTCATGCCCGCCATTATCCTTACGATAACGCTTGGCACGTTTCCTTACATATCCGTCAAGATGCTCCGTGTCAAACTTCTTTCTCTCCGGAGTCCTTATTCCTTTTACAAACGCCGCCGCTTTATCCTCCAGTTCACTAACATACTGCTCCACCTTGTCAATCTGTTCCCCTGTCAGCAGCCCTGTACGCACTGCATCCTCGCACATCCGGACATACTCCTCATGCTTAAACACCACGTCATACGTATTACCCATGAAGATATGATACTCCAGAACCAGCTTAAATACCTGCAGCTGCAGCAACACATCATCAGGATCTGTCGTCTTCTGCGGGAACTCCCTTGCAAACACCTCCACAAGGTCATCAAATGCTGGTTGCACCCTATGCATGAACTTACTGTCAAGCGCCTCCTGTGCCTTTACAGCCGCAACCCTTATGTTTTCAATATTTGACATTTGGAATATTTATGTAAGACAAGAGCATGGCACTACCGCTCATCGCTAAACATTTCAACTATATGACTACAGTAAGAATCCTTTATCCTCATTGCCTCCCGTTCCTTTCTATAGTTCATCTTATGAAAGCACACACTACCAGTGACTGTTTCCCACCATCCCTCGTCAAATCTATCAGCCAGCCTATATCCCAGTTGCAGGCAAGGCACACACAAGCCCTTTGGCATCTCATCCACTATCTGCGGCTTTATGGCAGCAATCAGCGAGAATAATCTGTGAAATATATAATAGTCCAAAACACAGTCATAGTCCTTCCAGTACTCCACCAACACATCCCTCAGAACCATCAGAGCCGTATTATTTGTCTTGGCAGCAATAAACCAGTTTCCTATCCCTGCAAACCTTTTCGTCTTTCCACTCACATATCTGAAAAAGAACAAGTCACTATCCATTGCCGCCTCAGCGTTACGCCGCAACCACTCGTTATTCTCCCACCCGGTACACAACACCGTGGAGTCTATCCACACACCACCATGAGATATCAGCAGTTCCAGCCTCAACAAATCAGCAAACATCGCCGGAGGCATAATCCCCCTTTCCCATTTACCGACAATAAAATCCGGCAAAGACACATAACTATTATAGTTCTCTTTTGTTATTACTATAACCTCCCTGTCCGGCATATTCGTCCTAACAGCATTCAGACAAGCCTTCACCAGTAACGGAGCATCCTCCATTCCCTGTAGCCAACAAAACCACACCGTGCCACTACGCTTATGCTCCAATCCCATGCTGTCATACGACGCAAGCCTTTCTTCCGTAATTGCCCTGTATCTCTCACATAATATCCGGCTCGTCCTCTCACCTATCTGCGCATATATTCTCTTCAGGGAGTATCCTTTCAAGAGTCCCAGCAAGACTCTGTTCAGGACAAACCCAGCAAGCCCTAACCTGATATACTCACGCAATAGGCGCAAGCCACCGAAAGAGCGGAATCGTGAATATGCTTGTTTTACCAGACTCACCTATACTAATGAATATAAACCATTCAGCACCCTTGTATAGTTCTCAGGCGCAAACCTGTCAAAAATCACTTTCTTTGCGTTCTCTGACAGTTCCTTTACAATACCTCTGTTATTATTGAGTTCCAACAGCACATCTACAATCGGCTCCGACTGTTTCAATGGCACAATAAAACCATTCTTCCCATGCTCAACAACAGAACTTATACTGCCAACATCAGTACATACAGGTATCATTCCGAAACTCATACACTCTAACAGCGCAATGGGCAGACCCTCATAGAAAGAAGGCAGCAGAAACACGTCACATCTCTTCATCAGGTCATCCTTATCCTTACCAGATACTATTCCCTCATATATGAAATTCTTTTCCAGTCGTTTCTCTATCTCGCCAAGATAATCCTCCTGCTCCTTTCCTGCAATATGCAGTCTGAATCGTATACCGGCATCTTTAAGTCCCTCGCAAGCCTCTATGATATAGTCTATACCTTTGTTTTTCTCTATTCTTCCTATATATAGGATATCCATACACTCCTTATCGCCCAGGCATCTCTGATAGCAGGCTGCTACATCCAAAGGCACACAGTTTGGTAGCACAGTTATATTATCTTTGCCAAACTGCTCAGACAACAACACCTTCTCATTCTCGCTTAACACAATCAGCGGATAATCCCAAGAGAAGACAACTTTAAGAATTTTTGTAATTACCAATGGCCGGTCGGTCTTTGTCAGAAACAGGCCGCCGTGAATATGAATTATTATCTTCCGTTTCTTCAAATGCGCATAATACATAAAAAAGAAGTCTCTTATTATAGACTTCCTCTCCAAAGGATAATTATAATGTATCAGGGCATCCTTCTCTTTCCCAAGCAACCTTACCCATTTCACAAGCACCAGTAATAGCTTGAATATCCTGACAAGAACATTCCCCGTCTCATCATCTTTCTTTCCAATAGTGAAATGCAAATACTCACATTCACTATTATTATCAACGATGAATTTCGTCACCGCAGACACTCCGGACACATTTTCGTCTGTGTTTAGCGACGGCGACGTTATTATAACACTTCTTCGCATTTTCTACTTCAATCTATACTCATCACTTCCGTTTACCTTATTGGCATTCAGACATATCGCCAGTAGCATAAAGAATCCCATACCCTTGCCCGAGAGATATGAGGTGTCGGCAACACTCTCCAGAGCCAACGCAAGGATACACATCAGTCCCATCTTGTAATAGCGTTCATCCACTATGTTTCGCATACCTCTTATTCGTCTATACCAGAACACGCAGAACAACAACACTCCCACCCATCCATACTGTGCCAGCACCGGAAAGAAGCAGTCTGCAAGGAACATCGGATTCTCCTTTGTCAGCCCCCAATAGTTATCAAGTTCATACTTAGGATACAAAGGTGAGTAATACACCGCCGCCGCATGACATGCAAACGTACCGAGCCCCGGACCGAATGGGAAATAATCACTCAGTATCTCCATACCCACGGCATACGTTGCCGGACGCGCCATCTCTTGCAGTCTCTCTTCTCCAAATCCCTCTACATAATAAGCATTAAACTTCTCCCATGTAAAGAATATCACGGCACCTGTCAGCACCGCCAGCTGCACCATTGTCTTCAGTGAGGCAAACCGTATTCGTTTATGCAAAAAACAGACAATAGCGATAAACACCACATATTCACCATAGAATTTACTCTTCGCACTAAGCAGTCCTATCGTAAGAATCAATATACTTATAATAATATTCTTCTTTGTCTTGGGCTTAAAGCAGAAGAACGCCATAGCCATAACCAACGCCAATTGACCTGTCACAGGAGTAACAAATGCTTGTCCGTAAAAACTCAATCGGCCTGAAAGCGTTAGCACAATATATGCAACAATTGTCACCGCCATCGTATTCAGTATGATGCTCTTCTGACGCTTTGTGAACTCCGGTGCAAGCAACCAAGTACAGTAGAACACCGCATACGGTCTCACCTGCTGCTGCAAGTCCTGCCACACCGCATTACTCACGTTCACAGCCATCAGCAGAGAGTAAATGACATAAAGCACCATTATCACCACATAAGCCCTTACCTCACGTATTCCCTTCTTGCTGGCATTCTTCTTCAGACTTATAAACGTAAAGAATATAAGTCCCAATGTCAGGAATTCATCTATATACTGAAAACTTATAGAATCATAGAAAGCTATACATAGTGGAAAATAAATTATCCAGAATAATGTGTAAAATCTACTTATTGACATGATATGTGTTTTGTTTATTTAAGAATGGGAATGATAACGATGACAATCTTCAAAATGACGAAGATGGTATGAACGTGAACAAAAAATATATTATCTTATGTAGTCTACAATTTTATCAATTCTTTTTGCATAATACTTTTCGTAATTCTTTTCTAGTTTGTATTGTGGTATTCGTTCATCCTCAGAATATAATTTCTTTTCATGTTCTATAATTTCATCTACAGAAAATTTAAAGCCTATTACTCTTGCTGGATTTCCTATTACAATAGAATACGGTGGTACATTATTCCGACATACAGAACCTGAACCTATAACAGAACCACGTCCAACTTTGACTCCTGCTAAAAGGGTTACATTCGATGCTATCCATACATCTTCTTCTACAACGACATCTTTATCCATATAAGTTTCTTTTTCTGAGTCTGAAATGAACCTACACCATACACCAACGTGTGAGGTATGGCTGCCTGTAACAACAGTTAATCCTTCTGCTGCACCAGAATTTCGTTTCATTATGAATTTTGCTTTTGTCGTTAGGATTGTCGCATTTCCCAAGATGCTGGTGTATTCATTCAGATATACATTTTCTATTCCCTTTATTATAGCAGGGAATCTTACAAAGGCAGTTGGATGTATGTAACCGAATTTTCTTCTTGTATTTGCAAAATAACCTTTATATATAGATAGCAAAATACTAAATAATGTTGAATTTTTTATTCTTATCTTTATTTTCTCACTTAATCTAAGTTCATCCCAAGATTTCATTTGAATCTGCATTATTTAAAGTTTAACATACAACCGCCCCAAGACAGGCCAACGCCAAATCCTGTTATCATCACATTCATACCTGATTGTATTCTCTTGTTCTGTATACAGTCTTTCAACGCAATCATAACAGTAGAACTTACTGTATTTCCTGTTTCTTCCAAATTTATATGGAATTTATCCTTTGGCAATAAACACACTTTACGTATTGTGTTTAGCATAAATTTGTTTGCCTGATGAAAGACATAATAATCAATTTCGTCTTTTTCAATACCATTTTTCCTAAGAATTTCTTTCATCATGGCAGGAACTGCATCTAATGTGAAATTAAATATTGCAGAACCGTTCATATACAAATAATCATCATATCTTAAATGTCCGTCTTCATCTTCGACATAAATTCCTGTAGCATTTTTATGACGGGCCGCACCAGTCTTTACGATAAGGTTTTCTGCGCCAGTACCATCTGTTCCTAAAGAGAACTCTCCAACTTCTGCAAACCCTTCAGTAGAAACCAAACATGCAGCAGCTCCATCACCGAAAATAGAACGATTGCTTTTATCTGATGGATGTAGGTATTTTTGATAGGTTTCTGCGGTTAATAATAAAACATTCTTTGCTATACCTGCGGTAATTAATCCTTTAGCTATAGCTAATCCATATATACAACCCGAACAACCTAAATTATAATCAAAAGCCCCTGCTGTAGTCGGTATTCCTAAACGATTCTGCAAAATACAGGCAGTAGATGGCAAGAAATAATCAGGGCTTTGCGTACACAACATGATAAAGTCTATTGACTTTGGATCTATATTATATTCTGCAAAAAGATTCCTTGCCGCTTTTTCTGCCATATCTCCTGCTGTTTCGTCTTCTGCGGCCAAATGCCTTGAATTAACACCAACCTTTGCCGCGACCTTATCAACACTCCATTCAGGAAACTCCCTTAACAATTCATCATTGTTTACCCGTTTTTCTGGAAGATAATATGATATGCCTTTAATATATGCCATAAATGAATAAAAATTTTAATGATATTTATACAAGAATGCCTTCCCCTCCTCCAGAGATGTCAATTGCGCTACCTGTCATCCATGTTGATGCATCACTTAATAGATATATCGTTAAATTAGCAACATCTTCTACTTTTCCAAATCTTTTTAAGGGGTAGTTTTGTTCAGCTGTTTTCAGGTCTTCCTCATTTAATACATTTGTAATTAAATCAGTCCAAACCATTCCTGGAGAGATGCAATTAACTCTAATTTGCCTTGACGCTAATTCCAATGCCAAACATTTTGCATAACTAATAATTGCTCCTTTAGATGCGCTATAAATAGAGTTACCCATGGAAGGTGAATCTGCGGCACGAGATGCAATAAAAACGATAGATGCAGACTTGCTTATTTTTTTTTGTTTTAGAAGTTCTGCTTGTAATAACATTGGAGCCTCAACATTCGTTTTCATTATGAAATCTATATCCGCTTGTTTAATAGCCTTACAAGGAATCCTGTTAGCAACACCAGCACAGTGAACTATGCCGTCAAGTTTAGGCATGTCAGAACACAACAAACGTATATCATCTTGATTATTTAGGTCTGCGACAATATATTTATGTTCAGTACCATGCATAGAAGCAATAACATCTTTCAGCCGTTCCTCGTTTCTTCCGTTGATTATAATTGTTGCCCCTATCTTTGCGCAAGCAACAGCGATACCTCGTCCTATCCCAGACGAGGCACCTGTTACCAATATCACTTTTCCACTCAGAGAAAAAGGATTAAAGTTCTCTGACATTTTATTTTGATGCTATTAATTCAAATAAGTCTTTTACGGTAACACAATCTTTGATTTCTTTTCCTGTAATTGTTTTACCATATTCTGTTTTTGCTAATGCAATAACTCCCATGCCAACTAATGAACTCCATTCCTCTAAATCGTGAAAAATTGTTGATGCTGTGATTTCTGATGCATCTGTATCATCAAATTGATCTGCAAATACTGCAATAAATTCATTTAACTCCATAATAAAATAATTTAAGTGAATATTTATATTAATCTAAATCTTATATTTTTGTCTCTTTATATAGAATCACCCACACTCAGGTTATGCAACCCCTTCATGTCACTCTGCGACGGCCGCACATACACCCCTCGCCACAATGCCTCATCGCCCTTCTGTAAAACCAAAACAGCACCTTATCATACAGATACGGCAGCACTGCGAACATCTATATTATAAATAATGATATCTTTTGCATAATATTTTTTAACGTCAAAGCCGAAGGCTTCGCCAGTTTGAGCAGCATACGTCAAACGAAATACGGGCGCAGCGCGTACCGTTTGGTGCGCAAACAGCTCATACTGGCAACAGAAATTAAATGATAACGTCAACCATTAACCGTTAAACATTAAACCCTAACCATTAGACTTTAAACATTAAACCTTAAACATTAGACTTTAAACATTAAACCTTAAACATTAAACTCCCTCCCGTTCACGTTCTCGTTAATTATCCTATATCTCCTCCTCTTAATCTTATTATATAAAATCAACAATGACTCAGGTATGTAATGGTGAATATAATCCTTAATACCTTTATTCTTCTGTTCATTCCATGATGCCATATAACGATGTATACTCCTTGTGTTCTCTGTAATATGCAGCCTTCCCGTTATTGCGTTAATAGGCGCAAAATATTCTGACGGATAAATTGTTATCCCGCCAACCTCTTGAATACCTGGAATATTCTTCAATCCTAACTTTACAAGATTCTCCGTCGTATGAGCCACAATTGTTTTGCTGTATGGTGTCAGATTAGATATATCAAACTCAAGACTCTTATAATAATCCATTAGTTGTAGCATAAACGGATGTTTCGCTTCAATACCAAATCCTAAACCTAAGGCAACATCATAACTATACCTTGGCGCATACTTTTCTGGCGAATTCTCTCCGTCTGGGTCAACTTCAAATCCCATGAAAGCCCCTTGTGAGATAATATCATCCATTGGCTTTATAACCTCTACATCTGTATCAAAGTATATGCCGCCAAAATTATACAACGCCCATATTCTTGCATAGTCACTTACAAAAGCATACTTCTTCTGTGCATACGCCTCCGCAGTATATGGAATGCTATTCACGTCAAACGCCATCTTCTTATCAAACAAATAGCCATCGTTGACGTTTTCGTTTTCGTTGACGTTAATTCCCTCGTTCCCGTTAATTTTATTGTTCACGTTTTCGTTATCGTTCACGTTATCATCTTCCCTCCATTGCCATATCTCATAGTCGGGAAAGTATTTCCTCCATGAAGCGATGCACTCCAATGCCAATGGCGGCAGCGGATTCCCGCCGAACCAGCATAAATGTATTATCTTTGGTATCATATTTTTATGTTTAAGCACGCAGATTTTGCAGATGTTTTTTCCTCCCACGAATTACACAGAATGAACACGGATTTGTCTTTCTGTGCATTTCAGTGACATCTGTTGTAAATAATATTTAAATGGGGTTATATCCATTTACTTTGTTCCATATGGAACTATTAATATTATCAGTATTGAAATTAACAAGCACACCTCTGTGCAATCCGGATATCCTCAGGTATGTTAATATTTGTAGGTGGAATACTTCTTTCATATCCATAACTGACTTTATTTCCACAATAACACACTGTTCTACAAGTAAGTCAATTCGTAGTTCTGTTTCTAACAAATGTCCGTCAACCACGATAGGGACAGGAACCTGTCGTTCAACCTTTAATCCTCGTTTCTTCAAAAAATATTCCAATGCCTCTTCATATACAGACTCCAAAAGACCTGGTCCAAGCGCATTATATGTATCGTATATAGCTCCCCGAATCTGATATGTTACGTTATCTTCTTTCATCGCTAAAAGTTTATATACTTTCTATACCCACAAATTACACGGATGAATAAGTATTTATTTTTCAGTGTATTCAGTGCCATCCGTGGGAAATATATCACACCTCATACCCGCACTCCGCAAGCCACCGCATCACATCACGCATACGTAGCCGCCAGTCTCCATGCTCCAGTGCTGCAGCCCTGTTCCTGTCCACTAGTTCCTGAAAATCCTCTATATGCATGAGGATATTCGTTATCTGCTGAATAGGATTCGCAGTGTCTATCTCTATCACGGGGTTATAACCTATAATATCTATCAGTTCCTGTGGAGCATGCCCCACCATCACCATACGTGACAGCATATTCTCCCAGTACCGTTGTGTGAGTGTCTCTATATCACCTGCAATCTCTGGTTGCGTCATGCTACGTGGCAATGCTATGGTTACTTTCGTATCTCCCATAGCAGCATATAGCCGTTCATTATCATATATGAACTGTCCGTTCACCTTCGTACATATATGATTGACATCAGCAGGAAATGTCCCATTCAACACTTTCTCGTTACTGCGTCCGAATTCTAATACATCAATGCTGCGTTCTGCCAGCTGCTTACCCTCAGAATACACTGATGTGTCAATTCCTTCAGGGCAAAACATTATATTCATCTCAAGAAAACGCTTACGCATCCTCTCTGCTGTCTGGCTCGAAGTGAATATCGCAGTACGTATGTCATGTTTTTCCAACCATGCGCATACCTTTTCAAAACAGCATGGCCAGCAGTCCCAGAACATGGGTATTATCTCATACGTTGCATAATCAGGGAACGTGTCAAAGGACAGGGATACTGGTTCTACGAAACGCAGTCGTGCCTCCTTGCCGCATTTCCATAATGATGGCAGTTCGAATTTGTATGCCATGCCGTGTAACGGCCGCCATGGATATTGTGCCTTGGCTGTCTTACCACCCTCTGCTATCCATGCCTCGTATGGCTTCGTCTTGAAGTTCAGATGCCCTGGGTGTATGTATGGCGCTACGGCCTTAATTGTTTTCATATTGATATTTTGACCACGGATGTCAAGGATTGGCACGGATATTTGTTTTGTCAGTTTTATTCTGTTATAACCACAGACGGCTCGGATATTCGCAGAAATCCATGTTTTTGTTGACTTTTTTGATGTATCTTCTTTAATGCCAATGCGTTAGACGATTGATTGTCGGATTTGAAATGCAAGGCAGTTTCTTGGCATGTGAAAGACAACATTTGAAAAACTCATTCAGTGCTTTCTATTATATAAAAGACTACATCTTATCACCACATTAAACTTTAACCATTAAACATTAAACATTACTGTGGTCTCCTGCGGGTTGTGGTAATCACTAATCTCTTCAATAGTTTTGTGTGGTTGCATAGTATATTCGTTTGATTTTATTATGTTGATTTTGTTTGACTAATTATCAAGTAATTTTTCTACTTTTCTAATAATATCGTCATTAGAATATTCGTAAGAGCTGATACTCTCTTTCATTTTTGTATATATGCCATTCTCATCATTAATTATTTCAACTAACAAATCAGGCATTTCTTCTAAGCTGCATACCCATCCGCAATCCTTCTCAACAACTTCGTTTGCCACAGGGAAATTATTTGAGACTACAGGTGTATGCAATATCTTAGATTCAAAAATTGTATATGAAAAACTTTCTGAATCAGACGTACAAATATGTAAATCTGCATTTCTAAAATATGGATATGGATTATCTTTTGCCTCTAATATCTTTACAACATCTTCTAAATTGTATTTTTTTATTTCTTCTTTTGTCTGTTCTTGCATTTGACATCCAGCTCCAATTATATACCAAATAAATCTTTTGGTTACTAACTTCTTTATTTCATTTGACAATTGTGGTATTTTCTCAAATTGTTTTCCTTTTGCAAAACGTCCAATAGATATAATGTTAAAGTGAGATACCCTGGTATTGTATATATTGTCATTTATTATGTCTTGGGACATAGACTTAATCTTGTCAACATTTAATGTGTTGTATATAGATAATGCCTTACCCTTACATTCTGGGATTAGGGATATAAAATCATTTACAGCTGTTTTAGAAACACAAATTATATTGTTGAATTTCTGGTACATTTTAATATCTGCTGGAGTTCCTGCGGATGCCATTCTTGAATACATGCAGTGTATCCATGCAATTTTTCTCACATTTTCAAAATACGAGGCAAACTCTGTAGCAGTTCCTTCCTGATATGCTATGACAACATCAAAAATGTATTTATCTTGTAACCATTTTGCTTCCTTTTTATATAGCCAGGAAAAGTCAGCCTCTTTATTTATTTTATGCCATAAACCACAAATTTTTCTTGTATAAAAGTTATCATGTACATAATTATATAATTTGCTCTTTTTAATTATATATGGTTTCAACACATCCTTGTAATATAGTCCCCCGTCTTCGTATAAACTATAGACCGATATCTCATATTTTTGTTTGTCTATTAACGAAAGTAGATTCTCAAGAGATTTATTCGTTCCTCCGTGAGAATACTCTGGGATTATAAAAAGTACCTTCTTTTTATTCATGCCTATATTTTTCTTGTATTGCAACCATTTCGTCTAAAGAAAATCGTTCCGCTATTGGATAAAGTTTTTCTTCGTGTTCAACAATTTGTTGGGGAGTGAACAAGAAACGTTTTATACGTGCAGGATTACCAACTATAATGGAATATGGAGGCCATTCACCACTTACAACACATCCTGCTCCCACAATACATCCACGCCCTATGTGCGCACCATTAAGTAGTGTAACGTTTATTCCCATCCATACATCCTCTTCAACAATAATATCACGGTCATATCGTTTGTCTTTGTCCAATTCATCTTTTATAGCATCTGTAACGTCATGTTTTAGCATTCCGACAACAGCCATGTGATTTCCTGGACATACACACAGATTATATGAAGAGAAAGATCCACGCTTTATAATGAATTTTGAGCGAGGATTTAAGATTATAGCCCCCTCTGGTATAGAGACTTTTTCATGTAGAAATAAATTTTTCTTGCAGAAGACGATGGCGTCTTCTGCAAGATGCGCATCTTCGGCCATATATCCATATTCATCTCTGCGATTGATATGAAACAGACGATATATTTTGTTTCGTATTCTTTGTTTAATTCCTATATAATGCATAATTCTGTCAAACTAATGGTTCTATCATTTTTAACATATTTTCCATATATGTCAGATTTGTAAGTCCTACTTCTTTACATTTTTTATATACAACAGGCATTAGCTTTATAAAGTTGGTTTTAGGGAATGCATACCCGTTATAAAAGAATGTAGCAGCATTAAAAAAATATATATCATCAAAATGATACTTTTGAAGATAGTATTCTACACAAATGTTTATTTCTTTAGAAAGCACCCTGAATTTCATGCCTGAGTCTTGGACTATTTGCAATATACGTTCACGTGATTCGTCTAATTCTCGTGGGTGAAACTTTATATAGAGAGTTGTATCGGGGTTAATTCCTTCTACGCATTCTTTTATAGCCTCAAAATATAAATAAAGATATTCTTTCGGCATCAGTTCACGCATTGGATCTGTCATCAACATTACACGCCGTTCATTTTCGTATTGAATATTAGAGTCTATATATTCCTCTAATTTTGATGAAAACAATGGTTGTACATTTAAGCGGACATCAAAAGGTTTGTTGTGATACGGAATAATACTGAATCGTTTGTCTATTGGAATGTCATCATATGGACGATTAGGGGCACAATGCCATTTTGCAAACTTTACTCCAAATAAAGGCTCAAAGCAGAAATTATCAAAGATTAAATATTTGATTTTTTCAACGTAACTATTCTTCAGAGTATAAGGTCTATTAATATAATGACTTGTTCCTTCCTCAAAGAAAACCACTTTATATTTTCTTTTACTAAAGTACACCGCACTCATTCGGCAGGTCTGGTTTAATATCTCCCCTAAATAAATTGTTTTAACTTTATGCTGTCTTGCGATTTTATTTAATTGCTTGTATTTTTTATGCGCTTGCCAGAGTTCTTTCGGATTGTAAAGATTCAATTCCATTATCTTTTCAATACCTTCAAATTTTATCTTTTCTTTCCATAAGTCGTCAATGTACATAATATTATAAATCTCATAGAAATCATAATGATTACCGATATGAGTGTACAATAGTATATTATTCCCCAGATTTTCCTGCTTAATAATCTGTTGTGCAACAAACAACTGCAAAGGAGTAAAAACGAAAAACAGATTTCCCATGATTATTTCTTTTTCCCTATTAAGACTGGACAGTATTTCTCACAAAATACTATTAAAACATATGAAACAATCAATATGATGATAATGTTTAGCATTGATTGAATTACTTCTGGTACAGGTAGTGCTGGTATTTTCCAATAAATTATTAAATGTGTAGCTAAAATTAGCAGAGTGCCATTTGATAGTTTTTCAACTATTGGACTTGTTATGTTAAGGTGTATTGCACATAGAAGCATCAATGATGCAGATAAGCCTATAGTAGAGATATAAAATAAAATAATATTGATTCCTATTCTACAGTGATATACATTTATGCCATTTTCATGTGTCGAGCTATTCAATAATCCGATAACAGCTGTAATAACAAATATAGTTATTGCAGAAAATGTCAATAAAGCAGTGTTATATTTTTTTATGATTCTAAAGTAGTCACGTTTCTTTATCATATATCCAACAATGAAAAATGGGAAACATAGACACATGGTCTTTAATTGGAAATAATCATTTGTTTGATCTATCTTTATAAGATCAAATAAAACATAAGATATTAACGAAAACAGAAAGAGGCTATACATATTTAATGTATTAAAAGCAGCAAGTACACGCATGCCCATTAATGCAACAAGAAACCATAGTGGGACCATTAAATAACATAAAGCTTCTTGATTGCCTAATAGAATATTTGTTATAAATCCTTTTTGATACCCACCTCCTAAAGGTAACGGGAGTATATATATGAAATTATAAATCAAATATGGCAGTAATAAAGACCATATCACAACCATTACTTCTTTTTTTATACTTCTTTTTCTATATAAATATCCGGAGATCATGAAGAACAATGGCATGTGAAAAAGAAATATAAAATTCCGAAAGACTGGTGATATATGTCCCCATACAGTCAAGGTTATGGCAATGAATTTACACCAATCAATCCAAATAATTCTGTTGTTTGACGAATTGCTCATTATTTTATGAATTGTTTGACGAATTCTCTAACGGCTCCTTCTCCACCTTTAGCATCACAAACATAATCAACGATATCTTTAATATCATCTTCCGCATCTTGAGGACATGCGGTGAACCCACATGCTTGCATGCACTCTACGTCATTATAGTCATCTCCGATATAGGCTATTTCGTCCAATGAAATATTATGCTTACCTGCTACCTCTTTTAATTTACTGAGTTTATCGCTTATTCCCTGATATATTTCTTTTATTTTTAATTCTTCAGCACGTTTTGCAACAATATCAGACGAACGCCCTGTGATTATAACAGGTATCACGTTTATGCTATCTAATGTATAGATAGTATAACCATCTTTAATGTTGAAGGCTTTGAACATCTCGCCATTTCCTGACATATATATATAGCCATCAGTAAGTGTACCATCAACATCCATGACTAGCATTTTAATTTTTCCCATTTTTTATCCGAATAAATCTTTGTAAATACTTGGTGTGATAAATTTAATTCCTTTGGTCTCCCCTATGGAATCAATAAAATTCTTCAGATGCCTTGTGATTGCTTTATTAATTTCATCGTATTTCGGACGGAATCGTTCTTCGTCAAAAATATTAGACTTAAAATAACTGCCCTGTTCAGAAAAACCATCGAATCCAGCAATGAAATATGATATTATCCCTATTCGCTGAAGAATACGAAGAAGCATCAAAGTTGTATTGTCTGAATATTCTTCTGTTCGGTCAACATAAGAATCATAATTAACGATGATGTCAGAGAGATTATCTGATTTTACGTTTGAAGTAATTATAGATTGAACTTTTTTCCGCAGATCTTTATACTTATCATATCGTTTATTGCTTCCCCAGAATACAAAGCATTTATATTTAAGGTAATCTTCATCAATAAAGTTTACCATTATAACAGTAAGATCTTTGTTTTCAATTTCCTGTATAATGCTATCTTTATTATTTGCAATAGAACTGCCAGGCATAAGTAAAAGTATATTTTTATCCAAGAGCCTCTTTTTTAGAAGAGTCAATGCTTCCTTATCATCAACCTTAACATTATTATATTCTTGATATAACCGTTGAATGTTATCATAATCATAACGCATTCTGAGTTGAGGGTCTATCATGCTTATAATATACTTAACATCTTTGGTTGCCAGTCTAAATTTCTCTGTTAGGTAAATAATATTATTTGGATGTGACTTGTATATTCCTCCCATCAGTGCAGGAATGGAATATCCCCATTTATGCTCTAATTGATATTTGTATATATGATTGTCAATAATATCAAGTACTCCATCAAAATCATAGTCATAATTACGTTTACGCACCAAATAATCTACAATAAGTTCTGTATTTAAATTTCCTGCAACTTTTCCCATTCCATTTAATGTGCAATCAATAATAACCTCACGCTTGCCATTGCTGAGTCTGATTATTTCTTGAGCAAATGCAAATGATAGTTGGTAGTTGTTATGGGAATGAAAGTCTATGGCGATGTTTTCATCAAGATTGTGGTCAACCAACGTATATAAGCGGTCTACGTCATCCATATACATTGCACCGTAAGTATCTACAATACCAAATCCAGTTGGCTGTATCTCGTTAACAAGGTCCACAACCTCAAGTAATTCTCTATCTGTATATCCCAAGGAATTCACTCCTTGTACAAAAAGCAAATATCCTTTTTCTTTTACCGACTGTAGGCATTGAATTATCTGTTCCCTGTCTGTCTCGAAATTCTTTCGGGTAAAACCAATTCGCAGGCCATCTATAGATGTACCGTCATACGGCTTCAGACTATCCCAGTCATACATACCATAGTCTATAAAAGCAACATATTTTGTATTTCTGCTTCTATCAACGAATGGGCGTATTTGATCAACATCTGTAAAGAACGTAGTGTTGCCATTATAATTGGTGTTATGACGATCGCGTAAAAAACCTATTTCAACAATATCAATATTTGCAGCTGCGAGATGATAAGATATGTCTCTTATCTCACTATCTGGAAATTTACAGTCAATTATACGACCTCCATCTCTAAGAGTACAGTCTAAAATCTTAATATTTTTCATACTGTTACGGGGTTAATCTCTTTTCTATAATCATCCTTACCTTTTCCAAGTCATTTTTTGTATCGACAGACAATGACTCTGATTCAATTTTCTTATAATAGATAGGTATTCCATTCTCAAGAAATCTCAGATGGTCAATATCCTCTATTTTCTCTAATGTACCCATCCCAGCATGCGCAAAAAAATCAAGAGCTTTTTTGTTAAAGCATTCTATTCCTATGGCTTTTTTATATGTGAAAAGCAAAGAACCCTTAGGACATGGTATTGGGTATCGGCTTTGGTACATACACGCACCTTCTTTATTAAGAACAATCTTTACATTTGCAATATCCATAAGTTCTGCAGGATCTTTTAACTCTCTATATACACTTTGGAAAAATGGCCTGTCGTTAATTATTCTATCAGGAAATGCCTGACTGATATTCTCTGGTGATATCAATGGCTCATCACCATTAATACTTATATAGTAATCAGCTTCAACAAGTTCAGTTACTTCCCATATTCGATGTATATGATTAGGTGTATCTGTACCTGTCATTACATATTTCATATTGTATTGTTTACAACATTCTGCAATGCGTTCATCATCAGTTGCAATGTATACATCTGAAAACTCTTTTACTTGGGTTACTTGATTGTACACCCACCAAATCATTGGTTTTCCACAAATGTCCGCTAATGGTTTTCCTGGGAAACGGCTTGATGCGTAACGAGCAGGAATTACTCCTATTACTTTCATAGTTAGTTAATTATTTTTATATCCAATGTATGAAATCACATGAATATATGTATTTGTAATATTTGATTTTGTATAATGCATTTAATATTTTTCCCTTGACTTTATTATTTCTCCAGTACATTTTTTTCCATAAACAAAGATATTGTATTTGTTCTTGGGATAATTTTTTGTTTCTTTCCAAGATTGCATTGATTATATAAATTCTGTCTTCATAGAAATGATGATTTCGCCATGCAAGTATTTTATTTCTACGTTTGTTTTTTATTCCAGTAACACTAGATGAAAGCCTTCTATATTTCAACAAAGATTCTTTTATGTAATTTATCCCTCCATAGAATGAGGCATATGCCGCTAGCCATTCATCATGAAAACCTACATTTTCAGGAACAGGTCCTGCTTGTATAAATAATTCTTTTCTAATCATCATTGAGGCTCCTTGAAATGGATTACGAAATAATATAATCGTCATTGCTTTGTATAAGTCATTCTTAGGAATGTAATCAAATGCATCTTGATAACTTAAAGTCATCCCCATTGGTGTTCCATCCTCATATATCATATCAGAATTTCCACAAGCCATCATTTTATCTCCTATGGTATTCATAAGTAACTCTATGTGGTCATGTCGCCATATGTCATCTTGATCAGAGAATGCAATCAAATCACAATTTGACAAAGATATACCTCTTTCAAAATTTCGTTTAACACCTATATTTATATTGTTTGGGAAAATAGAAATACGTTTATCGCGTTCTGAATATTCATTTAATATATCAAGTGTTCTATCTGTAGAACAATCATCACATATGATTAATTCAAAATTCTGCACACTTTGATTAAGTATTGAATCAAGTTGTTCTTTTAAATATCTTTCGCCATTATATGTGGCCATTACTATTGAAACCAAAGGTTTCTCGTAATTAACGTATTGCGTTTTCATATTAAATATTAAATCATACAGTGGGAATATTTCAGTTGCATCTAAATTATCATTACTTTAAAAAGAGCCATTGTTTCAACACGCTGATTATATTGTTCCGTTACGAACGTTTTAAAATCAGCATGGTGTCTAAAAAACTAAGTTTTTTAATAATTCAACACTTTAAAAATCTGACTAAATTTACTAATAAGAATTGACACTAATAAAATATTCTATACTTAAAAAAATAAATCCGTTGTAGAATTCTTTAACATCCGTTTAATTCGATTCTGAAGTCTGTACATGATAAACAAAGGAGATTTATATAATTGTTTTTTACTTTTTCTTCTTCTCCACATTTTCACAAATGGTATTTCTTTGTTTAAAATTTTGTCCGGCAACATAATACTCTCTGCATAAGAATAGTATTCTGGATATTCTTTTAATCTATTGTCAAATGACAAAATATCATAAGAAACATTCTTATATAATAGCCCCATAGTATAAATAGTCTTAATACGTCCTTCAATCATATTATTCAAGTATTTATATGATTTGTTTTCCTGGGGGATATTTATCATTATTTGTATTTGATTTAATAATCCCTTTTCTATATTATCAATACGTTTTAAACGTGCTGTGAAATCAATAGTTTGTCCATTTCGTCCAATTAGATATTTATATATTACTGATTTAAAATAAAATACAGTATTAACGCATGACATCGGATGAAATATCCATTCCATGTCTGTATATGAGACTCCTTCTGTTTGATGATATACTATTTTTTTAAAAATATCAGTATTATAAGTTACTGAGTGCATTGGCAGAAACGTCTTATAATCTATATCCTCAAATAAAAACTCCTTATTTGATGGGAATTTGAATTTATGATAATCCCTCCTTTTCCCTGTTTCGTCTACTGTTATAAAATCAGATATAACCAAATCCGAATTTATTGTCGCCAACAAATCTATATATATTTGCAGATTTTCAGTATCATATGTATCGTCCGCATCCAATATTTTCACAAACTTTCCTTGTAGGTGAGGAAGTGCTGCGTTAATACACGATCCGTAGTTACCATTGGTTTTATCAATTACACGAAAGACATCTGGGTATTTTTCTTTATAATGGTGAGCAATATTTGAAGAGTTGTCTTTACTTCCATCATTAACAATAAGCACGTCTAACCGTTCTCTCCCTTTTTTTATTATTAATGATTCTAAACATAATGGTAAAAATTCCTCCATATTATATGTAGGAATAATTATTGATAGAATTTTATTCATATATTTATTCGTATAGCTTTAATACAAGTTCTATTAGGAGCTGTGTCATAATAAAAACGTCCGCAGAGAATCAAATCGTTTCTTTACCCACAACTCTCTGTAGAGTTCGACTAATTAATTTACGCTCATCACTTACTGGATAATATGGTTCCATTCCATCTCTTTTTATAAATTACGCAGACGTTGCGCCTAATGTACAGAAGCAACAATGAGATAATTGAAGTATTTCATTTTAACAGGTTCCTGTCTTTTGTAAATTTTATTATTGATTACCTAAACGATATTTATTTTTTATTTTATATGGATAAAGATATTTCCAACGACTTGCCATATAAAAGACAAAATCCCCAATAGTTCTTACATCTCTCAGATTAAATGAAGATTTGTAATATTGCAGAGCTCCCTTTATATAAGTTTTATGATTAAAATATTTTCGAATCAGAAGCCGTTTGTGTAAATTTACACAGTATCTTATTGCCTGCCCTATCTCAGAATTGGAATCAATATTAAATTTGTCTTTTATATCTAACATGTTAAGAACAAATTCTTCGTATGATTTGATACGCGCTACTATATCTTTATTATGCGTTAAGGAAAACGAATTATACCTATAGTGGTAAGTCGCTACAGGTATGTATGCTACTTCATTTGCATACATCATTAACGAAATTGAAGTATGCATGTCCTCAAAATAGTCATACTTCGGATATGATATTTTGTTTTCTTCAAAAAGTGCTCTTCTATATAATTTATTCCATAATCCAGCATGAATTTTTCCATTAAAAAAATCTAAGATTATTTGTCTAGGCTCAATGGAAGTCGGAATGTTATTTATATATACCTGTCTTTCGTTTTCATTCCTAAAAAAATCAGCAAATGAAATATCTGCATTTTCTTTTTTTATTCCTTCATATAATACTTGAAGATGATTAGGCTCCAACCAATCATCTGAATCAATATTGGATATATATTCTCCAGATGACACTTCAAATCCAACTTTACGCGCAGAAACAAGCCCTCCATTAGGTTTGTGGACAACTCGTATTCGATTGTCTTTATTTGCATATTCATCACAGATTTTTCCTGAAGAATCAGTAGAGCCATCATCAACAAGAATAATTTCAAAATCCTGAAATGTCTGAGATAATACGCTGTCTATACACTGACGCAGATATTTCTCAACATTGTAGACTGGAATAATCACAGAAATATTAGTAGCCATATTTTTTTATAAAATCTGTTATACGATTATTTTTAATCTTTATCATTAATTTATCCCAGAAGCCATATTCCCAGTATTTGTATAAATCATTTTTAAGAATCGGATCCGTCAAATATCTATATATGTAAGTACGTACGTATTTATAACTAATTTTTTTCTTCTCTTTTTTTGATATGTATCCTCTATTATATATATAATCCAAAATTAGTTTGTCTTCTCTTTGATTTATCCCTTGGAGATAATTCCTTTTTGTAGAATTATTTGGATGTGAACGCATACAATTTAACCAGAGGTTAACAACTGCAATCTTTCCATATTCTGACACCTCTGTCCAAAACATTCTATCTCCAGCACCTATAAAGTTCATATAAAGAGGTTCTATCTTGTTAATCACCTCTTTTTTAAATAGGCATGCACTGGCATTTAACATAGGACATCCCATACTCATCTCTTTTGATATAAAAGTACTTCCTTCATATATGAATGTCCTTCCCTTAATAGGTAATGGGTCTGATTTTGATATATTACCACAATCATCAAAGATATTTGTTTTACAGAATGCCAAGATTAGTTCATTTTCTCTTTCAAATTCTGTCACTAAAGTTCTTAATAATGTATGCTCACATTTATCGTCGCTTTCAGCAATCCATACCAAATCTCCTTTTGCAAGTTCAAATCCTTTGTGCCATTGCGAAAATATCTTGCCACTGTTCTGTTCATTGTATACAATATGAGAAATATGCTTATTATTGCGATAACGTTCAATTACTGCACGACTTGCTCCATTATCTGGCGAACAGTCATCAAGAATAATAACCTCAAAATTTTGATATGTCTGATTTAGCACACTCTGAATTCTTTCATCAAGATAGCGTGCATGATTATAATTCGGTATTATTACCGATACTAAAGGGTTTGTCATAATTTCTTTATAGTTTAAGCCAAGGGCTTTTTATCCAACGATTGCTGTAGGCTATCCCACATGTAGCAAGCATGGCAAAGAGGATATAAGCAAGCCACCAGCCTTTTACGGAGTATTCTGTTATAACGGGGAATTCTGCAAGACGCTCTATAGGAAGGCCGTATATAAATATAATCAGTAATGACACAAACTTAAATGAAAGGAAATGCCATGTCAGGATGGTGAGAGTGTTATTTCCTATGAATTGTAGCACATATGCAAATTTCCCTTTTATTCTGTCCCACGGCAGACTGTATAACATCCATGTGCCAATTGTGCCTGTTACGATATAAGGAAGCATTCGGCTGTTTTCGTATGTTATAGCACCCATACCCATTTTCCATGCTACACTTCCTATTGCAATTAAGATAATTGAAAGAATGATTTTTGTCTTATTGAATGTCTTTACATTTTTATACTTGAACCAATATCCTATCAGGAAAAATATAGAAGCTAAAAGAAGTTGCGGAGTAATGTGCAGAATTGTTAGCGAGCGGTGTTCATGATTGAGCCACAAACAGACAATAAGCACAACTACCCCCCCCTGATAATGAGACAGTTAAACGATTAAACGTTTTTATTCTTGCAGAAACAAATATTATTACGAAACCAATTATACTTCCATACAGAAGGGCTTTCATGAACCAATACCCACCCAACAACTGTTCATGACCGTTCATACGTACAAGTATACTTTCTATACGAGATAAAAAATCATCATAGGTATATAAACTTGACACTCCTCCATTGTACCCGTATTCGCCATTATAAATATTCAGGTCAAAGAATACATTATGTAAAGCCAGAAACAAGAGACTCCATTTTATGTAAGGCCACCAAATCCCTTTAATCCGCTGCCATACAAATTTGAATGGCTCTTGCACGTATCTCTCCTTGAAACAGTAACCAGATACGAAAAAGAATAAGGGCATGTGGAACATGTAGACGAAATCATTCATTAATGTAATTCCATGTCTGCAGTGACAAAGGACCATTAGGAAGATTCCACTTGCTTTAAGATATGTAATATTTTTATTTGAATGAACTTTCATTTTTATTTATCCATTCCATGAACTTGTCCATGCAACTGGCTGCAATCTGTTTTGCTCTGTCTCTTACCTGAACATCAGGCTTAAGTTTTGGAATTATATCTTTTATTTCAGACAAACATTTTTCTTGGTTTTCTTCATTATCAAGTGTTTGGGTGAAATCAACACACCATTCAGATTTACCTAATGTTTCAAGCAAGCCTGCTATCTTATGTTCATAACTGAGAGCTATGCATGGTACACCTTGATTAATGGCAAAGACGATAGAATGATAACGTGCACCTATAACAAACTTTGCTCCACTAATTATTGTTTGTTGAATGTCACTGCTGTAACAATCTGCCGTAACAATGACACGCTTGTCATTTTTCTTCTCGGCAAGTTCACGAAATAGCAACACATCATTTAATGCATAATTATTTGCACAGAATAACTGAGGTAACATTACAATATTCAATTCTGGATTGCATTGCCAGATAGTGTCTATGACTTTGCTATAAAAATCAATTACTGTTTCATGGGCGATCCTATCCTTATAAGCATAATGCCAAAGAAGATAATTAGGTACAAAAACCACATACGGCTTATCACCTATTACATATTTTAATTCATATGGAATCTCAACTTGCGGGGAATCAAGGAACGCTGAATCTACTGTTGATACATAAGACACTCCTAACTTTTCTGCCAGTTGCTCACTTTTACGATCCCTTATTGAAAGAAAACTAAAATAATTCAACATCTCAAGACTAATTCTCTTGAACGTACGATGGCTTTCTGTTTCTGTTGGGAATGGTCCAAAAGAACGACCATAATACACAAGTGGTTTATTAAAAGTTTTGGCAAGTTTCAAATGCATTAAATGATTCCAGTCTTGAAATCCTCCCATGCAAATACCACCAGGAGCACAAAGGACACAGTCAGCCCAGTCATATATTTCCTTTATTTTCATAAACCGAGGGCGATATTTCCATAAATTAAATTTTTCCAAATTAATTCCATGCCAATATAGCACACTATGCCCAATATAAGAAATCGGACTTTGTAAATAGTCTACATTGGGACTATATACAGCATATTGTCTTATACTTTCTACTAGATCTTTTGAGTATAACACCCTGATTTTTGCACTTGGGAATTTATTAACCAAAGTCCTTATCAGTCCCTTATGTGCCGACTCATCCCCTCTGTTAAAAGGAGGCTGATTTATTATTAATATATTCATAGTTACTTAGTTGTGAAATGTATTTGTCAGAGAAATGTCTTTCCGCGTAGATACGGCAACATTAAAATCTTCTTTTAAATTACCAAAAGCGACAATAACAATTGGAACTTCATGCTCTGGTATTCCAAAAGCTTTTAAACCCCTTAATTTATTTTCATAAAATCCGCAAGATAACGGAATACATCCCAGGCCTAATGAATGAAGGGCATTTATCAGATTCATACTATAAAGTCCTCCATCAATATAGCATTGATGAACCTCATATGATAAAAATGCTTTTAAGTTCGCTGTAACGAGTATTGAGTTTTTAAGTTCATCTTCAAAGCCATTACATCCCCCCTGCCAACGCATGAGCCTGACGCTTTCTTCTCCTTGGAATACATGCGTTTTCCATCCTTGCCGATTACATGCAGAAGGTGTACATTGCGCAAGTTGCAGAGCTTTGATAATCTTTTCTTTGCTAACAGGCTCTTCAGAATAATATCGAATGGAATGTCTGCTCTTTAATATTGACTCGTAGTCAGCGTTGCATTGATTGTGCAAATCGTTTTTGTAAACTTTTACAATTCCTGCATGAGATGTTATTTCTAACCTTGTAAGTTTGACGATTTCTTTAAATTTGGATTTTATATCGTCTATTTGAACACCACTATTTTCCGTATACTCTATATAGTTTTTTATTGTTGATAGTGGATATTGCAGAAATCCTAAATCTTTATTCCCGTAGGATCTATAATATTTCTTTAATCTATGAAGTAGGCTAATAACCTTTTCTTGACCAAACCCTTTTCGGGGATTCCTCATAGACATCCCCTTCTCTATGACATGATTCTCACGCAATATCGTATATTGCATCTTTTCTATATCATCATCAGTATCCACAGAAGCATTGTATAATGATGTTTTTTTTAAGAATGAATATGATTCTTTTAAAAAAAACTCCTGCAACGTGATGTCTCTACCTGGGAAAATAATTTTGAGACATAACTTTTTAATAAATTGTTTAATTGTAATCATTGTGCATTTTTAAAGAACATTGATACTGTATCTTGCAGTAAACTCTTAAAAAATATTCTTGAGAATAATATATAATACAATAAGCCAACCAAGACTCCTGAGATTAATTGCATATATATATTGGGCAATATATATACGATAGTAAACATTATAACACCCATTGCTATAGAGTTTAGAAGAATAGGTAACACATCTTGTATCTGATGCCAAAATGACAAATCCAAACATTTACTTGTGTATATGGTGTTTAATACAAAACAATATAAATACCAGAGACTAAAGGCTATACACATTCCCGTTACACCAAATGGTATTGCACCAAACAAACTTAATAAACCGACAGAGCGCTTATATACTTCCAACTTCAAGATAACATCAGTTCTGTTCACTACCTTTAGAATACTAAGATGTATGTAACTTAACGGTTGCCATATTAATGCTATGCAGAGTATCTGTAGCATTATAATACATCCATACCATTGCTCATTCAGAAGGATTTTCACGAAAGGGGATGCTAATGAGGAGAGGCCTAGCATCATTGGAAAGACAACGAATGCGGTAGACCTTATCATACGACGATAAATATTTATCAAGTGAGGAACATCATTGTTTAACTTACTCAAAATAGGGAATGATACATTTCCTACAATTCCACTAAAGTTAGTAGATGGCAATGACGCAAATCCCATAGCACGAGAATACAGCCCAAGCTGACTGGCATTAAAATATTTTCCTATTACAAGAGGATATAGATTATCATATGCCTGCTGAATCAAGGAAGCACCTAGGATCTTACTACCATATCCCCACAAGTATTTGAATGAATCTCTTGAAAATTCCAGAGTAGGACGCCAACCTGCAAGAATCCATAGCAATATGCAGTTGAAGAATCCTCCTACTACTTGTTGAAAGACCAAGGCCCATACCCCATATCCTTTGTATGCTAAAATGATGCCGATTACTCCTGAAAAGATTTGTGTACTTATACTTAATTTGGCAGGTGTACTAAAATCAAGTCTTATTGCAAACTGGGCACTCTGCACAACACAAAGTGAATTTATTATAACACCAATACCTATCACTCTAAGTACGGGTGTCAATATTGGCATATCGTAGAAATCAGATATAAAAGGTGCAGAAACGAATAATATAAAATATGCTAATATACCGACAGCAATATTAAAGAAGAATTCTGTGGAGAAATCTATTTGCTTTCTGTCCTGTTTGCATATTAATGCCTGAGAGAAACCACAATCAATAAATACACTGATTATGCATATGAAAACTCCAAGTATACCTAATACCCCATAGGCATCAGGGGAAAGAAGACGAGCAAGAATGATACCAAAGGTAAAATGTATACCTTTGTTTGCGATATTTCCAGCCGCGCTCCAATATAACCCTTTTTTTGTCTGTTCTTTAATACTACTCACCCTTTTGATTATAAAAACTTAAACATTCCGCATCTCATCTATCAACTTCGAAAGAGCGTCTGCTGCCTTCTTTATCTCTTCAACTAATCGTTGCTCCTCAACTTTTTGGTTTGGAGTAAGATGAAAATTATTCTTCTTTACAACGTTCTCATTGAACTCTTCGGCCTTCTTAATTGACTCACGCAGTGCGTCAAAAGCCTCTTGCTGCTTCTCCTGCAAGTCTTTGACTTTGTTAATGTAATCTTCAATCATAGGA
>JAFQGS010000052.1 GCA_017415455.1 Prevotella sp.
AACTTTGATGCAGATAAAATTAGAGTATTTTTGAAGGATATATTATAAAAGGTTATAATATATATAACATGCCTTACAGAAATGCGCCTATTGTGATTGAGGACGGTGCATGGGTGGGGGCAAGGGCTGTGGTGTGTCCGGGAGTGACAGTGCATAGCAATGCTGTCTTGTCGGTGGGTTCTGTGGCGACTCGTGACTTGGAGGAGAATGCTATATATCAGGGTGTGCCGGCACAGAAGATAAGATGCAGGAATTTATAATTGTTCTTATCTAATCTGTACTGACCACAAACCGTTCGTTGGAACGTATAACCAAACAAACACACTAAGATATTAATGGCCGATTGGGGCTAAATGGAACGTTTTGAGATTTGATCTTATGAAAATATCAATTATTACATCATGCTACAATAGGGAGAAGACTATTGGCGAGGCTATGAGGAGCGTGATGGCGCAGGACTATGATGACGTGGAGTATATCGTTGTGGACGGGGACTCTACGGACAGATCGCTTGCGGTGATCAGAGACATGGAAGGAGTGGCGGGGAGCGATGACTTCAGGGCTGAGCATCCGGGGTTCTCTATGAAGGTGGTGTCTGAGCCGGACAGCGGTATGTATGAGGCTATCAACAAGGGCATAAGAATGGCGACGGGTGATGTGATAGGACTGGTGCACTCGGATGATGTGCTTTATGATGAAGGGGTGCTGACAGACATGGTACGATGCTTTGAGGAAACGGGCGCTGACTTTGTGTATGCTGACGGTAAGTTTGTTGATGCGGAGAGGACTGACAGGGTGGTGAGAAACTGGATAGGAGGTGAGTACAGGCGATGGAAGGTGAGGCTCGGATGGCTGCCTCTGCACCCTACGTGTTATATTAGGCGTGAGGTGATGATGAGAGAGGGGTTGTATGACGAGAGTTACAAGATTGCCGCGGACAGTGACTTGCTGGTGAGATATCTTTACAAGGCAAGGCTGAGGGTGGAGTATATGAGGCGGTATGTGATAAGAATGAGAATGGGCGGACTCTCCACTGACAAGGACAAGAGAATGGCTATGTGGAAGGAGGACGTGAGACTTTATAAGGCGCACGGATTCTCTCCTGTAGTGACGAAGATAATGAAGATGATGTGGAAGGTGCCACAGTTTTTGGTTAAATGAGGGTTTGTTAATAAGTTGATAAATTGATTAAGTGACCTATGAAAAATTTTCTTGCGTTGGTGCGTTATGCGATAAATGATGATGCTCCTGTTCCTGAACCTATGACTGTAGAGGAATGGAAGGGGGTGTTTGAGATTGCAATGAAACAGACGGTGACGGGAGTGGTGTTTCATGGTATACAGAAACTGCCTAAGGAGATGATGCCGGAGCATGAGGTGCTGATGGCATGGATAGGCATGGCGATGAGACTGAGAAAGAAAAATGAACTGCTTTTTAAAAGAGCGGCGCAGGCAAAGAGAAACTTTGAGAGATGTGGATACAGGAACTGTATTCTGAAGGGGCAGGGGAATGCTATGATGTACCCGGATCCGTATATGAGAACACCGGGGGATATTGATATATGGCTGGATGGACGGAGACTGGATATTATAAGGTTTGTAAAAGGCATGTTCAGGGATGTGAAGTTTAAATTCCAGCATATAGACTTCCCGGCTTTCAAAGATGCGGCAATAGAGGTGCATTATATGCCTATGTACACGCAGAACCCAATAACAAACAGAAGGTTGCAGGTGTTTTTCAAGAGAGAGAAGGAAACGCAGATGACTAATGTGGTGGAGCTGCCTGACGGCTATGGGGAGATTGCTGTGCCTACGCCTTATTTTAATGCTGTGTACCAGATAACGCATCTGTTCATACATTTTGTGATAGAGGGGATTGGACTAAGACAGTTCGTTGATTATTACTATGTTCTGCGTAACTTGCCTGAAGACAGAAGGGACGACGTGGTGAGGATGCTGAAGGATATTAAGATGTATAAGTTTGCGCAGGCTGTGATGTATGTGGAGAAGGAGATGCTGGGACTGGAGGATGAGTATGTGTTTATACCTGTGGACGAGAAAAACGGAAGGCGGCTGGCGGAGGAGATAATGATTGGAGGTAACTTCGGACATTATGAGACGCGATACTGGAGTAAGGACGGGGGATTCTGGGATAAGCAGGTGCAGAAGATAAAAAGAAACTCAAGGTTTATGCTTACTTACCCGTCGGAGGAGTTGTGTGAGCCGTTCTTCAGACTTTATCATTTCTTATGGCGGTGTTATGTAAATGTGAGACTTAAATTATATAAAAGCAATTGATTAAATCCAGATTCAGTTAATCGGATAAAAGGGTGTCGGCTATGCTGATGCCCTTTTATTATTTGTAAAAATTTTGTAATATTAAATTTTAATAATATCTTTGCACGGTAAAGGGTAATTTTCTGTAAGTTTATGAAATCTGCTTTAGATAAATCAATAAAGCTCGACTTGTTTGTATCATGCGTTGACTTGATCGTGTTTAACGTTATGTTGCTTTTGTGCAATGTTATGGACTTCTGGCCATATACTGATGACAAGAGATTGCTCCTTACGGACTTTACGGTGGCTAACATTGCGTATGCATTGTCGCTATGTCTTGTAACAATCACATTGCATCATCGTTTGTCAAGGCCTGAGACGGTTTTGAGAAACACATTCAGAACATCGGTACTCTTTATTATAACTAATGCGGCTGTGCTGGGTATGGCGCATCTCTCTGTGCCTGGCTTCTTCCGCTCGGCATCGGTGGCGGCCATGGTCTTTCTGGGTACAACGATTGAGCGACTGCTCATGAGAAAGTTTGTGCTTAAGCAGAGAAGCGTGGGACGAAGTCATGTGGACACTATAATAATAGGTGACGGCTATATGGCACGAAAGGTGATGGCGGTGATGAACGACTCTTGGAACGGGTATAACCTGTTGGGTGTCTTCTCCGACTCGCGCTATGAGGATGATGTAAGAAGGGATGATGATGACTCACTGCCGGCTAAGGAGGATATAAAGTTTATTGGAGAGGTTAATGACGCCATCGACTTCCTGAGGGCGAACAGAGTTGACGAGGTGTATATTGCGCTATCGCAGGATTTTGATGATAAGTTGAAGGAGATTACAGACTATTGTGATCAGAACATGATGAGATTGTATTACATTCCGCTTGACTATTCCGTGAATACAAGAAAAACGCATGCGGTGGAGTTTGGTGATATATACGTCATGGCTCAATATAAGGAACCGCTGAAGAGACTGAAGAACCGTATGGTGAAGAGGTGTTTCGACTTGCTGGTGTCTTTGTGCTTCCTGTGTACGCTGTTCCCTATCATATATATATTGGTGGCGCTGATATCAAAGATTACGATGCCTGGTCCGGTGTTCTTCAAGCAGAAACGTACGGGATTCGACGGCAGGGACTTCTATTGTTATAAGTTCAGGAGCATGAAAGTGAATGTGGATTCTGACAAGGTGCAGGCTACGAAGGATGACCCGCGCATCACTGCTTTCGGAAAGTTCTTGCGTCACTCTAACATAGATGAGCTGCCACAGTTTATCAATGTGCTGAAGGGGGATATGAGTATTGTTGGACCTCGTCCGCACATGCTTGCTCACACAGAGTATTATTCCGATCAGATTTCCGACTACATGATTCGTCACTATGTTAAGCCAGGTGTCACAGGTTGGGCGCAGACGCACGGTGAGAGAGGTGAGACACGTAGGGTAGAGGATATGGAAAGGCGCGTGAGAAAGGATATCTGGTATGTCGAGCATTGGAGTTTCTGGCTTGACATACAGATTATATTCAAGACGGCACTGGATGTAATAAAGGGTGACGAGAAGGCTTATTAGGAGATAGAGTTGAAGAGGAGCCTCACCCCCAACCCCTCTCCATAATGAGAGGGGAGTAAATTGATGAGGTGACGAGGGGCCTCTCTCCCCGCCCTCTCCTTGGAGAGGGAGCTTCAATACTTTCGGAAGTTGACGAGTCTTTATAAGAAGTTAGAAGAAGGTAGAGGAAGATAGAAGGAGATAGAGGACATATGCGTGTCAAGCTATTGTCTGCACTCCTTTTATCAGTTGACAAGTTTGTAAGTTGACGAGTAGACAAGTTGATTGTAGCAGGACTATTGTCTGCACTCCTGCACTCCTATACTCCTACACTCCTAAAAAGTATACTCCTGCACTCCTAAGCGAAGCGTCATTTCTTCATAATTCATAATTCCGAATTCATAATTAAGAGTGAGAAGTCACTCCTGCACTCCTGCACTCCTACACTCCTTTAATAAGTTAACGAGTTGATTAAGTTGACAATTAACAGCGAACAGTGAAAAGTACAATGTTTGTTGTTAACTTTTCACTGTTCGTCTATTTTTCGTTTTTCATTTTTCACTTATTAGAATTGCCACCATTTCTTTCTTGGCTTGGAGTCTGCTACGTATGCATCTCCGCCCTGACGCTCACGTATCAGGTCCTGGTAGCTCTTTTTCTCTTTTATCATGCGATAGATGGTGCCCCAGTCGGGAATGCCGCCGAGGTTACGGTCGTCGATGAATATATCCACTTTCAGCTTACGTGTGTAGTCAGTATTCTCGTCTTTGTACTTCTCCTCAGGATAGTCTTTGTTTATGGCGTAAAACTTGAAGCCTCTCTTATAGCACCAGCCTACAGCCTCGTCAAGGGCGCCGCCTTCTCTTACGGTCCAAAGGATTATGCGGTGACCTTCTGCCTGAAGCATCTTCAATGTCTCCAGGGCAAATGGCTTCTCCTTACCGATGCCTGGGTATTTGTCTTCTACTATTGTTCCGTCAAAATCAACTGCAATATTCATTTTCTATTTGTCTTAATCGGAAAAATCACATTATATATTATTACCTGTCTGCGATACATATATACAGGAACAGGCATACATGGACGTGTCGTGTCTGCCTTGATAAAATGGATTCTCCTGTGGTTTAATGAAAAGTGGATAATTCCACCAGGCATTAAAGCTTGATGGAATTATCTTTCTTATTACCGTAGCGGCTGTAGTTATAGCCACCGTAAGCTCCGTAAGCA